>CAZICJ010000008.1:0-63469 GCA_964537635.1 uncultured Pirellulales bacterium
ATCATAAAGCGATGTCCCTTTTTTGCAATATGCCAACGCATTTAACGGATGAACCTTTTATTTGTATTATTCCACTGATTTATGGCTTGTAATAGGTCGTGCCGTGCAGGATATCGACAGTGATAGAGTTTGACGCAAGGAGGCTGTTGACAGCGGCTGTCGCATCTTGTTCGCCGATGCCGAGGCCGTCGCAGATATCCTGAAGGCTGCATGGCCGGCGGTGAAGGAGAAGTAAAATCGATTTAAGCTGGTTAGGGTCAAATTGGCCGGTTGTTCCGGTATCCGTATGGGGAAAATCGGCTATCACTTCGGCATTTTGGCCCAGCATGTCGGCGATTTTTTGAAGATTTTCGGGCGAAACGGCGATGGCTGATTTGTGGGCTGTGGGACGGACGGCGGTATTGAGCTGGACTTTGTCCGGTTTGATGCGGGCGATGATTTTGGATATATTATCGATGGAATGCAGGTCGGTGTTAATTGACTGGCAGAAAAAGACTTCCAGCCAGATTTGGCCGGCATATTCTTTGCGAAAAGCGGATAGTCCATCGACTAAATCGGAAAATTTGAGGCTGGGGTGGGGCTGGTTTATTTTTTGAAATGTTTGCTCGTCGCCGGCATCGAGAGAGGGCAGGACGACATTGGCTTTGCAACAATCTTTTCGGACATCGGCCAGATGAAGCAGGGTGCCATTGGTGATAATGGCGACAGGAATCGTCGTGATGGCTTTGATTTTGTCAATCAGTAGGCCGAGCTGCGAATGCAGTGTTGGTTCACCGGAGCCGCTGATGGTGATGTAGTCGGCACGCAGGCCTTTTACGAGGCGTGCTTTGATTTCATCAACAACCGCATCAATGGGGACGTATGCTTTTCGTTCCAGCAGTTGGGGGCTGTCTTTGCCGAGTTGGCAGTAGAGGCAGTTTTGGGTGCAGGTCTTGAGCGGGACGATATCGACGCCGAGGCTTAGACCCAGCCGGCGGGAGGGGACAGGGCCAAATAGATATTTTTCGGATTTTATATCCATTTTATCCTTTTCGGACGGTATTGAAAATGGATTTGCAAATCTTCAATAACGCTTCAACTTTGTCTAATTCCATCATGCAGGCGGCATCGCACAGTGCGATTTGCGGCTTCGGGTGGACTTCCATAAACAAGGCATTGGCGCCGGCGGCGATGGCGGCTTTTGCCAAAACAGGCGCCAGATGGCGGCTGCCGGCAGTGGCGTTTCCCAGTCCGCCGGGCTGCTGGGTGCTGTGGGTACAGTCAAAGACGACCGGACAGCCCAATGTCTGCATCGCGGGGATTGCGGTCATATCATTGACCAAGCGATTGTAGCCGAAAAAGGTGCCGCGTTCGGTCAGCAGGACTTGATTGTTGCCGCAATCGTGAATTTTTTTAACAGCATTTTTCATTTCATCGGGCGAGACGAATTGCCCCTTTTTGACATTGACGGCCTTGCCGGTGTTGGCGCAGGCAATCAGCAGGTCGGTCTGGCGGCACAGGAAGGCGGGTATCTGGATGCAATCGACCACTTTGCCGACTGGCTCTGCCTGGGCGTGGTCGTGAACATCGGTGAGAATGGGCATACCGGTTTTGATTTTGACCTTTTCGAGCGTTTCCAAGCCCTTTTGCATACCCGGTCCGCGGAAACTGTCGATACTGGTTCGGTTTGCCTTGTCAAAACTTGCCTTGAAGATGATCGGGATACCAGTTCGTTTGCTGATGATGGCTAATTCGTCAGCGATTTCCAGACACAGTGCGTGATCTTCAATGACGCAGGGACCGGCAATGATGAATAACTCTTCATGTAAGCCGATGGGGATATTTGCGATTTGAAATGAATGGTTCATTTTTGTATCCTTAATTGATACTGGATTCCCGCTTTGGCGGGAATGACACTTTATGTATTAATTGTTTTTCGATAGTCATAAAATTAACCGATGAGGCGTTTGAGCCGGGTACGGATGCCGGCTGGTTTCGCGTTTTGCCGAACAAGAACCTGAATTGCCTGGGGGACAACCTGCACCGTCCAGGGGGTTGCGATTCCAGGGTCGCCATCCAATTCTGTCGGCATTGCAGGGTCGGATGAGGTTATGGTAATAGATTTTGCCTGCGTATAAATAGCGTCGCTGAACCGCAGGTGTGATTTAAAAATGGTTGCAATGGCGTGCTTGAGCAGATGCCAGCAAGAGCCGCATCGAAAGACGCAGACATCCAGCAAGCCGTCGCTGTAATCGGCTTTTTTCATTAATTGCAGGCCAATAGCATAGCGAGAGATGTTGCCGACAAAGGCGATGCCGCGTCCGCTGAAAATCTCTTTGCCGTCGGCACAGACGGTAATCGGTGAAAAATCATAATCCCAAAACGTCCGCCAGATAGGCCAGAAATAAGTCATGTGGCTGATGTGGCCTGTTCGGACGGCCTGAACGCGATGGACGACTTTGCCGTCGAAGCCGACACCGGCGATAGAGGTAAAAGTTTGTCCGTTGATGAGTCCCAAATCCAGCGGCCGCAGGCATCCGTTTTCAAAAGCATCGATGAGGCCTTCGATATGGGTATCAAAGCCCAGTTCATTGGCCAGTAAATTTTCGGTTCCGCAGGGGACGACCAGCAGGGGTTTTTGGCTGCCGGACAGAGCGCCAACGACTTGACGGATAGTGCCGTCTCCGCCGCCGGCTATAACCAGGCTGCATTGCGGGTCTGCGGCGGCGATTTTTGCCAACTGACCGCCGTGTTCGAGCGATTGGGTCAATTCGACACGTACCTTATAATTACGGGCTTTGAGGTATTCCAGCAGGCCGCTGACCAATTGCTTGTTGCTGCTGGCGCCGGATTTAGGGTTGACGATAAAAAAGATAGTGCCGTCTTTGAAGTTCATGTTATTGGGCATCCGCAGAAAAGGGTTGGTTGTTTTCTCTGATAGAGCGTGCCATCATGCTGGCGTAGCCTTCGGAAATATGGTGTTGTTCATTCAGTTTCAGTTTGCCTAAGACGGATGCGATAGCAGCTTCATCAGGTCCTTCAATTTCGATAAATTGCCCCAGCGGCGGTACATCATCTAAGCAGACCTCGCAGTTGTCCAGTTTCCAGACAGACCTGATTTTTTCAAAGGATAGCATTGGTTTTAAGCCTAATGCCGCCAAGATACTCTGAGCCGCCGCGTAGTCCAGCAGTTCGGTCTGGGCTTCGGGGCGGGATTTGAACAGACTGCTGCTGCGGGGGCCTTTGTAAGTGAGGATGTATTTTTCGCTGCCGGACTGGAGGACCTTTCGCAGGCGCAGGGCGCAATCGGCGCCGATTGCCGTATGGATGCGGTCGGTATAATAGATATCGATTTCGCGCGTCGGGCTGCTGCCGGCGGCGCCGAGTTTCTTGAGCATCGCCTCATACGGTGCCAGCGATTCGACTTTGATTTTGGCTTCGATTTCGTGTTTCATTGTTTTATCCGATAATCAGATTGACCAGCCGGGATTTGACGATGATGACTTTTTTGACCGTTTTTCCGGCGATGGCGGCCTGTACCTTTTCATTGGCCAGGGCGGCCTGTTCGATTGCCTGTTCGGATGCGTCAGCAGCGACGACAATGCGGTCTTTGATTTTGCCAAGCACCTGAACTGCCAGCTCGACCTGTTTTTCTTTCGTCAATTGCTCGTCGTAGGCCGGCCAGGGTTCATACGCCAGTGATTTTGTGTGCCCCAATTTTTGCCAGAGTTCCTCACACAGGTGCGGGGCGAACGGCGACAAAATCAATATCAGCGGTTCTAACGCTGTTTTGGGGCGTGCGGCCAGTCTTGTCAGATGGTTGACCAAAATCATCATTTGGCTGATGGCGGTGTTGAAGGCGAACGCCTCGATATCCAGCGTGACTTTTTTGATGGTCTGGTGCAGAATGCGGACAGTGTCCTGGTCGGGCGTATCATTGCAGACGGTTTCCAGCAGTTGTCCGGTTTCGGGATGAACCATTAGTCGCCAGACCTTTTGTAAAAAGCGGTGAACGCCCTCGACGCCCTGCATCGACCAGGGCTTGGTGGCTTCCAGCGGGCCCATAAACATTTCATACAGCCGCATCGAGTCGGCGCCATAATCAGCAATGACCTTATCGGGATTAATGACATTGCCGCGCGACTTGCTCATCTTCTGGTTGTCTTCGCCCAGAATCATACCCTGATTGACCAATTTTTTAAACGGCTCGTCAGTCGAAGTATAGCCCAAATCAAACAGCAGTTTGTGCCAGAACCGCGAATAGAGCAGATGCAGAACGGCATGTTCAGCGCCGCCTATATACAGGTCAACGGGCATCCAGTATTGTTCTTTTTTCGGGTCAAAGGCCGCATTGGGATTGGATGCATCCATATAGCGCAGATAATACCAGCAGCTTCCCGCCCATTGCGGCATGGTATTGGTTTCGCGTTTGGCTTTGGTGCCGTCGGGCAGGACGACATTAACCCAGTCGGCTGCTTTTGCCAGCGGCGGTTCGCCGGTGCCGGTCGGCTTGAAATCTTCGACGGCGGGCAGTTCCAGCGGCAGGTCGCTTTCGTCTAAGGCGATGACCCGTCCATCTTCGGTATGCAGAATCGGGAACGGTTCGCCCCAATAGCGCTGACGGCTAAAGAGCCAGTCGCGGAGTTTGAAATTGACTGTCTTTTTACCAAGTTCTTTTCCCTGCAGCCAGGCAGTAATTTGTTCCTTGAATTCGGCTGTTGTTAAGCCATTAAACCTGCCGGAATTGATTGCAATACCGTCGCCGGTAAAGCACAACTGTCCCGCTTGGGCCTGTGCCGCTAAGTGGGCATCCTGCGGTTGAACGACCTGAATAATCGGCAAGTTGAATTTTTTGGCAAATTCAAAATCCCGCTCGTCGTGTGCCGGCACGGACATAATGGCGCCGGTGCCGTAGCTGATTAATACATAGTCGCTAATCCAGATGGGGATTTTCGTTTCATTGACCGGATTGATTGCATAAGCGCCGGTGAACTGGCCGGTCTTGTCTTTGGCAAGGTCGGTACGGTCCAAGTCGCTTTTGCGCGAAGCCATTTGTTTATACTGCGCGACGGCCTGTTTGCAGTCGGCAGTGGTAATCGCATCGACCAGCGGATGTTCGGGCGACATGACCATATAGGTTGCGCCGAACAGGGTATCGGGGCGTGTGGTAAAGATGCGCAGTTTTTCGCCGCATCCGGCTATTTGGAAATCGACTTCGGCTCCGACGCTTTTGCCAATCCAGTCCAATTGCAGTTTTTTGATGGAATCCGACCAATCCAATCCCTCCAATCCATCCAGCAGCCGCTGGGCGTATTTGGTAATCCGCAGCATCCATTGCCGCATCGGCTTGCGGATGACCGGATGGCCGCCGCGTTCGCTGACGCCGCCGACTACTTCTTCGTTGGCAAGCACTGTTCCCAATGCCGGACACCAGTTGACCGGGGCGTGCGATTCGTATGCCAGGCGGTTGTCATCGATGAATTTGGCTACGGCTTTTTCGCCTTTGGCTTTGATTTCATCGGGAATGGGCAATTCGCTGATGGGGCGAGCCTTTTGGAGTTTGTCGTCGAACCAGCAATTATAGAATTGCAGAAAAATCCACTGCGTCCATTTGCAGTAGCTGACATCAGTGGTATCGACCTGCCTGTCCCAGTCGTAGGAAAAGCCCAGCGATTGGATTTGGCGGCGCATATTGGCGATGTTGTTTTGTGTGGTAACCGCCGGATGGGTGCCGGTCTGGACGGCGTACTGTTCGGCCGGCAGGCCAAACGCATCCCAGCCAATCGGGTGCAGGACATTGTAGCCCTTCATCCGCTTGTAGCGCGATACGATGTCCGAGGCGGTATAGCCTTCGGGGTGGCCGACATGAAGGCCGGCGCCGGATGGATAGGGAAACATATCCAGCACATAGTACTTAGGGCGTTTTTCCAGCGGCAGTGCTGGGTCAGGTTCAATGTTTTTGACCGCAGGCGGGGCATCGACCGCCCGAAAGGTCTTATGGGACAGCCAAAAATCCTGCCATTTCTTTTCAACGCGATTAAAATCGTAAGCGCCTTGTTCCATCCGTAAATCCTGTTTTTAGTTTTTCCTGTTGTACGGGACAAAACAGACATTATACCCGAACGGACGGTAATAGCAAGAGACGGTTTTTGCGGATTGTGGATATTTTAGGGTGATTTTTGGAGAGCGATATGGTCAATTTGCTCACGCTGGCTGTCATCAAAGGCAATGTTTTTGACGGCACGGGAACCGGCATGTGTGTAGATGGCAAGGTCTTTATTGGTCAGAAGTCCCTGTGTCAACAGGTGTTTGTGGCTGCTCCACCGGTCGTAATGACCCGGCTGCAGTTTAATTCTGGTTCTGTGCGGGCTGTTCAATGACATATCCTCTTCGCAGAGCCTCTTTTTTTGTATAATCCATTATCAAGGGCAGATGATAAGGGAATTGAATCCGCTTTCCATTCCCGTCGTTGGGATAAACGATGCTCAAGAGTTGATTTTTCTCGAACTCCGCAGGCTCGACCTCAAAACTCATCGTAAATCCATATCGATGAAACGCCTCCAGCGTCGGAATCGGATAGGACTGGGGTTCTGGATTTTCACATACTCCTGGAACCAGCGTCGGCGTAACAAAGCCGTCATCCAGACCGATATCCATATTCCTTTCCACCATATTAATAAACACAAATCCATTAAACCAGGTTCCTCTCATTTTTTCCGAGGCGTCTCTGGCCGTCTGACTGGATTGTATCCCAAGCGATTCAAGTTCTTTGTTGAGCAGCAGTGTCATGGACTTATTATATCCATGCTCTTCATCTGCGACGGCTTGAGCCCCGAGCCGTATTCCCACCAAATTCGAATAAATATCTTCCCAGGAAAACGCCGACGGTTCTTCGGGTAAGACGGCCATACACTTATAGCCGTAAAAAGTTAAAAATTCATGCCAGACTGTCATATTAAAGGTAAAGTACTGGCTCAATTCAAGAGCGAGCTGATGTGCAATGATTTCTTTTTCATCCTGCGGCAGGGCAGCCCAGTTTTGCGGATAATAGAATTTGACATAATACCAGGAAGATTCGACATTCAATTTAAAGGTCATTTCGGACTTGTCGTGAATCAGATTTTTTTTAACCTTTGTATAGAGATATTTTACGTAGTCGGCGTTAATTCTCAAATGCGCAATATCGATATGTCCTGCCCGGCACGTATAGACAATGCCGTTTTTTTCAAATAAGCAATTGCCGTAAGAATGGTTTCCTAAATTGTGGATATCAATAAAGTTTGTTCCCGGCGTAGAGGTCGCGTAGCTTCCCAGTCTGGGACGCGGTTCGCCATTAATCGAAAAGAGACATCCATTTAGAAAAAGGGCGATTAGGACGGCGGCGGCCATCCGGCAGCGAATTATTATTGCGGCACTGCTGCAGAAACGGTTCGGCATCGCGTCATAAGGCAGTGGGTGATGACGTGTCATTTTTGGTCTCCTTGCCGAATAATGTCTTATCGATATTACAGGTCTTTGGTCTCGTGGAATCCATTGGTCGGCGGCAGGGCGATATCCTTATCGACAACACGGATACTCCGCCATTTTCCGCCTCGATACCGCAGATAAAAGACCGCACTGAACGACAAAAACGCTGAACACAGCATAACCCAGGACGCCGTCGGAGTAAAGTGAAAAATTTTCAAAAACAGCGTCAGAATAACCACCAGTGTCCAGTGCATCGCAACGGAGATGCACATCGCCCAAAAGGTATCGCCGGCGCCGCGCAGGGCGCCGCCAAAGACCAGCATTACCGCATCGGCCATTACATAAAAAGCCGCGATACGGAGCATAAAGACGGCTGTCGGGAACACTTCGGCAAACAGCACATCGCTTTCGTTAGGCCGGAATACGCCGACTAAGGATTTCGTAAAGACGGCGAAGGTAATAAACGTGCAAAACGAATACAGCCATGCCAGCTTCAAGCCCGACATCGCGGCTCGATGAGCTGTGTCGGGGGATCCTGCGCCCATATATTTGCCGACCAGACTCATGACGCCGATATGGACGCCAATCAGCGGGATAAAGGAGACCATATCCCAGTTGAAGACAATCGTGATGGCTGCCGCCGCCGCATCGCCGCAGGAATGGAAAATCAGCACCATCAGGTCAAAGGCCAGGAGATTTAAAAAGAATTCCACGCCGGAAGGATAGCCGAACCGCAGGAGTTTTCCCATGATTGTCCGGTCAAATCGAAGCGATTGCCATACACCGTATTGCCGGCGGTTTTCCTGATTCAGATACGCCCATCCAAGAACGGCCAATCCGCAGATGCTGCCGATGATCGTCCCGTAGGCTGCGCCCCGAATACCCAATGCCGGACAGCCGATTTTGCCGTAAATCAAAATATAATTAAGGATGACATTGACCGCCATTGCGGTGATTGCCGAGACCATTACGATACGGGTCTTGCCGACGCCCGAAAAAAAACTGCTCAGGGTGTTGCGCAGCAGGCTGATCAATGTGCCGTACAGCAGGATGTCGAAATAGGCTTTTTGAGGGACGATTTGCGCAGGCGGGACATGGATGATTTCGAACAGCCAGTGGCCGGCAGGCCGCAGCATCAGGATGATCGGCCAGGCAAGCAGGGCGATAATCAATCCCTGTGAAGCGGCGACAGCGCAGGATGGCTTGCGTCCGGCCCCCAGATATTGAGCGACCAGCGGCGTGCAGTAGCCCGTCAGGCCGAAAAAGAACGTTGTCAGCATAAAACACGTCAGTCCGCCGCCCATCGCCGCGCTCATTTGTTCGGTTCCCAGCCGCGACAAAAAGAGCCGGTCGGTGAAGGTCATGATGGTATCACAGGCGCAGGAAATAATCATCGGCAGGGCGATGGCCATCATTTCGCCAATGCCGCCGGGACCCTCATATTGTTTTTTTAGAAAGGCATTCATTGGACTGTCAGGACAGAGACTGCATTCGGTTAACATTGTCGATATAGGCTTGAATGTCAAATTTGCGCTTAAGTCCGGCGGCGTTCATATAGCGGATTTTGCCGAAGACGGGACGCTCTGCCCATGCCCGGTCGTGCTTGCCAAGACACCACGCCACACCCGCGAAACTATTGGGATCGCGGCCATCCAGTTCGTATTTATTATTGAGATGCAGCATTTGCTCGAAGGCGTCTTTGGGCGATTTTGTCCATTCAAGAATCTTTTTGCCCCAGTACATCCGCATATAATTGTGCATTTTGCCTGTAATGACCATTTCCATCTGGGCGGCGTTCCAGGCAGGATCGTGTGTCTGTGCTGTCTCCATCTGCTCCAGTGTATAACGATACGGGCGTTTGTCTTTGGCGTGAAAATTCAGTGTCCGCAGCGCCCAGTGCGGCAATCCCTCATACTGGTCATAACGGGGATTGTACCAGACGAAATTAAATGCCAGCTCCCGCCGAATAATAAGTTCTTCGAGGAATGCTTCTTTGCCGGGGCTGTCGGTTTGTGCAGCTTCGAGGGCAATTTGCAGCGGGCTGATTTGACCGAAATGCAGATAAGGGCTCAGATGCGACTGGATATCCAGCGCTGGGTCGCCGCGGTTTTGGCTGTATAAGTCCAGTTTGCCGGCGATAAAGGCTTTGAGCCGTTTTTGTGCCTCTGCCGTGCCGCCTCGAAACGATCTGGATGGCGGCACAGACCTGTCGATGTTCATCTTTTTCAAAACTGCGTCAATATCATCCAGACAGATGGAGTCTTCAAGAATGTCATTCCCGCAGAGGCGGGAGTTCAGATTTTCCTTTTTCATCGGCACAAGGAACTCCGCCAATTGCCGATGGATTCTCGGCCGCAGCGTGCCTGCCGAGAAATTTTCCTTATCCGACGCCGTCTCGACCGGCACAACCACATTGGTGACAATCTCAACCAGCGGGCAATCAATCGCAGCCGCGATGCTATTTCGCCATTGCCGCTGAATTCGCAGATACCCATCGTCGGTAATGACCGTGTCGGCATTTTTTGCTAAGCGGGCAATAACGCCTTCGGGGTTGCCTGCGATGACATTCAGCGTAATCCCGCGTTTGTCAAGCAGGGCTTGTGTCTGGACAAGTCCTTCCAGCATAAACTGATAGTGCCGCAGATTCGCCTGCGGATACGCCGTCAAAACAAAAACAGCCAGCAGGGGCTTTCGTCTCTGGTTGGCTGTCTGTATTGCATAGTCAAGGGCATGATTCCAGTCGGCTCGCTGGGCCGCCTGCATCCAATACAGGACATAGCGGCCATCCCGTACCGGCTTACGGTTGAGTTGCCGTATTCGTTGCGGTTGAATCATAGATTCTGTTTTTTTCTGGAATCCCGTTTGCGGTCGGATTCTTTGAGCAGGCGTTTTCGCATCCGGATAATTTTAGGCGTAATTTCCACCAATTCATCTTCCTGGATATATTCGAGCGCCTGTTCAAGGCTCATTTTGCGCGGCGATTTGACACGGGCAGCCTCATCTTTGCCGCTTGCCCGCATATTGGACAATTGCTTGAGCTTGACAGGGTTGACCGGAATATCGTTATCCTTGCAGTGTTCGCCGACGACCTGGCCTTCATAGACCTGCTGGCCGACTTCCACAAAAAAGGTTCCCCGGTCAAACAGGGCGTCCAAGGCGTATGCCGTTACCGTGCCGGCGTCGGTGGCAATCATCACGCCCGCCTGACGCTGCGGGATGCTGCCGCGTATCGGCTCGTAGCGTTCAAAATTGTGGTGCATAATGGCGCGTCCCTGCGTAGCGTTCATAATCCGTGCGTGCAGCCCAAACAGACCGCGCGATGGAATGCGGAATTCCATGTGCACATAATCGCTGGCGCCGGCTTTGGAATCCATATTAATCATCTCGCTTCGCCGGTCTCCCAGCAGACACATCACGGAACTTTGACAGTCCGTCGGACACTCAATGACCAGCCGTTCGATAGGTTCCTGCCGCTGGCCTTCGACCTGGCGGATAATGACTTGCGGCTTGCCGACGGTCAGTTCATAGCCTTCCCGCCGCATATTTTCAATCAGAATGCCCAGATGCATCAATCCGCGGCCGGACACCTTAAATTCATCGGCGGTTTCGCCGGGTTCAACACGCAGAGCGACATTGGTTTGGATTTCCTTATCTAAGCGGTCTTTGATATTTCGGCTGGTAACATACTTGCCGTCTTTGCCGGCAAACGGTCCATCATTGACGCGAAAGGTCATATTCATTGTCGGCTCATCGATGGCCACTACCGGCAGGGCGCTGGGCTTGTCGGCACAGGCAATCGTATTGCCGATATCAATCGGGTCTAATCCGGCAATCGCACAGATGTCGCCGGCCTCGCACATATCGGCGTGTTTTTTATGGAGTCCGTCAAAGGTATAAAGCTGAATGATTTTCTGCTGTGTATGGATGCCGGCGTTATCGATGACCGTCACATTTTCCGCCTGGCTGACCGTGCCGGCGAAAATACGCCCAATAGCGATTTTGCCCACATAGTCGGAATAATCCAGCGTGGTTACCTGCATCTGAAGCGGCATTTCATTGTTGACGATCGGCGCTGGAATATGCTGAATAATCGCATCATAAATCGGACGCAGATTACTATTGGGGACAGCCAGGTCGGTCGTCGCCCATCCGTTTCTGCCGGATGCGAATATCACCGGAAAATCCAGGGCGTTGTCGTTGGCTTTCAGCGAGACAAACAGGTCAAACACTTCATTGACCACATCATTGGGGCGGGCTTCCGTGCGGTCCACCTTGTTGACAATCACAATTGGCTTGAGTTTGTGATACAGGGCTTTGGACAGCACAAAACGCGTCTGCGGCATCGGGCCTTCAAACGCATCCACCAGCAGAAGCACCCCGTCGGCCATTTTCAATACCCGTTCCACCTCGCCGCCGAAATCCGCATGTCCCGGCGTATCGATGATATTGATTTTGTAATCTTCGCCATCCGGGTCGGTGTAATTGACCGCGCAGTTTTTCGACAGAATCGTAATTCCCCGCTCCCGTTCAAGAGGATTCGAATCCATAATCAGGCCGTGCTGACCGCCGGCCAGCTTGTCTAATTCCGCGTTGCGGAACATTCCGGACTGATACAGAAGCTGGTCAACCAGGGTCGTCTTGCCGTGGTCAACGTGGGCGATAATCGCAACATTGCGTATATGTCGGGCTGTGGACATAAAACTACTTTCTCCTGTCGGCAATACAAAGAATAAAGCCGCAAAGTCTCCGCTCTGCGGCTTTACTATTGCAGATCAAATTTTTAAAACGCATCAAATTCGTATTTACTTGTCGGCGCGCACTGCGCCGCTATACTAACCGCATACTTCGGATGGGCAAAGCGACACCAGCATCTGCTTGCCTTTTTCCTCGAAGACCAATTTGCCCTCTTTGGCAAGCCAGCCGACGGCCATCGTCGCCATCGTTGAGGATAACTCCGTCTTTTTCGCAAGGCTGGCAATACTGATCGGGGCATTATTGTCGGCCAAATAATGCCAAATTTGTCCCGCTGCTTTTCCAATGATTTCGTTCATCGTTAAATCCTTCTCAAAAAGAAGTTAGAATCCGTTCAATTTTACGATACTCACAGACGTCATCATAATTGACCCGCGCTGGCCAGTCAAGAAAAATATTGATATTGATATTGATATTACAAGTCAATATATATCTTTTATATGATATATTTGGAAAAATCTGTTCAGCGATATTTTTGAAAAAAAAGAGGGTATAGCGGAAATTGGTAATGTTGGACTGGGAAACTCCGCACAGGAGTCTGGATTCTAACGATGCTGACGATGCAAGCGGATTCTAAATTACCAGCAGCGCAGGGGGAAATTCCCTTCTATTCTTGAGTTCCTGGGTTCATGTGTTATTCCCCATATACTCATATACCTACATAGCCGTTCCGTAAAAAAAATCCCATTTTCACAACCCTGCCCCTATAAAAACGGGCTTTCCACGCCTGAGGCCTTTTTGGCTTGCATAAAAGCAGCGGTGGGCTTATAAGAGTACGTGTAGTAATTTCCTCACAATGAAAACTTATGCGATAGGAAACGATATGGATATCCAGAATGAGCGTAAAGTTGCGTATTTTTCAATGGAAATTGGCCTCGAAGAGGGAGTGCCGACCTACAGCGGCGGTTTGGGGATTTTGGCCGGCGATACCATATTGTCCGGCGCGGATATGAAAGTCCCGATGGTCGCCGTCAGCCTTCTGCATCGCAAGGGTTATTTTTTCCAGAAACTTGGCCCCGACGGCTGGCAGACCGAGGAGCCGGCAGAATGGATGGTGGACGATTTCTGCACGGAAATGCAGCCTCGCGTCAGTGTTCAGATTGAGGGCCGCAAGGTGCAAATCCGCTGCTGGCAATACAGCGTCAGGGGGCATTCCGGCTATGTCATACCGGTTTATCTGTTAGATACCGATCTTGACGGCAATAGTCCGCAGGATAGGGAGTGGACGCATTATTTATACGGCAAAGACAAAGCCTACCGGCTCGCGCAGGAAATTATTCTGGGTATCGGCGGTTTGCGGATGCTGCGGGCGCTGGGCTATGACCAGATTGAGCGATTCCACATGAACGAAGGCCATGCCAGCCTTTTGACGCTGGAGCTGCTTAATGAACAGATGCACAAGCGCGGCGTCGAGAAAGGTATTAGCCAGGACGATATCGCGGCGGTGCGCGAGTGCTGCGTCTTTACAACCCATACGCCCGTTGCGGCCGGCCATGACCAGTTTCCAATGGAGATGGTCAAGCGAATTCTGGGCGAGCAAGAGGCGTTTTCGCATGCCAATATCTTCTGCTGCGACCACACGCTCAATATGACCTATCTGGCGCTGAATCTGAGCCGCTATGTCAACGGCGTCGCCAAAAAGCACGGCGAGGTCTCCCGTCACATGTTTGCCCAATATACGATTGATTCGATTACCAATGGCGTCCATTCCCGCTGGGTCAGCCAGCCGCTGGCTGACCTGTATGATGCCTACATTCCCGGCTGGCAGGAGGACAATTTCAGCCTTCGCTATGCGCTCAATATTCCCAAAGAACAATTGCTGGCCGCCCGCCGGCAAGTCAAAAAGCAGCTTATCGAATTTGTCAACCGGGAAACCAATGTTGGGATGGATATCGACGTGCTGACGATCGGTTTTGCACGTCGGGCGACCAGTTACAAACGGGCGGATTTGATTTTTTCGGACACGGACAGACTTCGCCGACTTGCCCGTGAGGCTGGCCCATTCCAGTTGGTTTTCGGCGGCAAAGCCCACCCCAATGATTCGGAAGGCAAGGAACTCATCAAACGTATTGTCGCTGCGTCCAAAACGCTGGGCAAGGAAATCAAAATCGTCTATCTGCCAAACTACGACATGACGCTGGGCAAGCTGCTGACATCCGGCGTGGATGTCTGGCTAAATACCCCCCAGCCGCCGATGGAAGCCTCCGGCACCAGCGGTATGAAAGCGGCGATGAACGGCGTGCCGTCCCTGAGTATTCTTGATGGGTGGTGGATTGAGGGATGCATCGAGAATTTGACTGGATGGGCTATCGGTGTAAATCCGATTGCCGGCCAACTCCTGCCCGACCGAGCCAAAGATGCGCTGTCACTGTACGAAAAACTCGGCGAAGTCCTGAAAATCTATTATTCTGAACAGCACCGATTTTACAACATTATGCGGGCGACCATCGCACTGAACGGTTCGTTTTTTAACACCCAGCGAATGATGCAGCAATATGTTGTCAAAGCGTATTTTTAAATTGCTATAAATAGATATGAAAATATCTGAATTGTTAATGGTTATCGGACTTTTTCTGGTCTTTATTTAACTTGACTTTTTTTCCAAGACCGAGTATCCTACCGTTTAGCGATGGGGCAGCAATGATGAATATGGGAGGCAGCTTTGGTAAGGCATACAGCGTTGTTATTTCTTCAAGTTCTTTTTAAATAAGTGTTTGCTATCGACGGATCGAATCGTAAAAACGGATTTTTTTGTTTTTTTATTAGTGGAAAGGTGTTCCGTTGGGCAGCCAGGAGAAAACTCAAATTAATCGGAAAGTAATATACACAATCCGCATCGGGATTGTCCTGATTGGATTTTTTTCGCTTATCTGGATTGCCAAGGCGTGCATGAACGCTCAGGGTCTGATCCCTTTGAGCAGACCGATTTCGTCCGATTTTCAGTTTTCAACTAATAAATTCGCTAAGACCGAGTTGGCGGATTCTGAATCGTTTGAGATGGACCAGGAATCGATGATACTGGATATGCTTCGTCAGTCTTCAGAGCATATTGTCCCCGATTTGCCTGTGGTGATGGATGCCGCGCGACCAACGTCCAAGCCTGTGTTAAAGGCGTCTTCCGGCTGGCGGGTTGTCCGGATGCGTGTAACCGGATACTGTGCATGCAGCAAATGCTGCGGTACGAATGATGGTATTACGGCCAATAACCACCGTATCCGTTCCGGCGATGTGTTTGTCGCGGCGGACAAGAAATTCCGGTTTGGTACGGAGATGAAAATCCCGGGTTATAATATGGGAAAGCCGGTGAAGGTCTATGACCGCGGCAGGCTGATTAAGGGCAATTGTGTCGATGTGTTCTTTCATTCTCACAGCCAGGCCAAAAAATGGGGCGTCCGATATCTGGATGTGCTGGTTAAAACAGAGCGGTAACTCATACGCCGTTTCAAATGCCTATTCCATGAATCCAAGCCAGTCGCTGTTTGGCGACTATAGCCCCAATTTGTCGGCTTCTTCTTCCAATCCATAACGCTTCATCTTTTTGTAAAGCGTTGTTCGATTGATGTTCAGGCTTTGTGCCGTCTTCTGGCGGTTCCATTGGTTGGCTTCCAATGCGGAGCGGATAATCGCTTTTTCGGGACCTCCGATGGCTTCTTTGAGACCGGCGTGGTTGGGTGAAGCGGGTTTTTCAAACTCGGCTGTTTTTACGGAAGCAGGCAAGTCATCAATATCAATATACAGCCCCTTGCTGAGCAGTACCGCCCGTTCGATGACATTTTCCAGTTCGCGTACATTGCCCGGCCAGCCATACCGCTGCAGACAGCCCATGGCCTTATCCGTGATACCGGCTTTGGTGCGGCTATGCGACCGGCAGAACTGCTTGAGGAAAAAGGCACACAACAGAGGAATATCCACCGGCCGATCTGCCAAGGGGGGGATATGGATGGCAACCACATTGATACGGTAATAGAGGTCTTCACGAAAACGTCCCGCCTTGACCTCCGCGGCCAAATCGCTGTTGGAAGCCAGAATGATCCGCGTATCGACAGAAATGGTTCGATTGCTGCCGACGGGTTCAAATTGCCGCTCCTGCAAGACACGCAACAGTTTAACCTGCATTGCCGGCGACGCCAATGCAATTTCATCCAGAAAAATCGTGCCGCCGTCAGCGGCGAAGAATTTTCCTTCCTTATCGCGAACTGCACCGGTAAAGGAGCCTTTGACATAGCCGAACAATTCGCTTTCCAGCAGGGTTTCAGGCAGGGCGCCGCAGCTGACTTCGACAAAAGGTTTATCTCGCCGCGTGGAGCGGTAGTGAATGGAGCGAGCTAACAGACTTTTGCCGGTGCCGCTGGGGCCGGTCATTAGAATGGTGGTTCTGCTGTCGGCGACGGCTTCAATCAGCTCAAATATCCGCGACATTTTGTAATCCTGGCTGACAATGTTTTCCAGCCGATAACGGTGTTCAAGCTGGTCACGAAGCTGCTGATTTTCGGAAATCAGATTCTGCTGGCGGATTGCACGTTCGACGGCCAGACGCAAATCATCATCGACAATTGGCTTGGTCAGATAATCAAACGCGCCCATCTTAATGGCCTCGACAGCGCTTTCAATGGTACCGTATCCGGTTATCAGAATCACGACCGTTTCCGGAAAAGCCTGCCGGATGTAAGAAAGCATTTCAAAGCCGTTCCCATCGGAAAGCTGCACATCCGTTAAGACCAGGTTGAAAGATTGTTCCTGAAGTTTTTTTCGGGCGTCAGCAAGGGTTCGGGCGCCTTGTGTCAGATAGCCTTCCATCCGCAGGAACTCACACAGCGAATCCAGAATAATCGCATCATCGTCGAGAATCAATACGGTACCTTTTGTATTCATTGTTTTATCCCATTGAGCATATAAACGCTTTCTGATGAGTCATCTATCAATCCTGCCGGGGCAGCTTCACGGTAAAAATGCTGCCGCCGCTTTGGGGACAGTGCAAGACAATCTGTCCCTGATATTTTTCCACAATGTCTTTGCAAATCGCCAATCCCAGTCCGGTTCCTTGTCCGTTGAGTTTGGTCGTAAAAAACGGCTGAAAGACTGCGTCCCGCATTGCCAGAGGAATTCCGGGGCCGCTATCCTGAAAATGCACCAGCCAGTTCTGATCATCCTGTTCGATGCGAATCTGAAGACTGCCGCTGCCGTTCATGGCATCGGCGGCGTTTTTAATCAAATTGCAGAATACCTGAAACAAGTTGTCATGAGGGGTGTGCATTGCAGTTCCGCTGAAAAGATGCTGAACCTGGACATCGATGCCAGCCAGCCTGGGACGCATGGATTCGATGGCGTCCTGGACGATTTTATCCAGGCTCTCGGGGTTTCTGGGCGTCTGCGACGCCCTGGAAAATTCCAGCAGTTCCGACAATATCTGCACCATTCGCAGCAGCCCGGTACGGCACTGCCGCAAGTATTCCTGAGCCTTGTCCGGGTTGTTTTGCTCCAGTACCCGCAGGGACAGATTGATGTAGCGTAAAATGCCGTCCAATGGATTGTTCAATTCATGGGCAACTTTGCCGGCCAGTTTTCCAATCGCCGTCAGCCGTTGGGTGTGAGCCAGCTCATTATCCCGAATGACCTGAATGGTTACATCTCGAAAGACGCCGACTGCTCCGCAGGATTGCCCATCCGCACTAAGTATCGGACAAAGAAGGATATCTACATAGCGGGGCTGTTCTTTGAATAAATAACGGATTCGGTCAAAGCGCCCCGATTGTCCCGTTTGCAAAAATTGCGTAAGATGATCCGTCCAGTTGATTTTGCCGTCGGTGCCTGCGTTGAGTACCTTGTCGATGTGCGAATCGAGGGTCAAAAAGGTCTGGCATAGCTCAGTAAAAAAGACGATTTCGAGGCTGCGGTCAAAAACAATGATTCCATACCCGAAACCGTCGGATAGGCACTTCAATAAAGAGCTCATATCATGATGCGGCGTATCCGGCAGGATACCCATCATCTCGGATAATTTCGAACTTGATTTCATATCCCTAAAGAAAGCAAAAATATCGTGTTTTGTCAACAGGGATGTTGAAAAAAAACAACAGAAGGTAGTTATTGGGTTTTGCAATGAATGTAAAAATAAGTTAAAAAAAGGTATGAGATGATAAATATTAATGGATTTGGACTATTTTTTCCGAAATTAACTTGTACAATTTGACTAAATTACAGTTTTTTATGCGGTTTTTCTCAAAAGGACTTGGAATTGATTCCATTTTTCAACATAAAGAGTGGGAAAAAGGGGTATTAGTTTTTGAGTATGAGATCATAAGTCTATTAAATAAAGATGTTTGTGAAATTAAAAGACAAGATATGTCCTGAATTATATATAAGGTATGATTTTTGCTGACAAGAACAATGCCTTTTAGAAAACTCTTAGAGCATGGAGGCTGTTATGACAAAAAATGATGACCGCAGAAAACACCATCGGATGCCGCTGAAGATGTCCGTGCTGTGCCAGAAGGTTGGTTTTAGTGATGGCAAGTTGTACGCCGGCAGCACGGTCAATGTGAGTCCTGGCGGGATGCTGGTGGAAGTCAACAATTCCAAACTTCGAGATGGTGAACTGGTCAGTGTTGAAATGACGGTGCCACCGACAGAGGGATTATTGGAAAACGGAGGCAGTTTTACCAGTTATGCCAGGATTGTCCGTGTGGATGGCGAACAGGTTCCAGCCCCTTCATGCGGTACGCCGGCCAACGCGGTAGCGATTGAATTTTGCGAATCTCCCAAGCTGCGTCTTTAACGGTTGTCATCGGCAGGACAAACAAAGGGGGCAGAGGCATCTTCCGGCGTATGCCGGTTGACAATGCCTGGTTGGGCGGTACAATATTTCCCATGAGAATGCTTTTTTTTACAACACCTTTATTTTTCCTTCTGGCAGGCTGCACGGCAACTCAACTCGGGCAGATATCCGGCCAGTCTGCGGGTAAAGAACGGTTGAAACTGAAAGATTTGCAGGCGTCAACGTCACAAAAGATAACGACTCGAGCAGTGATGGACGTATTGGCCTTTGAGATTCCGCGAGACAAGGTATCGGTGCTAAAAGATTTTTTTAAGCCGTTTGAGAAGGGCATGTTTCGTGTCAAGGATGCGGCATTGTCATTGGAAAACGGCATCCTTATCTTTGGCGGCTCATCATCGCAGCGGAGCGATTTGTCCGAGGTACTGCAATTGATAAAGGCTAAACTGTCCAGCCGCGCATCGCTTCTCATGATTGACCAGCAGGATGAATTTTATACGACTGCGCTGCTGGTTGAACCGCGGCCTGTTTTTCATACGATGACGGCCGGACTCTCATCCCAAGAGACACTGGGGCAGGGGCGTTTTGGATTGTCGGTAACTGTCCGGCAGTCGCTGCGTATGGACGAAATAGACCTATCTGTGTGTCCGGCGTTTATTTCGGATAATCTGGCGGATATTCGGCTCAGTACGGGTATGAACCAGCTTCAGCGTTGTTATGGTTTTGCCGAGGCGGAAGTAACGATGAAAGTGGGAGATTTTCTGATATTCGTTCCATCCAAGACTAACAATCAGACGACAATTGACACTCTTTTGTTTGATTTTTCCGGTAAAAAGGAAAAGATTCACTTTTACATTCTCACCCGTAGTGCAGCCGGAGGCGTCTGATATAGCGATGTCAAAACCAGCCAACACGGTCCTATTCTGCTGCTGTTCATCTTATCAGCCAGCCATCCTCCAGGCTGCGGTGCATCGCATATTTGAGTTGTCCGGCGGTATCAGCCGCTTTGTGCGGCCTGGAGAAAGAATCCTGGTTAAGCCCAACTTGATTGCGCCGTATCCGGTGGATAAACCCGCACAAACGCACCCGCAGATGATTTTGGCGGTGGTTCAGTCTGTGCTGGATGCCGGCGGCAAGCCGATAGTGGGCGATTCTCCTGCCTGGGGCGGTGTCGATGCCTGTCTGGAGGCGCTGGGTGTTCGCGATACCTTAATCAAAATAGGTGCAACCATTGTCGAGATGGATAAACCCGTGTGGCGTAAAATCGATGGTGTGCGAGTCGGCCTCAGCCGCCATGCCCTGGAGGCGGACAGCATTATCAATGTGCCCAAATTCAAGGCTCACCAACAGTTGGGGGCGACGTTCGCAATTAAGAATATGTTCGGCTGTGTCAGCGGCAAGCAAAAGCCAATATGGCATTTTATCCGCGGCGGGGATCACAAATCGTTTTGCCGATTGCTCTGGGGCATTTATCAGCACTTGTCGCCGGCGTTTAATCTGATTGATGCCGTTGTCGGTATGGAGGGGCAGGGGCCGCTGAGCGGTACGGCAAAGCAATTGGGGTTTTTGGTTGGTTCGGACGATGCGGCTTGCTGTGAATTGCTGTGTGCCACAATGATTGATATGCCGCCGGCAAACCTGCCGCTGTTGGCTCAAGCCCTGCAAGGCAGAAAACTGGATTTTCAATCGCTCAATATCATCGGGGACGATTATCGTCCAATGCTGTGCCGGGACTTTGTCAGGGCGCGTCTGACGCCGCTGCGGTTCAGTTTTCCCCGGATTTGCAAAAGCATCCTCAAGCAGGCTGCAATACGGATCCGCCATATTCTGCCGGCCGGCAAGTCATAAGCTGCCGGTTAATGCGCCAGCGTGCTTTTCCAGCTCCGGCAGCAGAGCATCCGCCTGCCAGGGCAAAAGCATCCCCTTGTCCCGCAGCGGCTGAATGTGCGACAGCCCGTTTTGAGCAAGCATTGTCAGTGCTGGACGGGATAGCAAGATATCGGCAGGAATATGCAATTGGTCTGCAATTTGTGCCGCAATTTTCTTAATCATGTCAATGCGGCCGAGTAATTCGGCGGACGGTTTCTCGCTGCGTTCGGCTCTTTTGGGTTTCGGCCAGTCGGTATGGGGTGTATGCCAGCTTGCATAGAGCACCTCAACAACCGCGGTTTTATAGCGGGCGTGATTTCTGAACAGTCCCTCAAAATGCGGTTCTTTTTGGCTGGCGGCGCGCCGTGCCAATTCCAGCAGTTTATCATTAGTCAAAACACGAAACGGCGCCATATCGATTTTCTTTGCCTGCTGTTCGCGCCATTGCCACAAATGTTTCAAGAAATTCAACTGCCGGCTTCCCAGACCGCTGCTGCCCTTGATGCGCCAATCCCGATTGGGTTCTGCTGCATCCTGAGCGTTGTTGATATCCTGCACGGTTTTTTGGCAAAGCTGCTGATGCCAGGTCAGCCTGTCTTTTTGCTTTAATTCTTCTTCCAGAATATCCGCCAGGCGAATCAGATAGTGCGTATCCTGAATCGCATAACGCAGCAGGTGTTCCTGCAGGGGGCGTTTTGACCAGTCTGCCGTCTGGTTGGATTTGCTGGTGGTGATATGAAAATGTTTATGCAGCATCGACGCCAGATTCAGCGTATCGGCCCCCAGCACTTTCGATGCGGTTAGCGTATCAAATACCTGTCCGGCCGGCAAAAAGCCAAAACATTTTTTCATCAGACGCAAATCGTTGCCCGCATCGTGAAAGATCAGTTTTTTGACGGTGAGTTCTTTGAACAGGGCCTCCAGATTCAGGCCGGCCAGCGGGTCGATGATATAGTCGCCTGCGGCCGTACTAATCTGCAGCAGACAGACCTTGGTATAGTAATGGTAATAGCTGTCGGCCTCGGTGTCGATTGCCGCAAGCGGAATTTGTGCAATCTCCGGCACAAGGGCATCCACCCCAGCCTGCGTATCGATGTAGTCAAATGCAATGTTTGCCTGATGAGTCATTTTTTCCGTAAAGCTAATCGTTTATGTCCAATTTTTTCTCACTATACCTTAATTCCCATATAAGTCAAGGAAATGCCGGGTTCTATTTGGGGGGCACGCTCAGCGTTAGGAATTTTTATCACGAACCACACGAAAAAGAGAAACCACAGTCCTTCGCAGGCTCAGGATAAAATTTCACCGATTTTACAGAATTAAGATAGGATATATCTGTCAAAGAGCAAATTGGGTTCGTTTTTCATATTCAGCCTCCAGCTCCCAGCGGCCAGCCTCCAACCGGAAATTGGGTTCGTTTTATAAAAACAGTTCTTTGTTCTTGGTTTGTAGTTCGTAGAAAGATAGAATTTTGGACAGGATTAACGGGATTTACAGAATCAGATATCTATGTAATTGTGAAAGAACCATGGCTGGCGATGAGGTGCGGCCAGCGTGTGGAAGTGGATTCCACAACGGGGAGTATTATACCACAAATTGGCGGTAAAGTAAAAGAAATTGCGGGCGATTTTGGGTTAATAAAACGGCAACAGCAGTTATTCTGCCTACCAACTATCTTAAGTCCAATTTAATTTTTTTTATTGAACCGGCCGAAATAACTATCAATTTCTGGCCTTAGTGCAATACCTGCCTGTTCAAAACAATCTAAAAGAGCTACATAGGCGCCCTTGCCACCCAAGAAATCCCAAAATTCTTCTGCAACTTTCAACTCTTTTTCAAGATCAAGCATTCCTTTTAATGTCCAGCGTTCATAAGGCTGCGGCTTATAGGGATTGTAAGGTATAGCAATTAAAGAATTTACTTTTGCAGTAGGATTTTTTGCTAAGATTATCGCCACCCATTCAAGTAATGTCCTTTTAAAATCTTTAAAATTGCTCACATTGGGCTTGGCTGTTTTTAGGTCAAACATAAAAATCTCGTCATTATTATCTTCGAGAAACAAATCAACTTTACAGTTCTCAAATCATTCATGGTTCCTTGATTGCATGCCATCCTGACAGCGTCAATTCCCGAGTTTTTGTCGGGATTGTTTCCAACAGTAGATTTGGATGTGGTAAAGACATCGATGTTGGGCTTAACTATAACCCGATATCAAATCTTAACTCTCTTAGATTGATTTCCGCTGAATATAATTGCCCCAAAGATTCGTTTTCTACGAATCGATACCTTTCGCGGTGCTCAGAGAATGAATTCATTACCTGATTGAATTTTTTCTTATCGGTTGAAATTATATAAAGACCCACATTGTTATAGTCGAGTAATGTGGCCATTCTTCCCATGCCAGACCAAACACCGGTGGACAACTCAACTTCAAATGCATACTCCGGAATAAAATTACTTCCTCGATTTTTGAACCAGAGAACGTCAATCTGTCTCAGGAGAGAATAGTCAGAAAATTGGAGGTTAGGGCAATCTTTCAATGTGGATATTTCTTCAAGGCTCCTATCGTTAAACTTTTTAGACTTATTGGGGCAATAGGTATGAAAACCTCTTATGTTGCCTATTTCTATGAGCCTGCCTTGAAGGACAGAATGAAGACTTTCCTCAACAGAATTAATTTCTTCTGACTGAATTACAGGCGGGTTTAGTAGCAAATTCCATGAGTTGATGTATTCTCTACATTCGAGACGATTGTTTCTTCCTGCCAAGACGATATTCAGCTCTCTGTCGATATTGATCTTGTATTCACCGTTTCTATCATGGCTTATTTGGGAAAGATGTCGAAAAAATAATTTAGCAGGAATAATAACAGTTCTGTCAACCGAGCCGCAGACAAAAGCAATGAACGGATTGTCAAGGTTTGCCATTTCTTCAATCGCAATATAGTTTATACCAAAAAAATACCGCCTGTTTCCTTCTGTGGCGGCTCGAACTAATACATTTGAATTGCCAATATGGTAAGTTCTGGATTTTAAAACTTTAATCAATTCAATGTTAGCATTAAATCCTTTTGCCTTCTCAAGAAATTCCATCGCTAATAGGTCAGAAGGGGACAACTTTTTCTTGCCGATATTCATTCTAAAGCATCTCTCTGAAAATAGTACTGTAAACAATTCCGATGCTTTCACCGATACCGTAGGATAGATGTTTTTTTGTTTCTAAAAGTTCCTCTTCCGCAAGCGTTCTGCCTAAAATCTCCTGTGCATTTTTTTGGACATCTTGGACAGTAATTGAGTACAATACTGCATTTTCGTCAATACCGCTATTCATGCCGTAACTCCTCCTTGATATTATTTACGAGCAGCCCATGGAGTTTCCGCAGTTGAAGCACTTGTAGCAGGCGCCGTTTCGGACGGTGATGGAGCCGCAGATATCGCAAACGGGCGCATCATCCTGGAAGTGTTCGAACTGTGCGTTAAACTGCTGCATGGTTGTCGATTCTGTGCCGTTATCGCCGGTCAGGACGGAATTGACCAATTCGACGACCTGATCGGACAAGCCATCCGTCAAGCGCCGGGTTTGCAGCAGGGGGCTTTTGGGTGCCTGCGGGGCATCCGCAACAGGAGCAGATGCTTCCGCTGTCTGCGGGGTTACGGGCTTTTTCTGGATGGCGCGCGCCTGGTCAATTTTTTTTGCCAGGTCCTGTGTTTTTTCGACTAACTGGCGTGCCGTCGCCGCCGTAGGGTTTGCCGCCGGCGCTGCCGTTCGGTTGGGTGTGTTTTTCTCGGCATAGCCGGGGATAAACTGACAGCCCATCCAGCAGAAGATATAATCAATGAGACTCTTGGCAAACGGGATATTTTTATTGGAGGTCATTCCTGCCGGCTCAAAGCGAGCATGACGGAATTTGTCCACCAGCGTAATCAGCGGTACGCCGTACTGCAGCGACATCGAGACGCAAGTGCCGACGACATCCATCAATCCGCCGACGGTGCTGCCTTCCTTTGCCATCGTGATAAACAATTCGCCGGGCTGGCCATCATCATACAAGCCTACGGTCAGGTAGCCCTCGTGGCCGGCGACGGAAAATTTGTGCGTAATGCTGTTGCGGGTATCCGAAAGCCGTCTGCGGAAGGGCTTGGGCGATACAGCGGGCTGGGGTTTTGCCGCGGACTGCTTGTTTTCTTTTTTGTCGTTGTCTGTGTTGACCGGCTGGAGACGCTTGGAGCCGTCGCGATAAATCGCCACTGCTTTGAGTCCCATCTTCCAGCCTTCCATATAGGCGGTCATAATTTCTTCGGCGGAGCTTTCTTTGGGCATATTGATGGTCTTGCTGATAGCGCCTGAGATAAACGGCTGGACAGCCGCCATCATTTTCAGATGCGCCATATAATGGATGTGGCGTTTGCCGTTT
Source organism: uncultured Pirellulales bacterium (assembly GCA_964537635.1). Taxonomy (GTDB): domain Bacteria; phylum Planctomycetota; class Phycisphaerae; order Sedimentisphaerales; family Anaerohalosphaeraceae; genus Anaeroglomus. The sequence continues at coordinate 25,254 of CAZICJ010000008.1, forward strand.
TTGGCTTTAAAGGCACAGTCAAAGACCGCCAAATGGTCGGCTTGCAGTTTGGATGCGGTTTCAATGGTGTCATCTTTGTCGATGACGGCGCAGATGTCTTTGATGTCCTGCGGATTGTAACCCAGTCGTTCCAGCGCCATCGGTACGGTGCGGTTGACGAGTTTGAGCATTCCGCCGCCGGCAAGCAGTTTGTATTTAACCAACGCAATATCCGGTTCGACGCCGGTAGTGTCGCAATCCATCATAAAGCCGATGGTGCCGGTCGGCGCAAGGACAGTTACCTGACTGTTGCGGAAACCCCACTTGCTGCCGGCGTCAAATGCCGAGTCCCAGGCGTTTTTCGCGGCGTTGAGCATATAGTCCGGGCAGTGAACTTCGGGGATATTGTAGGCGTTTTCACGATGCATCGAAATGACATTGAGCATCGGCTGGCGATTTTTCTCAAATTCATCAAAAGGTTCTTTGATGGAAGCCAGTTCGGCGCTGACGGTATAGGCTGTACCGGTCAGGATCGCCGAGACCGCCGCCGCCCATGTGCGGGCTTCGTCGGAGTCATACGGCATCGCCAGGCTCATCACCAGACTGCCGAGGTTGGCATAGCCCAGACCCAGCGGACGGAATTTGTGGCTGTTTTCGGTGATTCCCGCTTCGGGGTAACTGCCGTTATCGACGAGAATTTCCTGTGCGATAATATAGATGCGGACGGCGTGCTTGAAGTTTTCGATATCGAACGAACCATCCTCTTTGCGGAATTTCATCAGGTTCAGCGACGCCAGATTGCAGGCGGAGTTATTGATAAACATATATTCGCTGCACGGATTGGAGGCGTTGATGGGACCGGAGGCGGGGCAGGTGTGCCATTTGTTGATGGTCGAGTGGTATTGCAGTCCCGGATCGCCGCAGACGCGTGTGCCTTCGGCAATCAGTTCCATCAATTGGCGTGCCGGGTATTCATCGACGGGCTTGCCGCTGGTAACCGAAAGGGTTGTCCACTTGCCGTCTTTTTCTACGGCTTCCATAAAGGTATCGGTTACGCGGACGGACAGGTTGCTGTTTTGATACATAATGCTGTTGTAGGCGTCGTCGGGGCTAAAACCTTCGTCGATGAGAGCCCAGGCCTTCTTTTCTTCATGCGTTTTACAGGTGATAAAATCCTTGATGTCCGGATGTTCGACCTGGAGTGACTGCATTTTGGCGGCTCGGCGGGTTTTACCGCCGGATTTGACAACTGCGGCGATCTGGTCATAGACCCGCATAAAGCTCAGGGGACCGGAAGGCTTGCCGCCACCGGACAATTTTTCACGGCTGCTGCGAAGTGTCGAAAGGTCGGTTCCGGTGCCGGAACCGTGCTTAAAGAGCATCGCTTCGCTGCGTGCCAGGCGCATAATGTCTTCCATTGTATCGGCAACGGACTGAATGAAACAGGCGGATGCCTGGGGGTATTCATAACTGCTGCGGCAGGGGATGGCTTTTTTCTGTTTTTCATCCCAGTGGAAATTGTGCTCGCTGCCCTTGACGCCGTAGATATCGTATAGGCCGACATTGAACCAGACGGGCGAATTAAACGAGCCGTACTGATTGACGCACAGCCAGGTCAATTCATTATAAAAATGCTCCGCATCGGTGTCGGTGTCAAAATAGCCATCCCGTTTGCCGCGATCGGCAATGGCACGGCAGACGCGGTGAACCAATTGCTTAACAGAGTTTTCGCGCTGGCCGGAATGCACATCGCCGTAGAAATACTTGCTAACGACCACCTTAGTCGCCAACTGGCTCCAGTTGGCAGGCACTTCCACATCATTTTGCTCAAAAATAGCCTTGCCGGTCTCGTCGGCGATTTTTGCCTGGCGGGTTTCCCATTCGAGCTGGTCAAACGGGTGGACGCCTGGCGAGGAAAACCGTTGGTCTATCTTCATACCCCTTCTCTTTTTGCCGATGGGTTTTTCCCATGACTGGAGTGTGGAGTTTTCTAAGTCTTTATTCATCCCTGAATTCCGTTCGTTTTGCATAGTTGCCTCCGTGTGTGATCCACTATATATAGTATCAATCGATAATAAAATTACAACATATTGCCAATAATTCTTACGTCATGATACCGTTTCGGGCTTGAGCCATAAAGCGAAAAAAATAGCAAAAAATTCCGAAGAATCATTAGTCTTTGAAAACATTAGACATAGAGAAGAAAGTTTTTTTTATTTCTTTGTAAATTTATTGGCAGAAATATCTGTGGCGCGTGTTTTTTTAAACAAAACATACCATATCTATATTTATCTTAAAATGCAAGCTGTTTTTAATATAGGAGTTATGAGTAAATAAATAAATCAAAAATGCAAATAGAAATAAAATGTTAATTTTTTGTGAAAAAAGTCAAACAAATAGATGTTTTTCGTAAAGGCGGTCAATTTTGGGTTCACTGTCCCTTTTCGTCGAGTTTAACTATGACGGGACACAAAGAAAGACAGCAAGGGCAAAAACGGTTCATCAGGCCACCTGACTTGCGAGCCTGCGGAACTAACTACGGAAAACCACACTTGAGAGTCTATATTTATGTGAGCCTGGTCTCTGATCGTCTGTAGGCGACCCATCAAGCCCGGTTGGACCACCAAAGCATTAGCCGGATGAGCCGTTTTTTTTGTGAATTTTTCGCAACAAAGTGGGGATTCCTTCCAATTAAAACGCTTGTCAATCGGCGGGGTTTTTCATACAATCCTTCTTTTGTTCATGGATGGTATATAAAGGATTGATAATGATTAACAAGACAATTACGGCCCCGAAGGGGTTTTTGGCCGGCGGATTGCGCTGCGGGATTAAGCAGTCCGGCAAGCCGGATTTGGCGATGCTGTACTGTCCCGGCGGTGCGGTCAGTGCGGCTGTATTTACGACCAACAAGCTGTATTCGGCGGCCGTCAAGGTCTGCCGTGCCAACGCCGGCAGCCGGCGGACCTACGCCGTTGTCGTCAACAGCGGCAACGCCAACGCCTGTACGGGGGCGGTAGGGCTTCAAACTGCCCAGTTGACCTGCGACAAGGTCGCCCAAGTGCTGGCACTTCAAACCAATCAGGTGCTGATTGCCTCGACCGGCATTATCGGGCATATTCCGCCGCGGCAAAAGATACTGGATGGCGTCGAGGTGTTGTCCGGCAAGCTGACCGACAAGCCCGCCGGCGGTCTGGGTTTTGCCAAAGCGATAATGACAACCGATACGCGTCCCAAGCAGGCGGTACGCCGGACAACCATCGGCGGCGCTGCGGTAACGCTGGCCGGCACTGCCAAAGGGGCGGGAATGATCGGGCCCAATATGGCCACGACGATTGCGGTTTTGACGACGGATGCGGCTATTTCCAAGCCGATGCTCCAGCGGGCGTTTCGTGAGGCAATCGGGATGTCGCTGAATCGCCTGACGGTCGATGGGCATCAAAGCACCAATGATACGGCGATGATTCTGGCCAGCGGGCAGGCGGGCAATGCGGTTATCAATGCCGGCGGCAAGGCGTACGAGCAGTTCAAGCGGGCGCTGATTGATTTGTGTACGGATTTGGCAAAACAAATGGCGCTGGATGCCGAAGGGGCGACGCGAATGTTCACGGTCATCGTCAAGGGCGCCAGGAACAATCAGCAGGCACTGGCCGCGGCGCGGGCGGTTGCCAACTACGATTTGGTGAAATGTGCGGTTCATGGCGGCGACCCGAATTGGGGCAGGATTTTGTGTGCGGTCGGCTCCTGCGGGGTCGATATCAACTTAGACAAATTGAGCTGTACGATCGGCGGCCATGCGGTGTTTAAGAACGGCCAGCCCGTGCCGTTTGACCCCAAGGCGGTCAGCCGGGTGATTTGCAAAAAACAGCATACCATCGTCGTTGATTTGGGCGTCGGCAAAGGGGTCGATTTCTGCTATGGGTGCGACCTGAGCCGGGAGTATGTAACCGTCAACGCCGATTACCATACATAAGGGTTTTAATCGAAATCCATCATTGAACTGTTTGTTTTCAAGGGAATAGTTCAGAAAAAAACCGTGTTTTCAGGCCTGAAAATGGGTTTTTATTTTCGGGTAAAAAACACTTGCAATTGGTCTGTAAGTCTGTAAAATTGGCCGAAATTTTAAAATCCCCGCATTTTTACTATTATTTTGAAAGGATAACGTAGTGAAAAAGGTGTATTCCAAACTTAGTTGGGCGTTGCCTCTGATGTCGTTGAGTTCGGCGGCGTTTGCCTCCGAGGGCGCGGCCAATACCGGCTTTGGCGTCGAATGGGGCGCTCCAATGGCGGCGCTGCTGTCGTCCGTGCTGGCGCTGGTATTTGCGATGTACTTTTATAAAAAGATGATGTCCGCCTCCCCCGGCACGGACAAGATGATTGAGATTGCCAAGGCGGTCCGCGAGGGCGCCTTTGCCTACCTTGGCCGGCAATACAAAGTGGTCGGGTTGGTCTTTGTGGTACTGGTCGTCCTGTTCGCCGTCCTGGCGTACTACGGCATTCAGAATCCGTTTGTGCCGGTAGCTTTCTTGACCGGCGGGTTGTTTAGCTGTCTGTGCGGCTTTTTGGGGATGAATACGGCGACGTATGCCTCCAACCGTACCGCTCAGGGCGCCAGCGAAAGCCTCAATCGCGGCTTGCAGGTTGCCTTCCAGTCCGGTTCGGTGATGGGTCTGGTTGTTGTGGGCTTTGGTCTGCTGGATATCTCGCTGTGGTATCTGGTGCTTGATAAAATCATCTATACTCAGGCCAATATGACCAACGGCCTGAGTTTGTTCGGCCTGACGCTGGTTCATGCCAATATGCCTTTCGACCAGAAGCTGGTTGAAATCACCACCACGATGATTACCTTTGGTATGGGCGCCTCGACGCAGGCTCTGTTTGCCCGCGTCGGCGGCGGTATCTATACGAAGGCCGCCGATGTCGGCGCCGACCTGGTCGGCAAAGTCGAAGCCGGTATTCCGGAAGATGACCCGCGCAACCCTGCGACGATTGCCGACAATGTCGGTGATAATGTCGGCGATGTGGCCGGTATGGGCGCAGACCTCTATGAAAGCTATTGCGGCTCGATTTTGGCAACAGCGGCCCTGGGCGCTGCACTGCCTGCCTCGGCGGTTGCCGCCAGCGGCATGCACCCGATCAAGGCGGTGCTGGCTCCGATGATTGTCGCGGCCATCGGTATCGTGCTGTCGATTGTGGGTATCTTTATGGTACGCTGCAAGGAAGATGCGACCCAGAAGAATCTGCTGCGGGCGCTGTTTATCGGCACATTCGGCAGCTCCATTCTGATTCTGGTTGCTCTGGGCTTTCTGGCGACGACCGACTGGATTAGCTGGGGTGTCTTCTGGGCGGTAACATCCGGTCTTGTTGCCGGCGTCATTATCGGCCAGATTACCGAATACTACACCTCCGATGAATATGCTCCCACCAAGGGTATCGCCAATCAGGCGAAGATGGGTCCTGCGACCACAATTATCGATGGTTTTGCTACGGGTATGTATTCAACCGGTTTTTCAGTTATCACGATTGTCATTGGTATTATGTGCGCTTTCGCGTTTGCCGGCGGGTTCCGCGACTTTTCGATGGGATTGTACGGCATCGGCTTTGCCGCGGTTGGTATGCTTTCAACGCTGGGTATTACCCTGGCGACCGACGCTTATGGCCCTATTGCTGACAATGCCGGCGGTAACGCCGAGATGGCTCACCTGCCTCCGGAAGTCCGCAAGCGTACGGACGCCCTGGATGCCCTGGGCAACACCACCGCCGCAACCGGCAAGGGCTTTGCCATTGGCTCGGCGGCATTGACCGCGATGGCGCTGCTGGCTGCTTATATCGAAGAAATCCGCATCTGGATTGGCCGTCTGGCCGACCAGGGCAGCGGTATCTATACGGTCGGCAAGGTCAGCTTCTTCAAAGGCGTCGCCGCTTCCGAACAGGCGTTGGCCGCGTTTGAAAAGGTCAAAGCCGATGGCTCCATCCTGCTGAGCAACAGCACCGCAGGCATCCTGGATTTTGTTAACGCCTACAATCTGAACATCATGAACCCCAAACTGATTTGCGGGTTGTTTATCGGCGGTATGATGGCGTTTATCTTCTGTGCGATGACGATGAAGGCGGTCGGCCGCGCAGCCGGTTCGATGGTTGAAGAAGTTCGTCGGCAGTTCAAAGAATATCCCGGCATTATGAAAGGCACGGAAAAACCGGATTATGCCCGCTGCGTGGCGATTTCGACTGGCGGCGCTCAGCGAGAAATGATTCTGCCCAGCTTGCTGGCCATTATCGTGCCGGTGGTTACCGGTTTGCTGCTGGGTGTGGCTGGCGTAATGGGACTGCTGGCCGGCGGTCTGACGACTGGATTTTCTTTGGCGCTGACGCTGAACAATGCCGGCGGAGCCTGGGACAATGCCAAGAAATTTATTGAAAAGGGCAACTTTGGCGGCAAGAAACTGCCGGATGGCTCCAAGAACCCTGTTCATGGTGCTGCCGTTGTTGGTGATACCGTCGGCGACCCGTTCAAAGATACCTCCGGTCCCAGTTTGAACATCCTGATTAAGCTGATGACGATGGTCAGCGTTGTCTTTAGCGGCGTAATCGTCAAGTTTGGTCCAGTCATTGCCGAAAAGCTCGGCCTGGGGCTGAATTTCTAACATTGACGGTCAGCCTGTTTTCGAGTATGGTAGAGGGGCGGCTTTTTGAGCCGTCCCTTTTTTGTTGAAATAACCGATTTTTTTGGAAAGGAAATGCCTTGCCGCGCAGTAAAACGACTGACGACCGGAAATTTGCGATAGAGGCTTGTCGATTGGCTAACGACCGGCACTGTACCGATATCGTCCTGCTGGACTTGAAGGGCATCTCGCCGGCGACCGATTATTTTGTGATTGCCACCGGCACCAGCGACCGACAGGCAAAAAGCGTTGCCGATGAAATATGCAACTTAGCCAGACAGCGGTTCGGACAGTCCCGCTACGGTTCGGCGGGTCTGGAACACGGCAAATGGATTCTGCTGGACTTCGTCAATGTGGTCATCCATCTGTTTGATCCGGACACACGCGATTATTACGACCTGGAAATGCTCTGGGGGGATGCCAAGAAAGTCCGCTGGCAAAAGCCCGCCAAACGCAAAGCCGCCGCACCCAAAACTAAAAAAGCCACCGCCTCCGCGGACTAAGAACACTGATGAAACCGGCGACTGAAATCCTTGAACAGCGATTGACCGAAGCCCTGAAATCCGCTTGCGGACTGGCGGTGCCGGCCATTGTGCGGGCGACCGCCGACCCGCAATTCGGCGATTATCAGGTCAACGGGATTATGCCGGCCGCCAAGCAGCTCAAACTCAATCCGCGGCAATTAGCCGAAAAAGTTCTGGCCGCCGCCGATGTGTCCGACCTGTGCGAGCCGCCGCAAATCGCCGGCCCCGGATTTATCAATCTGCGGCTGACCAAAGAGTATCTATGCCGTGCGCTGCTGGAAATCCACAAAGACAGCCGGCTGGGTGCCGAGAAGACCAACACCCCACAGACGGTCGTCGTGGACTATTCGGGCCCCAACATCGCCAAGCAAATGCATGTTGGCCATCTCCGTAGCACGATTATCGGCGACTGTATCGCCCGGATGCTCGACTGTCTGGGGCATACGGTGATTCGGCAAAACCACATCGGCGACTGGGGAACGCAATTTGGAATGCTGATTGCCTATCAAATTTACAAAAATCTGCACACCGCAGCGGGCGGTTCATCATCGCATACCATCCAGGATTTGGAAGATTCCTATAAATCTGCCAAAGAATTATATGATTCCAGTCCCGAATTTGCCCAGATGGGGCGTGAGTATGTCGTTCGTTTTCAAAACGGCGATGCGGATATTCTTAAACGCTGGGCAGAAATTGTTGAACTGACGCGAAACGAAATCTATCCCCTGTATCGTCTTTTGAATGTCCAACTCAAAAGAGAAGATGAACGCGGCGAGAGTTTTTACAATGATAAGTTGCCATTGGTTGTGAAAGATTTACAGGATAAGGGCCTTGCGGTTGAGTCGGAAGGAGCAATAGGCGTATTCCCCGACGGATTTAAGAATAAAGAAGGCGAGCCGCTGCCGTTTATTATCCAGAAGTCGGATGGGGCGTATCTGTACGCTACGACGGATTTGGCGGCGCTGCGTTTTCGTCTTAAAGAACTGGGCGCTGATCGAATTATCTATGTAACTGATGCGCGGCAGGCATTGCATTTTAAGATGCTGTTTGCTGTGGCAAGGCTGGCCGGCTGGGCAGATGATTCGACTAAACTCGAACATATTACTTTCGGCACCATGCTCGGCACGGACGGCAAACCGTTCAAGACCCGCACCGGCGGCACGGTCAAGCTGGCCGAGCTGCTCGATGAGGCCGTTGAGCGGGCATTGAAGGTAGTCGAAGAAAAAAATCCGCAATTGCCGGATGAGCAGAAAAAAGATATCGCCCAGACAGTTGGTGTTGGCGCTGTCAAATATGCCGACTATTCCAACAACCGCGACAGCGATTACATTTTCAGTTTCGATAAAATGCTGGCAATGGAAGGCAACACCGCCCCTTATATGCAGTATGCCTGCGCCCGTATCCAGTCCATCGAACGCAAGGCCGCCGGCCGTGATGTGGATGTTGAATCCGAACTGGCTGGCATTACATCACTGACGCTGACTGAGCCGGCGGAGCTGGAGCTGGCAAAACAGCTTATCCGCTACAGTACGGCCATCCAGTCGGCTGCCGCGGACTGCCGGCCGAACTACCTGACCGGCTATCTGTACGACCTGTCCCAATCGTTCAGCCGGTTTTACAATGCCTGTCCGGTTCTGGGAGCCGAGGGACAAACACGCAGCGCCCGTCTGCTGCTGTGCAGTCTGACGGCAAGAACCATCCGGCACGGAATGAACAACCTGCTCGGTATTGATACGCCCGAACAGATGTAATAAAAAACTAATTTTTCTGGAGGCATTATGAATATCTACAATCAGATATTATCTATCCAGACCGGCCGTCGGAATCAGTTTCTCAACATTACACAACAGCTTATCGCCGAAGTCGAATCCTCCGGCATCCAAGAAGGGCAGATGACCCTCTTCTGTCCCCATACGACGGCGGCGGTTACGGTCAATGAGAACGCCGACCCTGATGTTGTTCACGATATTTTATTAACTCTCGAACAAGTCGTCCCGCATAACCGACCCGGCTACCGTCATGATGAAGGAAATAGCGATGCTCATCTAAAGTCATCTATTTTTGGATGTAGTACGCAAATAATTATACGAAATTCCACGCTGACTCTCGGTACCTGGCAGGCGGTCTATTTCTGTGAATTCGATGGTCCCAGAAGCCGCAATCTTTATGTTCAAATCATTGGAAAATAGATACTTATATGTTTTATTGGATGAGTTTTTTCTGGTAGTGATTCAATTGCGGGGTTCAAAAAAAGTGGCGAGGTGGTGGGTCCGTCTGGGGGGGGAAACGGAATTCCACGTAGCCTCGCCGAGGATTATGTCCAAAAGCCTTTCCGACTTTCTATTTCCATATTCGAATATACAACTCTATTTCGACAATGTCAACCTTAAACTGTAGAAAAATCTTTTTCCCATCCATAATTTTTGTTCTGGTTTTGCCTTAAATATTGCCTTTTTGCCTATCTTATCAGGGGTCTGTCGGCGGGATGTGATAATAGGAGATTAAGGCTTGCATTGCGATAATTTTTCTCTTACAGTATCGTTTTAAATTTTTTTATGCAACGGAGTCTGCAATGGCAAAAAAAGAAAATGTTCTCGAACGAATAAAAGATAACGCCAAAACGGTCTATGATAAAATTATGGCAAACCAGAAGCCGACGATGAGTACGCCGGTGCGGTCGCTGTCCAATGTGAAATATCTTGCCAAGAAAGGGCATTTCCAGATTCAGGACAAGGAGAAAAAGCGTACCCTGACGGTTGCGACAGTCAAGACCTTCGCCCAGACGCTCAAGATGATGGCGCTGAGCAAGGAACTGATTCAAACCGACGATATGGCAACCAAAAGAGAGGCGTACTACATCTCCAAAAACTGGGGCAAAGCCGCTTTCGATGAACAGCCCGAATCCGATACGATTATGGATGACATCGAGGCGATGTTCGGGGTTAATCGTGAACAACTCAAATTTGTTCCCGAAGAAAAGGGCGGCGATATTGCGGGCAAATTAGTCGTCATCGATAAGGATGCCGACGGCAAGAAACTCAAAATCGACTGCACCAAGTTTGGCTCCGGCGCCTATTCCATCCCGACCGATGTTGAGGAACTGGAATTTATCAGCGACGCCAAATTCATCCTGGCGATTGAAACAGCCGGCGCCTTCCAGCGATTGGTTAAATATGATTACTGGAAAAGAACCAACAGCATTCTTATCAGCATGGGCGGCGTGCCGACGCGGGCTTGCCGGCGGTTCATTCGGCGGCTCAGCGACAAACTGCGAATTCCCGTCTATGCCTTTGTTGACGGCGACCCGTATGGCTACTTCAACATCTACCGAACGCTCAAGGTCGGTTCCGGCAACGCAGCGCATCTGAACGAGTATTTCTGTGTGCCGCAGGCGACCTTTCTTGGCGTAACGCCGCAGGACATTATCGATTACAAGCTGCCGACGCATCCGCTCAAGGATGTCGATATCAAGCGTGCCAAGGACGCTCTCAAGAACGACCCCTTTGTCCAGCATTACAAACCCTGGCAGGCGGCAATCAATCAGATGCTCAATCTGGGTGTTCGCGTCGAGCAGCAGGCGTTTGCCAAGCACGGCCTGGAGTTCGTTGTTACCGAGTACCTGCCATCCAAGCTCAAAGATACATCAAAGTTCTTGCCGTAGGCGGATGCAGCGGTATAATCAGAGCGTTCAGAAAAATAACGGTGCTAAACCAATGACGACGATTGCCGATAAACTCAAGCGTGTTCAGGATGCCGTGCAGGCTGCCTGTGGTCGGGCGGGGCGCAATCCCCAGAGCGTCTCGGTCATCGTTGTTACCAAGACTGCTCAGCCGCACGAAATCATCGAAGTCATCCAGGCCGGCTTTACGGAACTGGGCGAAAACCGCGTCCAGCATCTCAAACAAATCGCCGACCAGGTAACCGAAACATTGGCCGCTGCTGATGCGTCGGAACTGGCTGCCAAAGTCCGCTGGCACATGATTGGCCACCTCCAGCGCAACAAAGTCAAGCCAACCCTGCAAATCTGCTCGATGATTCATTCAGTTGATACGCTTCGTCTGGCCGAGGAAATCGATTCGGCGTCGGCCAAATTGGGCGTCCCTACCCCTATTCTTTTGCAGGTAAATTGTTCCGGGGAACCACAGAAATACGGCGCCCCCCTTGGAGCGGCGATTCATCTGGCCGAACAAATCGCCACGATGCCTCATGTCCGGCTGGAAGGGCTGATGACGATGGCTCCGCTGACACTCGACAAAGGGGCGGTTGCCGCAAGTTTTGCCCGTGCCAGAGAGGTCTTTGAGGACATCCGTGCGGAAAAAATCGCCGGCTCGCGATTTAAGCACCTGAGTATGGGCATGAGCCAGGATTTTGAAATCGCCATCGAGCACGGCGCCACACTCCTGCGTATCGGCTCGGCCGTCTTTGCCTGAGCAGGCAAGAGAGTTTCGAAAAAGGCGTGTTTTTTTGTCGCATAAGAAGAGGGCTTTTGTTATCTTTGGGGTATGGAAACAAAAGTTTATCATTGGATAGAAGACAACCAGAATCAAATTGCCATCGAAGCGTCGCGGGTGCTGGACAATGGCGGGCTTGTCGCTATTCCGACCGAAACGGTCTATGGGATAGCCTGCCGTGCCAATCCGGAGACGATTGAACGGCTGGATGCGGCCAAATGCCGTTCGGCCGGCAAGCGGTATTCACTGCACATCGCAAGCCCATCCGATGTTGCCCGTTATGTCCCGAAACTCAATCCAAGAGCCGCCGCCCTGGTGCGCAAAGGTCTGCCGGGACCGGTTACCCTGATTTGCAGATTAGACAAATCCTCTCTGGAATCACAGGAAAAGAAACTTGGTCAGAAGGTCTTTTCGGTATTGTATGAAAACGGCACGATTGGGATACGATGTCCGGATTGTCAACCGGCAATAGCGATTTTATCGCGAACTGTCTGGCCGATCGTCGCCCCCAGCGCCAACCCCTCCGGAAAAAATCCTGCTGTATCGGCGTCCCAAGTAGCAGAATATTTCGATGGGCAGATTGATATGATTGTGGATGGACAAATCGAGGCGTGCCGGTATCAGCAAAGCAGCACAGTGGTGGAAATCGGCTCTGAAGGTGTACAAGTCATTAGAGAAGGTGTACTTACAAAACAGGACATCGAGCGGCTTTCGACGGTCAAAATTCTGTTTGTCTGTACCGGCAATACCTGCCGCAGCCCGATGGCCGAGGGGTTGTGTAAGAAATACTTAGCCGACAAACTGGGCTGCATGGTTGACGAATTAGAAATTAACGGATATATTGTTGAATCGTTCGGCACTTCGGCTTATGATGGTGCTAAGGTCAGTCAGGAAGCGGCAGAAGTATGCCGTCTGTCAGGCGTTGTTTTGGACGGCCATCGAAGCCGGCAACTGACGCGCAACGATGTCGCGGATGCGGATTTTATCCTTGTGATGGGAAACGCCCATCGGCAGGCGGTCTTATCGCTGTGTGAGGATGCCGCAACGAGATGCTTTCTGCTGGACAAACAAGGCGACATTCCCGACCCGATAGGTTTGGGTACCGATGATTATAGACACTGTGTGAGCCGGATTAACAAGGCTTTAGAATTAAGGATGAATGAACTATTATGAAGATTGCACTGGCAAACGACCATCGGGGCATTGGTACTATTGAGCAAATTAAGGCTGTTTTGCATCAGTTGGGGCATACTGTCGTTGATCTTAGTAATCCGGGCGACCAGCCGATGGATTATCCGGATGGGGCTTATGAAGCGGCGACGGCTGTTTCACAACACAAAGCCGACCGGGCGATTCTGGTTTGCGGTACGGGTATTGGGATGTGCATTGCCGCCAACAAGATAAAGGGCATCCGGGCGGCGTTGTGCTATGATGAACTGGCGGCCAAAGTATCGCGTGAACATAACGACGCCAATGTGCTTTGTCTGTCGGGCGATTTGCTGGGTCCGACCGTGCTGCAAAAGATGGTAACGACCTGGCTTAGCACCGATTTCAGCGCTGGAAGGCATCTGAGGCGAGTCAAAAAAATTAAGGCGATTGAGGATGGTATTGACCCTCGCACGATCAGCCAGTAGAGAAATATTCAGTGCTGCGGAAGGTTTTTTTGGAAAAACAAGGTAAGCGTTCACACGAAAAAAAGCCATTTTCTTTGAAATAATAAAACAAAAAATCGGTTTTTAGACTAAAAATAACGATTTTGCTGGAATGCTTATAAAAAAAGTATTTCCTTATGAAACATAATCGGATATAATAAGTAAAATAAAAGTAGTTTATTGTCTCGTTGACAGTAAGCCATAAAGAATATTGTTTTATTGAAATGGAGGTCTCTTATGAGAAAACTGACGTATGCATTAGTTCTCATCTCGATGCTGGCTGTTGTTGGCTGCGCATGTATGCAAAAAGCCCAGCCTGCCCCGGCACCCGCTCCGGTCAAAGCGGCAGAACCCGTCAATCCCGCACCTGCTCCCGCCCCCGCACAGTCCGCCAATATGGTATCCCGCGTCTATGGGGATTCGGCCGGCTGCGGTGCAGTTCGGATTGATAAGCAGCTTCCGGCAACCGTCCAGTTGAATCAGCCGTTCAGCTATACAATTACGGCGACCAACCTGACGGATATGGAGTTGAGCAGCATTGTTGTTAACGACCGTCTGCCCGGCAACTTTGAGTTCAAGAGTGCCGATCCGGCCGCAACTCCCAAAGATGGAATGCTGACCTGGATGGTGGACACACTGGGTCCTCGTGCTTCCAAGAAGATGATTGTCAATGGGATGGCCAAGGAAGTCGGCTGGGTTCAGACCTGTGCGGATGCCACCTATGTGATGCTGGCCTGTGCCAAAACCCAAGTCGTCCAGCCTGCCCTGATGCTCAGCAAGACGGCTCCTGCCGAAGTAGTAGCCTGCGATATGATTCCGCTCAAGTATGTTGTTACCAACAAGGGAACAGGCGTTGCGTCGAATGTTAAAATTGCCGACAAGCTGCCGGAAGGCCTGACGACATCCGACGGCAAGACCACGGTTGAAATCGCCGCCGGCAATCTGGCTCCCGGCCAGGCCGCGGCATTCAATGTTATGGCCAAAGCGGCGAAAACCGGTTCTTACAAGAGCCAGGCACAAGCGATGGGCGACGGCGGCCTGAAGGCTGCATCCGAAGAAGTCGCAACTTTAGTCAAGAAACCTGTCCTGGAAATCAAGAAGACAGGTCCCGACAAGATGTATCTGGGACGCGCCATTAAGTATGAAATTGCCGTTGCCAACAAGGGCGATGCAGCCACGACCGATACGGTCATTACCGATACGATTCCTGCCGGAGTCGGCGGTGTTGCCGCCAGCGATAACGGTGTTGTTGAAGCCGGTAAAATTACATGGAAGATTGGCGCACTGGCAGCCGGTCAGTCCAAGAAAGTCAGCGTAAGCTACACTCCGCAGGCGGCCGGTTCATTTGCCAATACCGCTTCGGCGACCGCGATTTGTGCCGAAGCCGTCAAGGCTTCCGCCAAGACCGAAGTGGCTGGTATTGCGGCGATTCTGCTCGAAGTGGTGGACGTGTCTGACCCGATTGAAGTCGGCAAGAATGAAACTTACATTATTACCGTAACCAACCAGGGTTCAGCGCCGGACACCGATATCCAGATTAAATGCAAACTGGAAGATACAATGCAGTTTGTCAGTGCCACCGGTGCGACTGCCGGCAGTGCTGCCGACGGCGTGGTAACGTTCCAGCCGCTGGGTACGCTGGCTCCCAAGGCCAAAGCAACATGGAAAGTGGAGGTCAAGGCTGTCAAAGCCGGCGATGTCCGATTTGAGACATCCTTGACCAGCAAACAGCTTGGGCGTGAAGTTATGGAAACCGAGGCGACCAACTTCTACGAATAAGCCGATTTGCAGACTGATGTGAATACCGAAACTGCGGGTGCGTATGGCATCCGCAGTTTTTTTTATACAGCGAACGCAAAGGATGTATTTTTGAGAAATGAAAAAATGGTGATTCAATCGCCGTCAACTGTGGAGAGTGCATGATGGAAAACCATTTTTTAGAAGTCATTGCCCAAGAGTTGAAACTGCCGTTGCGTCAGGTTGCGGCGGCGGCGGAGCTGCTTGCCGACGGCTCGACGGTGCCGTTTATCGCCCGTTACCGCAAGGAAGCCACCGGCAGCCTGGATGAGGTCGCCATTACCTTTATCCGCGACCGGCTGGCTCAACTCGAGGAATTGTCCGCACGTCGCAAGAGTATTACAGAATCGCTTGCGGAGCGGAATTTGCTGACCGATGAACTGTCCGAGCGGCTTAACGGCGCCCAGACAATGACGGAATTGGAGGATATTTATCTGCCATATCGTCCTAAACGGCGGACACGGGCATCCATCGCCAAAGAAAAGGGACTCGAAGGGCTTGCGGCGAGTCTGCTCGCTCAACAGGAAGACCAGACTCCCGAATCACTGGCTCAAGCGTATATTCATCCGGAGTTGGGTGTTGAGACGATCGAGCAGGCTCTGGCCGGCGCACGGGATATCATCGCCGAACAGGTCAGCGAAGACCAGCAAGCCCGTGAAGCCATGCGGGCATTTTATACCAAAACCAGCGTGTTCGTGTCCAAAGTGATCGCCGACAAGAAAGAACAGGCCGCCAAATTTCAGGATTATTTTGACTGGACGGAGCCTGTGTTATCCGCTCCATCACATCGGGTTCTGGCGATGCGGCGCGGCGAAAACGAAGGCTTTCTGACGCTGCGAGTCATTGTGCCGCGGGAAGATGCTGTTGCGCTGCTGGATTCGCTGTTTGTCAAATCGGCCGGCGCTTGCGGCAACCAGGTTCGGCTTGCCATACAGGATGGTTTTGACCGGCTGCTGTCGCCGTCGATGGAAACCGAAATTCGCCTCGAAAGCAAAAAACAGGCAGACCAGCAGGCAATCGGTATTTTCGCCGATAATCTGCGGCAGTTGCTGATGGCGTCTCCGCTGGGGCAAAAGAATGTGATGGCAATCGATCCGGGCTTTCGTACCGGCTGCAAAGTTGTCTTTCTGGATAAACAGGGCAAGCTGCTGGGACATGATGTAATCTATCCGCATACCGGCAAGCAGCATGTTTTGCAAGATGCGGAAAAAATCAAACACTGGATAAAACAGTACCAAATTGAAGCCATTGCCATCGGCAACGGCACTGCCGGCCGGGAAACTGAAGATTTTATCCGTTCGATAGGATTGGATGCGGCGATTATCGTCATGATGGTTAATGAAAGCGGCGCATCGATTTATTCGGCATCCGAAGTCGCGCGTCAGGAGTTTGCCGATTATGATGTTACGGTTCGCGGTGCTGTTTCCATCGGCAGACGGCTGATGGACCCGCTGGCGGAATTGGTGAAAATCGACCCCAAATCCATCGGCGTCGGCCAGTATCAGCACGATGTTGATCAAAGCCGCCTCAAACAATCCCTCGATGATGTCGTCATCAGTTGCGTCAACAGTGTCGGCGTGGAAGTCAATACCGCATCCAAAGAACTGCTGATGTATGTGTCGGGACTGGGACCGGCGTTGGCACAAAAAATCATCGAATACCGCAACGAAAAGGGAGCGTTTAGCAGCCGCAGCGACCTGATGAATGTGCCGCGTCTGGGGGCAAAGGCATTTGAGCAGGCGGCAGGCTTCCTGCGGATACGCGATGCGAAAAATCCGCTGGATGCCAGCGCTGTCCATCCGGAAAGTTATGAGATTGTCAATAAAATGGCTGCGGATTGTCAATGCACGATTGACCAACTGATGCGGGATTCATCCCTGCGAAGCAAAATTAAACTGGAGCAGTATCGCACCGAAAAGGCGGGGTTGGAAACCCTGCGGGATATTCTGAATGAATTGGCCAAACCGGGACGAGACCCGCGACAGCAATTTGAGGCGTTTCGGTTTGCCGAAGGGGTGACCAAAATCGAAGACCTGTGCCCGGGGATGGTTCTGCCGGGCATCGCGACCAATATCACGGCGTTTGGCGTGTTTGTGGATATTGGCGTGCATCAGGATGGGCTGGTTCATGTCAGCGAGCTGGCTGATCGTTTTATCAAAGACCCTGCCGAAGTCGTCAAGGTGCATCAACGCGTCAGCGTGCGGGTGATGGAAGTGGATTTAGCCCGAAAACGGATTAAGCTGTCGATGAAAAAAGAATCCGCCGCCAAACCGGATAAACCGAAAAAGCCGGCACCTGTCAGCCGTCCTGTTCCTATGGCTGTTTCGGGCAAACTGCTGGACAATCTGACCTTTGGTGATGTCAAAAGATCCAGCCGAAATTATTGATTATTGAAAAAATAACTGGACAAGTCGCGTCATTCCCGCGGAAGCGGGAATCCAGAATGAACCCGAGCAGTACTGGATACCCGCCTGCACGGGTATGACACACTTATCTGAAAAGTGAAGTTGATCGTTCAAAGAGCAATTAAAAAAGGCGAAAGGGATAAGCCTCTCGCCTTTGAATTCGATGCACCATGATTATACGGGTTTTGCGGCCGGCTGATTAGGGTCGGCCGGTTTGGCAGGGGGGATGTCTTCCAGTAAATCGGCCTTGGCTTTGGTCAGTTCGGTGAATTTGGAGTCCGGCAGGATATAGAGCCAGCCGGCGTGCTTTTTGGCAAAGGCACTGGCCGCATCGGAAGCCAGCAGTTTGGCTTCCTTGGCTTTCAAAACTTCCTCGGATTCCGAACCGCCTTTTTCGATAGTTACCGGCGTTTTATCCGTGAATTCGGCGGTCATTTTCATAAAATTCTTGCCGTCTTTCTTTGCCAGTTCGAGCGTATAGACAGTGGAATCTTTAAGGGTGCAGATGTACTTGCTGAATTTCAGGTCTTTATGGGCGTCGCTCATAGCGACTACATCATCAAGCCGCAGGCTGGAAAGCGATCCGAACACCTGACGATAATCCGACCCCTTGAGTTGTTTGCCGGCGGGCATATCCAGCAGGGCTACCATGTCACCTTCTCCCGCTTTGAGCGTATAGGATGCGCCATTGGGGTCAGCCAGGGTTACTTGGGAGATTTTGGCGGTTTCTATCTGCGTCAAAAGCCCGTCTATATAATCCAGCGGCCTGGTCTGAATGTAGGGCGATTCCAGAACCAGATAGGTCTTGTTGTCGGATTCCAGCCGGGCAAAGACCTCCTGCTTGCTCTCTACCGGCGGGTTTGAAATCAGCATCGACACAATCGGCTTATCCTGGCTGTCGGCAAAGGTGATTTTGAATTTTGCCTTCTGTTCGGTTACGCCCAAATCTTCATGGAATGCCGGATCGTCGCTTCGCAATTCGGCTGTACGCATATCCACACAGGCATTGATTAAGTCATTGACTCTGGCGTTGGATGCCGGATAGCCTTCCTTTTCCACGACGACAAACCGTCCCTCGCTGCGTCTGAGGGTGACCTTGTTGGCGCCTTTTTCGCCAACAACCTGAATCAAGGCGACCGCCTCAATGTCCAAGCCGCCAATCAGAGGCGAATTGGTCAGGTTGCTGGTTTGCACAGATTGTCCCATCTGGTTGACCCAGATGGCCGCAGCGGCAGACAGGACTGCCGCAATTGCTAATATCGCAAGTTTTGTATTATTCATAGTTATTTTTCCTGCTTAAAAAAGCCGCGATTGCCGGTTAGGCGTCGCTGGCGTGACTAATGTAATGGCGTCTCATAAAACTTCGGCGGATTCCCAGCACAATAGCGATAAGCAATATCACCCCCGGGCCGGGCAGCGTGCAGATGTTTTTGAGTTTGAGGCCGAGTTCTTCGATTTTCTGGTACTTACTCATCTTGACCTGGCGCAGTTTCTTTTCGGCGTCCAGTAATTTCAGTTCGATGTCCTTTTTCTCCGCGAGAATTGTTTTGTTAATCAATTCATTTTCTTTTCGATCCATCGAGGCTAGTTTCTGATTGAGCTGATTCTGGAATTCCTTGATTTGCGCCATGATGCGGTTTTCTTCTTCGAGTGTCTGCTTATCGGCGTCGGCCACAATTTTATCGACAAGCACAAACGGCCTGCTGTACTGGCCGCGTGAACGCACGGCCATCAAGTTGCTGGAACCGGCCAAATCCTCGATAGTGTTGAGCATCAGGGCGGAGCCGTCGCCGACAATTATGGTGCCGAACAGCGGATGCGTCTGGTAGCCGACCAGGTCGCTGATGAAGTCCACATCGGCAAAGATTGCCACCGAGCAGGTGTCTTTGGCTTCGGTCAGTCCGGTCAGAGTGCGAACCGCGTTGGGGTCAACGGGCTTCTTTTCTGCGTCCCCTTCGGGGGCGGCGGGTTCAACCCTGACCCCATCCGGAAATGCCGACTTGAATTTGCCGTTGAGCAGACAAGCCATGACGACCGGCTCGGTGCCGTCGCGAAATTCCCGCAAAAATTTGGCATAATCGGGATTCATCAATTCATACGGGCTTTCCACTTTCCACAAATTGCCCTGTGCCGTCGTCTGGACCAGAGGAATCATTTGAATATCCGATTCTTTGCCGGCTTCGGCGGCGGTTTTTTTCAGGGTCCCAGGGAACATCACCGTTATTTCATTGAGCATCGCCGAGATGGGCAACTTGTCATTGAAGCACTTCTGAGCGGATTGCAGTTTCATAATACCCAGTACCTGTTCGGGTCTGCGGTTGGGAGAAACTGAACCGGTTACCGCCAGATTCCGGTCGCCGGCAAAGGTCATCGCCGGCATCTCGACGCCCCACGCCTTGAATAGTTTGTCCAGATTGGACGCCTGCGTCGGCGGGGTGTCATACGGGTTTTGCTGCCTGCGGTCGGGTCTGTCGGCAACACAATACGGATCGACGAACAGCATCGCCTTGCCGCCGTTGAGGATGTACTGCTCGATGGCAAACAGCGTTTTATCCGGCAGGTCCTTGGGTTGAATGACCATCAACAAATCCAAATCCGAGATTTTTTCCGTATCGGCAGCAACCGTGCTGACTTCGTACATCTGCTTGAGCTGATTGACAAAGCCCCAGGCCGGCCGCGGCTGCTGACCCTGCATCTGCATCATATAGGCCATATAGCCGGACATCTCGTCGCCCATGACCGGCGCCGAGCTGAGAATACCGATTTTCTTTTTCTGGCGCGTCATTGCCGTATCAATCAGATAACTGATGTCGTATTCGACAAAGCTCTGACGGTCGGGTGTAAAGAACTCGATGTTTTTGGTAACGCCAAACTGCGTCTGCAAAACCAGCCCGAAGAAGAAACTTTCTTCCTCGCTGATGTTAAAGCGTTTGAGACCATAGCGAATGGCGGCCATCTCGTCGTCAGTATAGGGACGCGGGTCGATGATTTCCAATCTAATCATTCCCTTGGCTGCCAGCGAATACTCTTCGAGCAGCGCCCGGACATAGTTGTAGTAGTTGGTATAAAACCGAATCTGGTCGGGCGCTTTGGAAGAGGCGGTCTTGCTGAAATACAGTTTGATGGTAATCGGCTGCTTGATGCCCGCCAGAATAGCGCGTGTGCCGTCGGACAGCGTGTAGAGTTTGCGGTCGGTCATATCCACCCGTACGGACTGTCCTATGCGGGTCAGTATGCTGATGGCCGAAACCGCGATGACCACAATAAACAGGATTGCCAATATAGTTTTGGGCATTCGTTTCATTATGCAGCCTTCCTTTCTTCAAGCACCACCGCACAGGCCCCAATCCAGGCGACCATCAATATTACAAAATAGGCGATATCGCGAAATTCCACGACGCCTTTGAGAATGGAATCAAAATGCGACTGGATGCTGAGCAATTCGATGACACTGACCGCACCGGCAGGTATCATCATGGACAGATAATTGACCGTCGTGGGCATTCCGGCATAGACCAGCACGCCGCAGGCGACAACGGAAAGAATAAAACTAATCACTTGATTTTTAGTCATTGCCGAAAAGAATGATCCGATTGCCAGAAATGAGCCTGCCATCAGAAATGCCCCGATATAACCGGTGATAATCAAGCCGACATCCGGCTCGCCCAGATATATTACCGTCCAGGGCAGCGGGAATGTCAAAATCAGCGCCAGCCCCAAAAACGCCCAGGCGGCGAAGAATTTGCCAAGCACCGCCTGCCAGACCGTAATCGGCAGCGTCAGCAGCATTTCTATCGAGCCGGTTTTGCGTTCTTCAGCCCACAGCCGCATGGCCGCCGAAGGCACCATAAAAATAAACAGCAGCGGCAGATTGGCAAAAAACAGTCGCAGTTCCGCCTGGCGGATTTCAAAGAAACCATCGCGAAACGGAAGATAGCCGGCAAAAAACAAAAAGATGACTAAAAACACATACGCCACCGGCGTGGCGAAATAGCCTTTTAATTCTCGTTTGAATACAGAGCAAAAACCATTCATTGATATTATCTCCTGTCAATAAAGCCCGTAATCAGGCGGTTTTCCTGGATTGGGTAATTTTTCGGAAGACCTCATCCAGGCCGCAGTGATGTTCCTGTGTCAGCTTTTGCGGAGTGGAATCGGTCAGAATTTTACCACGGGCGACAATGATTGTCCGAGTGCAAATCTGCTCTACTTCTTCCAGGATGTGTGTAGAAATAATGATGCATTTTTCTTTGGCCATCCCATTGATGAGTTTTCGGACTTCGTGTTTTTGATTGGGGTCTAATCCATCGGTCGGCTCATCGAGAATCAGCACATCAGGGTCGTGAATGATGGCTTGTGCCAGACCGACGCGGCGGCGATAGCCCTTGGACAGGGTTTCAATCGACTGGTGATACACCGAATTGATGGAGCACAGCGGAACAACCTTGTCCAAAGCGACTTTGCGGGCCTGTCCTGTGATTTGGCGGGTGTCGCAGACGAAATTCAAAAAACCGCCGACGGTCATTTCGCCATACGCCGGAGCGTTTTCTGCCAGATATCCCAGATGCCGGCGCACCTGCAAGGGCTGTTTGACGATGTCATAACCGCACACTGTTGCCGTACCGCTGTCGGGGGCGAGAAAACAAGCCAGCATCTTCATTGCGGTGCTTTTGCCGGCGCCATTGGGGCCCAAAAAGCCCAACACATCCCCTTTTTGCACCGTAAAGGAGATGTCATCTACGGCCACCACAGGACCAAAACTGCGGCGTAAATGCTTTACTTCAATCATGTCAATCTCCTATTAAATTATATGAATTAACCGTTAGCCAGCCTGTGAGACGACAGGCGTTATTGAAGAGACTCTTTTAGCGGTTTTTTGAAAAATGTCAAGCCCTGTTAAACGCAAGAAAGCATTGCGGACCGTAAAATGTGCGCAAAAAAAGACCGCCCGCACTTCGCAGAAGGAGGAGGAAGTTGGTGAACTTCCCAGGGCTACCGAAGATACTGGCGGCAGAAGGAGCTTTTTTATCTCAAAACAAACTTGCTCTCATGCCGGCTGATTAAAACTTGTTTTATTTTCAATGACGCAATCTAAACCTCTGCGTACTCTATACGCTGAAACGAGAAAAAATCAAGCCGAAAATTAGAATTATTTTCAAATTGTTAGTAAAAGTTTTTATTAATAATACCTATGAAAGTTTGTGGGAGTAAAATTTAAGATTATTTAATATAATGAGTTATGAAATCTATGGTGGGAAAGGTACTGATGTCGTACTATTTGTATCTGATAAGTTTCGAATGGTCTTTTTCGAGGTTGCCGCCGGCAATTTTTATGTCTTGGATAAACCGCTGGCCATCCTGCCAATAGCCGGCCGTCGGTTTGATATTGGGATACAATTGTGCGAAGTATTGGTTCCAATGCAGCATCAGCAGCTCGCGGATGTATTTGGCGGACATCGAGGCCAGTGCGATGGGCAGAAATTTGTCGTCGCCGCCGATGACAAAATGCAGCCGTATGCAGCGCTGTCCGAATTGCAGTTGATAACTGCTGAGTTTTTCGCTTTCGGTCAGGATGGTCAGTTGAGCATCCGGAAACGCACGCATCAATTCAGGTGCATACGCCGTACGCCCGCCCTGGCGGTCGATAAGGATTTGAATAGCGCCGTCATTGTCGCAGCAGGTATCGAAAATCGTCTGAATCAGTGAACAGATTTCGATGAAAAGCACGCGGGCTTTGTTTTTGACCTGCTCGATGCGGCGGTTGTAATGAGCGACTTCCAAAAAGCGGCTTCGAAATCCGAGAAACTGAATCTGGTTTTCTGCGGCGGTTTTTGCAAACACGCAGGACGGGACGGCGACATCTTCATCCAACGGCAGGGCGGCGGGCAGGATTCCATTATACCAAGGATAGTCTTGCAGTTGCGGCACGGAGTCGGGACACAGGATAGACAGAAGTTCGCCGACGGTTTTGGGTACGGCAGGGCGACCGACTGCGGCGGCAATCGATGCCACAAGCGTCCTGTGCAGATGCTTGAGTCCGGCATTTGCGGAATAGACCTTTTTGCTGTCGTTAATCAGCAGCCGTCCGCCCAGTTTCTGTTTCTGTCTGGAGACCGCCTTTGACAGAACCTGCCACAAGTCGGATTTGAGCAAATCCTGCGGCACCGAAAAGATACAGGCAGAGGCAACCATAGGCCCCAGCAGAGGTCCATAGCCCGCTTCATCGATACCGGCTAAAATCGTCATTGTCTTGCCATTCGGCGGCTATGCCAGAGTACCGGTAAATACTTCAACCGCAGGACCGGTCATATAGACGCAGTTATCCGTTGCGCTCCAATTGAGCTGGAGGTCGCCGCCGGGCAGATGTGCCAGAACATCCCGGCCGCATTTGGCGGTCAATACGCCGGCGACCACACAGGCGCAAGCGCCGGTCCCGCAGGCTAAGGTGATGCCGCTGCCGCGCTCCCAGGTCTTCATTATAAACTCATTGGGGCTGACCGGTTTTACAAAATGCACATTGACCCGCTGGGGGAACAGGGGGTGATGTTCGATTTGCGGGCCGACCGCCGTCAGGTCAATCGCATCGAGGTCTTCGCAGAAAAAGACTGCATGCGGATTGCCCATCGACACACAGGTCATCGTCAGTTGCTGGCCGGCGATAGACAAGGGGACACCGACAACCTGCTCGTCTTGAGTGGCGACGGGAATCTGGGCGGCTTGCAGGATAGGCTGCCCCATATTGACACAGACCCGCTGCGCCTTGTTGTTATTGTCCGGCTCAATACCGACAGTCAGGATACCCCGCAGGGTTTCGATTCGCAGGGAGTACGGCATCGTCATCATTCCCGGCACAGAAAACTCGCCGCAGGGATCAGCCAGTCCGTGGTCAAAGGTATATTTGGCGACGCAACGGATGCCGTTGCCGCACATTTGAGCCTCGGAGCCGTCTGAGTTGAACATCCGCATCCGGACATCGGCAATCTGTGAGGGCATAATCAGAATAAGCCCATCCGACCCGATGCCGGTATGCCGGTCGCTGACCGCAATGGCAAGTTGTGCCGGATTGGCAACCGTCTGGCTAAAGCAATTGACATACACATAGTCATTGCCGGCGCCGTGCATTTTGGTAAATTCCATAAAACCGCCTCTATCATATCCGTTATTAGTTATTCCTATAAAATCCAGTGTACCAGAAATGCCCCCAAAAGCAAGAAAACTGTGATTTTTGAAGCTAACCCATTTTTTGACAGAATAAACGGCAGGACATCGTCCGGAAAACAAATCTAACCTATTTTTTTGTTTTTGTATTTGGGCGGATTGTTTCTATAATTCCCCTTTATGCTTATTTTTGGAATGGACTTATTGTATGGCGATTAGCAGGCAGGATTATCAGGCGGCGCTGGAATTGATACAGGCCGCCGGACGCATTTTGATTACGACACATCTCCGCCCCGACGGCGATGCGTGCGGCTGTGTGCGGGCGATGCTGGATGGACTCAATGCCATCGGCAAGCAGGCAGAGGCCGTGTTCCTGTCGCCCCTGGCAAGCTGGTATGAGGCGATGTTCGAGACCAAAGTGCCCGTCTTGGGCAACGACATCAAGAAAGAGCAGCTCGGACAGGTGTTCGCAGATATCGATTTGGTTGTCATTGTCGATACCAACAGCCTTGTGCAGCTTCCCGGATTGGATGACTGGCTTA
This sequence comes from uncultured Pirellulales bacterium, assembly GCA_964537635.1. Lineage (GTDB taxonomy): Bacteria > Planctomycetota > Phycisphaerae > Sedimentisphaerales > Anaerohalosphaeraceae > Anaeroglomus. The sequence continues at coordinate 50,421 of CAZICJ010000008.1, forward strand.
AAACCTGCGGCAAAAAGGTGTTAGTCATCGACCATCATGTTACCGGCGATGGGCTTGGAACGGTTGAGCTGATCGATAGCGCCGCCTCGGCGGCCGGCGAGATTGTCTATGATTTCTTCAAGGCCGCCGGCTGGCCTATTACGCCGCGGATTGCTGAATCGATCTTTATTGCCATTTCGACCGATACCGGCTGGTTCAAGTACGGCAACGCCGACAGCCGGATTTTTCATACCGCCGCCGAACTCATCGGCGCCGGCGCCAAACCCAACGAAATCTATCGTAATTTATACCAAAGCTTCACGCCGGCACGCCTGAGATTGATGACGCGGATGCTCGAACATCTGGAATTGCACGAGGATGGCAAAATCGCGACCCAGTATATCCTGCGGCAGGATTTTGACCAGACCGGTTCATCGGGTCCGGACACGGAAAACCTTATCGATGAATGCCAGCGTATCCAGACCGTGGATGTCGCAGCGTTGTTTGTGGAATTGGCCGATGGGCGGTTTCGCTGTTCACTGCGGAGCAAGGGCAGGGTCGATGTTCGTCAGATTGCTCAAAAGTTCGGCGGCGGGGGACATACACTGGCTTCGGGGGTTAATTTGCAGGGGCCGTTAGACAAGGCACTGGCTGATATCATTGCCGAAGTCCGCATCCAGCTTCGCGGGCAATAGCCAAAGTTTCTCTGTCCAATTCGATGTGATTGCGGGCGTCGCGGTTTTACCGGCCGGCCTTCTGCGGTTCAAACACGCAGACCCGTCCCTTGCCGGCCTGTTTGGCGGCATACAGCGCCTGGTCAGTCGCCTTGGTTACATCACCGGCGGTGCAGTCCGGGTCATACTGTCCGACACCGACACTGATGGATAATTTTAGAGAGTGATTTTCCCAAATCATCGGCGTGCTGCAAACCATGTGAAGCATGCGCTCGGCGACAACCGTGGAATCGGCAAGGGAAGTATTGGGTAAAATCACGGCAAATTCATCTCCGCCGTACCGGGCGGCCATGTCGATTTGCCGCACACAGGCCTGAATCCGGCGGGCAATCTGCTTGATTGCCATATCGCCTGCCCGATGGCCATAGTTGTCGTTGATGGGCTTGAGGTTGTCGATATCAATCATAATAATCGACACTTTGCCGCCGTATCGTCCGGACCGGCGCAGTTCCGACTCAAGCGCTTCATAGAATGTCCGGTGATTGAGCATCCCGGTTAAGCCGTCAGTCCGTGCCTGCCGCTGGGTTTTCTCGAACAAATGGATATTGCCGATAGATGCGCCGATAAGCTGCCTGAAAAGCTCCACAATCGCCACATCTTCGCGGGTAAAGGCGGTTTGGTCGTGTTTATCGCTCAAATTCAGCACTCCGACAACCCGCCCATGACAGATCAGCGGGGCGATGATGCAGCATCGGGTTTGGTAGTTCTTGGCGAAAAGCCGATTGGTATTGTCCAGACTTGGCGCACGGTGGTCATTGACATCATCCACAATCATCAGTTCTTTGCTGCGGACTGCCGCGACCATCGGAGAGGGCGGGTTCTGATTCAGGGAGACGATATTGTTGATTAGAAATGGATGGTTGTGCTTTTCCAGGTGGAGAATATCGCTGGTCTCATCTAATATGTATAGGGAAGCGAGATTAGCGCCAATCAGGCCGGGTATCTCGGCTATGCAGATTTCGGCGATGCGTTTGACATCCAGGCAGTTAATCTTCTTGGCCAGAGGAGTGATGACCTCCAGGCGACAGGCGCTACCGGCACATACAATCGGTTGTATCATATCTGTTTGTTGTTCCATCAAATTGCCTCAACTATGTAATATAATGTCAATCATTCATCGGACAGTACCAAGTCCAAATTAACCAGGTTCTGTGAAAAAAGGTTCTTCTGGACCAACAGGGGCAGGGGAGGCTAAGAAATTGAACGTAAAACCATAATTTATAATATGTTATAAATATTTTGAATGCTTACATAGCTGGCAGCATACACGAAGTAATTTTTACGTCCGATAACTCAGAATTCTGAAATTTCTGGACAATGTGTCTTACCCACAGTCCGCAATTTAAATATTTTAACAAATTTTCAAAAATTTTTAAAAAAAAAGATTGACGGCCTTACAAACATACTTTACATTTTATAAAACGTAAAGTATGTTTTGATTGGATATCGGTCAAGCGGACCGGACAAAGGATTGAGTCGGTTCATTTGACTTTCGTGCCGGCACGGGGATGTTTGATGCCGGAACCTGTTGGGTGATGCAGCAGGTAAAAAGGAATCCGTGTGGGAACATTAACTCTGTGGGATTGTCGTCTTTATGGAAAAGGACAGCGAACAAAGCTTTCAAGTGCCGCCCAAGATGTACCGTATCGGAGACATTGTCCGAAGTACTCCTTTTTCACGGCAAACGATTCATAACTACACAATTATGGGACTTATTCAGGAATGTGGATGGACCGACGGCAATCATCGTCTATATGATGAATCGGTCTTTGAACGGCTTTCGAAGATTCAGCGTCTTCGGGAAACGATGACACTTAACCAGATACGCGAGATGTTCAATACGGAACAAGCCGCCGCTTCTGTTTCTCATTAAACGGATTTGGGATTAAACCAGGGAAGGTCAAATGAAACTCAAAACCGCTCAACCAAAAACTGATAATATCAACGAACTACTGTGCCGGATTATTGATTTTACCGACCATCGCAAAGCCATTCTGACTCGCAATCTTTTTGACTACCGCACGGATGGTTTTGAACCCCAGGATTTGCCGGTCTGCGAATTTACATCCGCAATGACTCGCGCGCTGGCCGAGCATCTGCACCACCGCCGCTTAGTCGTCCAGGACAGCGACCATCTGAAATTCGGCGACGGCGGACAGGTTGCAATCAGTCCGGTCGTGGACAGCCAGGCTAAACAGTTTCTGGACAACGGACAGGCAGAAATCTATTTGAATCACCAGTTGCAGAAATTGTCGGAAAATCTAATTCATCAGCAGTTGGCAGCCGAATTGCTTCGACAAAAACAGCAGCGGGTTGCATCGCTGTTGGAAGATAATCAATAGGTTAAGTATCAAGGAACACCAACTAAACATGGCGTAAAATATCAGAATCGATAACTGGCATTTAAATTGGTTCATTGCCAGTTCTGATCTGCAGCGAGATAAAGGACACCCTTGTAAGGAAGACGGGCAATGAACAACAGCCGGCCGAACGCATTACGACATATTATGGAACAGCAGCCCTCGCGGGCTGCGGTATTGGCGGTCACCAGCGGCAAAGGCGGTGTCGGCAAGACCAATATAGCGTCCAATTTGTCGATTTGCTTGGCCGGCGCTAATCAGCGTGTGGTTTTGATGGATGCCGATCTGGGACTGGGAAATTTGGATGTAGTGATGAATATCAACAGCCGGTACAACCTCTCGCATGTCGTTTCGGGGCGTAAAAGTCTCGACGAGATTCTGCATCTGGGACCCGGCGGTGTTGACGTCATCTGCGGGGGGTCGGGTCTTGAACAAATGGCGGATTTATCCCCTTTTCAGCGTCAGCGGCTGATTAATGGGATGGATACCCTTCAGAACAATACCGACTGGATTATCGTGGACACCGGCGCCGGGATTCACGCTTCGGTTGTCGGTTTTTGCATGGCCAGCGATCATACGCTGGTGGTTACTACGCCCGAACCGACTGCAATGACTGACGCCTATGCAATGATCAAGGTGCTTGCCGGCAGGCAATACGACGGCAAAATCAGTCTGCTGGTCAACATGGCCGCAACGCCTGAAGAAGGCCGCAAGACTTACCGGCAAATCAGTGAAGTGGCCAGCCGGTTTCTCAATGTCCCTGTATATGACGCCGGGGTTTTGTGCCGCGATGAATATCTGACCTACGCTGTGCGAAAGCGCCAGCCGGTCGTTTTAGCATATCCCAGGGCGGCAATCAGCGGACATTTTGTCTCCATTAGCGCCAGATTAACCAACTTGAATCGGCAGCCGGTGCAAAAAGATGGATTTTTTAAGAAAGTTGTTAATTGGTTTCTCTAAAGGTACCCCCTATATCAATCGATAATAAGATGCTGTAAGCTAATCGCAATTACCCTTTTGGGATTGCATGAATTCAGGTGGATTATGAGTTATCGGACGAAACCGGCGGCCAAAACTAAAAAGAATACAAAAACGGAGGGTTCTCGTATGCGCGGTTCGAGAGCGGAAGATATTGCCCAGCTTTGGAAAGACTATTTCCAGACGCATGATGAACAATATCGCAATCAATTACTGGAACATTATATTCCCATCGTCAAATACACCGCAGACCGGATGAGTACTAAACTGCCGGACAAAGTGGAAGTAGATGACCTGGTCAGTTCCGGGATATTCGGCCTGCGGGACGCCATCGAGGCGTTTGACCCGACACGAGGGGTTAAATTTGAAACCTACTGTACGCCGCGTATTCGCGGGGCGATTCTCGACGAACTTCGGAATTTGGACTGGGTGCCGCGATTAGTGCGCGCTCGAGCTCATCAGCTCGAAAACGCGATGCGCACACTGGAGGCCCAACTCGGCCGGTTGCCAAGCGAACGCGAACTGGCCAAAGAGATGGGCATCGATATGACGGAATTCTACCGTTTGCAGCGTGATGCCAGCGCCACAGGGCTTGTGTCGCTCAATAATAAATTCAATGAATCCGACAGTGAAAAAGAAGTCCGTGAAATTGATATCATCGAGGACCAGCGCAGCCAGAATCCGGTTTTGGAAGCCCAAAAACGCGATATTCGCGCTTTGCTGACCAAAGGGCTGACTCGCGCCGAAAAACTGATTGTCATTCTGTATTATTTTGAAGAAATGACAATGAAGGAAATCGGAGCAACGTTGGATTTGTCCGAGTCGCGCGTCTCCCAGATGCACTCCTCCATCTTGGCCCGGCTTAAAGCCCAGATGAACAACCGCCAGAAAGAACTGGCTGTGATGGTGTAATTCGCAGACCCCGCGAAAAGGTATTTTTTACATTCTTGCGGACCCTACAGAAGGCTGTAATTCCACCTCTGTTTGCAGAATTCCCTGCATATCACAAGGTGCCTGGCGCGGCCTGTGGCCACAATCAAATCCGAAATTTGAACTTCGATATCCGAAACGAATTTAAATGACAAAAACTGATCTAACGCAAATCATAATTTTTCTATGAAAAAGTAGTTACTGAATCATCTGTCAAAAAACGAGCAAAAAAATACAAGAAGTTAAATTGTCATAGTATATATTATAGATATGGGTTGTTCAATAATTAGGATTCGTTGAATGTTTCGATTTTTTTGGAGAAGGCCTTGTTAATTTCGGAGTAGTATCTATAATCTGGAATCTGGAAAAGATTCAATTGGCAATAAGAAATTCGCAAACGATCAGAAAGAAGAGACAGGATTTTTCAATACGAAAGAGCAGATGGAACATCAGCGGCCTATCGAATTGCTGGCTCCAGCGCGGGATGCAGAGTGCGGGATTGCGGCAATCCGCTGCGGGGCGGATGCCGTCTATATCGGGGCGCCGCAGTTTGGCGCTCGTCAGGCGGCTGGCAATTCGCTGGATGATATAGCGCGTGTTGCAGAGTTTGCACATCAATATTACGCAAGGGTCTATGCGGCGGTCAATACGCTTTTGCATGATACGGAACTGGCCGCCGCCGAAAAACTGATAGACCAGCTTTATGCGGCAGGTGTGGATGGGCTGATTATTCAGGATGCCGGACTGCTGGAACTGGAGTTGCCGCCGATACCGCTGATAGCCAGTACGCAGATGCACAATGCCGATGCGGACAAGATACAGTTTTTGGAAGCGGTCGGTTTTAAGCGGGCGATTTTGGCACGCGAATTAACGCTTGACCAGATTCGCGATATTCGCAGCAAGACATCGCTGGAGCTGGAGTGTTTTGTTCACGGTGCCCTGTGCGTCAGTCAAAGCGGACAATGCTGGGCAAGTTATGCCATTGGAGGCCGCAGCGGCAATCGGGGTCAGTGCGCTCAGCCGTGCCGCAAACGGTATCGTGTGCTGGACGCCGACGGCAAGCAGGCGGCCGATTGGCGCTACTGGATGTCGATTAAGGATTTGTGCCTTGGCGATCATCTGGAAGAGTTGATTGACGCGGGCGTTACGACGTTTAAGATTGAAGGCCGGCTCAAGGATTTGGCGTATGTGGTTAATACCGTGGCGTATTATCGGCAGCGGTTGGATGGGTTGCTGGCCAAAAAGCAGTTGTCCGCGGCGTCGTCAGGGCGCGTTCAATTTGATTTTGAGCCGGACATTACTAGAACATTTTCGCGAGGGTTCACGGATTTTGGCCTTCTGGGGGATTGCAGGGATGTCGGCAGCGTCGATACGCCAAAATCCATAGGGCGATATATCGGGACGGTCAAGTCTCTGTGCCGCGGCGGGTTTGTATTGGATAGACCGGCAGACCTTACAGGCGGCGACGGGATTTGTTTTTTTGACAGCAGCGGCCAATTGAATGGAACCGTGGTCAATGGTGCAGAAGGCAGCACGGTTTATGCTCTAAAGATCGAGGCGATTGCGCCGGGGATGAAGATTTACTGCAACTACGACCACCGATTTGTCAAGCGGCTGGAGCAGTGTCCGGCAGAGCGAAAAATTGGGATTGTGCTTCGGCTTGGTGAGACGGCTGATGGGCTTGTTTTATCGACTGTTGATGAAGATGGCGTATCGGCTGCTGTGGAAATGAAGATGGAAAAGCCCGCGGCACAGAAAAAAGACCAGGCACGACAGGCAATCCAGACGCAATTGACTAAATTTGGCGAGACAATTTTTAATTGTACGGAACTGACGGTCGAGGCGGGCGATATTTTTCTGCCGATGTCCAAATTAAATGCGTTGCGAAGGGAACTGACCGAGGCGCTGCTGCAAAAGCGAAAGGAATGCCGGCCTGTGGAGCGGGGCGGCATTATCAAAAACAGTGTGCCGTATCCGCAGGCGGCGCTGGATTATACGGGCAACGTGCTTAACGAAAAGGCTCGCGCATTTTATGTTCGTCACGGTGTGCAGAATATCGAGCCGGCGGCGGAATCAGGGCTTCCGATGGATGGTAAATTGGTGATGACGACCAAATACTGTCTTCGGCGTCAGATGGGCGTCTGCGGCGGGACAGCAAAACAGGCGAATGCCATGTTTCTGGAAGATGAGGACGGCCGGCGGTTTCGTGTGGAATTTCTGTGCGGACCGTGCGGTATGAAACTGTATTTGTAGATGAAAAAAAACAGCAGTCGAAGAGACTCGACTGCTGTTTTTTCTTTCAGGTATTCGATGGGCAATTAGAATTTCAAAATCACATCTAATTGAAGCAGATTGACCTTGTCTTCGGCGGTATTTTTCTTTTCGCCCATCCGGTAGGTTACGCCGGTCTGGACACTTTTGGCCAACTGATAGTAGAAACTGAATCGGTGTCCTTTGGCATTCGTACCGCCGGTAACAAAATCTGAATCATTGAAGGCTCCAACGGTACAGTCCTTATCCAAGTCACGGTAATCATAGCCGAATTCCCAGCTTCCGGGGTCTTTGCACTTATTGATCATTGTGCCGACCAGCCAGCCGGTGTCTTCACTGCCTACATCGACCGTGTTGATCACATAATCGCTGTAGAATGCCAGCGGCAGGCCGCCGATCTTGGTGCCGTATTCACCGAACAGTTCCACGAGATTGTAATCATAGCGATATTTATTGCCTGCAATAGTTGTATTGCCTTTGGATGAACTGTTGTATAGGTATGGATATCCCTCAATATTGCCGTAATCAAAGTAGCCGGCGCCGCCGGTTAGCGTGTTGGTTTCGTTGAACTTGTGCGTTAATCCCGCTTGTCCGCCCCACAGGGAGACATCGGCGGTAGAGTCGTCTTCAGTTACCCAGAAGCCGGCCGCATTGACAAACATCGAGGTTTTTTCGCTGAATTTAAGATTGTACTGCGCTGCAATGCCTTCCGGATTGAGGTCGCAATCCCAAATCAGTTCGTTTTTGCCGACCTGATAGAATGGCGTACCCATTTTACCGGCCAGGATGGACAGACCTTCGACCGCCTTGGGCTTGTAGGTCAGATAAGCCCTGTCCAACCAGACTTCCATATCCGAGAACGAATCGTCATCTTTGTCGGTTTCGCCGAAGCCGAAATTGCCGGATGTGGGGCTATTATCGTTGCCGGTGGCTAAACGCATGTCAAAGGTGAACTCATCATTGACCAGGGCGGTAATTCCCAGCCGGGCGCGAATCTGGTGGCGGCTGCGGCCATCCTTCCAATCGCCGGAATTTTCCTCGTCCAGCGTGGCGTGCCGATAGCGGAAGTCGCCGTAAAGTTTGATTTTTTCAACCCATTTGAGAGTTTCCGGAAGGGGCATGGATGCGAGTTTTTTATCCTGTGTCGCCTGTGCCTGTTCGAGCTGTACCAGCTTGGCCTGCATCTCCGTGATGGCCCTGTACTGGTCTTGCAGTTGCTGACGCAGAGCGTCCAATTCGTCCGCGGCAAGTGCCGAATTTGTCAGCACGCCAAGACATACCGCTGCGGCAAGCAATGCCGATTTCTTTACAGTCATTGTAGTCTCCTAAAAGTTAAGTTATATTGCAGCCGTTTGTACTTTCATTAAGATTAAATTAGTAACTCAAACTGACCGATTGATATATTGTCATTTCCATAACTCTTTTCCTTATAATAAATTATCTCAAAGTATCATTCCCGCGAAAGCGGGAATCCAGAATCTTGCCGGTCAGGACTGGATACCCGCCTGCGCGGGTATGACAAGTCGGAATCGGTCAGTTTGAGTTAGTAAAACAATTGTATTAGGTTAGAAATATATTAGCAAAATAATTAATGCTAAAATCGTTTCTAATTGCATAAGTTCAAAAAGATATCGGCCTGAAATTTATTTTGTTTAAGTTAAATAATAAATTATTTGGCAGTAAAAAAGTATGGTTTACAGTAAACACAGAATACAAGCCGACGGGCGTAAAATTTTTTTAAATTTCGTTCGGTTTTTGTTAGGTTTTCAGTATCATTTTGCCGATACCATCTTACGGATAAAAAAAAGATGATAAGGAGATAGTAAAATGGATTTGAACCGAATGACAAAACAGAATGATAATATCCCGCTGTGCCAACTGGGTCCCGGAGGAGAGTATGTCTATCTTATAGAAGAAAAAGAAGTTATGGCTAACTCGTCCAGTCCGAATCCGCTTGGCAAATTACTGGCGACTCTTGCCGAGGTTATCGGGGCGACCATCCAGCCGGAGCTGGTTAAGGGGCTGCTCCAGCTGGCCGGCCAGTCTCCTATCGACTCAATTCAGGAGAAACTCTATGCACAATCCCAAAACCATTGCCAATCTGACCCCAAAGCAGTTGTTGGTACTCCAAGCCGTCGCGGAATATCAATCCAGCCATTGCTATTCTCCGACGATGGAAGAAATCGCCGCACTGTTAAACGTAAAACGTCCAACCGTGTACGAGCATATCGAGGCACTTCGGCGAAAGCAATTGCTGGCCAACTCCAGCGGCAAGGCTCGCTGTTTGCGGTTAACGGGGCGTGCTGAAGAATTTCTTAACTCTATTGAAAACGGCCGGATAGAACAATTTCAAAAAGACTATCCGTCGCCGCAAGCCGCAGGGCTGTCGTTGCTTGGCCGTGTCAGCGCCGGCTACGGCATCGAAGCGGTTGAGGACAAGACGGAGTTTGGAATAACAGAATTGTTTGGCCAGCACGGCGGGTTGTTCGTTCTTGAAGTTCACGGCCAAAGTATGATTGGCGCGGGCATTTTCGACAGGGATTATCTTATTTGCAGACCAGCGGCAACCGCCGACAGCGGTCAGCTTGTCATTGCGCTTCTGGATGGACAAAATGCCACCATCAAGCGATTTTTCAAGGATAAGAAAGGGATTTGTCTGCGGCCGGAAAATGACTGTTTTGATCCGATTTATCCACAGGAATGCACAATCCAGGCTCTTGTTGTTGGTCTGATACGGAGAATGTGAGTTTCCAATCCGACGGCATGGACTATGTCAATTTGAAATTGAGCCGTTAGCAGTCTGTTGCTGTACCCATGCCGTCAGGCTCAGGCGAAGATTTTGCGCCAGCGGAAAAGTAAATGTTTCTTTTCTATTGACTAAAGCGACTCCGAAATCGGCCATCGTCTGGCCGCCAAGGTCGGGAATCGGGATTTCCGGCAGCAGACAGTTTGCCAAAAAGGCCTTCAGAGAAGACAGCAGGGAGTCTTCTTTGCCAATCGGGGAGATTGCCCCAACTTCAACACCCATCACAGGAGGTTTGCCGGGGGCTACGGTGAAGTTCATTGCATTAACACGAATCCGCCTGGTGCGGAGCATGTTCTTGGATAAGTAGGCGTTTTCCAGATAGGGAATCTCATACAGCGAGGCGCTGACCGGGCTTTTGCCTGCAAGGTCAAATCGAACAGAAAAATTCTGAATTTGAAGTTGGCCGCCGACTTCCTTGGCTTGTACATCCAGCCGGCCGGTAAATGGCTTTTCCACGTGTATGGATTCCAGCAGATTGCGCATGGTTTTAGGGGCCTTGGTGTGCTTGGTGTTGAAGGCAATCATATCGTCTATATCCAGCACTGCTTCGTAGAGACCGGCGCCGCTGATCACAAAGATGCACTGTGTTGTGAGAATGCTGTCCCTGCGGGAACTGGAATGCGAGATAACTTTTGCAGTGAAAGTGTTGTTGGGATCCGTAAAGACCATTACTTTGCCGGGACAAACCAGCGGCACAAAGTACATAAAGGAGTCAACGGTGTTGCCCTGCGCTTCCGGGACATATCCCAGATTCAGCGTTGGCCCCGGATTGGCGGCAGACGGACAGGCAAGGCAATCCGATATGGCAGTTGCCGGAAGTGATAGAACAAAAAGACATACGATTAGAATAGACAGTTTCATATTTTGCAGGTAAATCCGTTAAAAAATATTTCTCTTGATATCAATGCCGCATTCCTGTGGTAAGGACAGATTCGGGGTGATTGATAGGTGATGCGAAGATGGACTCCGGCGAAACCAATCCGCCTGAGATAATCATTTTAAAAGCGTCTTCGATCGTCAAATTGGTTTGTTGGACTTCATCGGGAGGAATAATTTCGAAAAAACCGGTCGTTGGATTGGGCGCCGTTGGGATAAAGACTTTGCAGTAGGGTTTATCGTCGGCATCTTTTAAGAATCCGGTAAAAAAGCCTAATGCGTAAAAACCCGGTCTTGGAAACTGTACCATTACGACAGATTTAAATGCACTGCGGTCCGGCAGCGACACCGCGTTAAGAACCTGCTTGGTCGCCGAGTAGATGATCCCTGCTAAAGGGATCTTAACAACGACGTTTTCGCTGACAGCCAAAAGCCGCTTTCCGGCGACAATCTGCCCGATGGTGCCTGTCATATAAACAAGAAGGACAATCGTCAGGATAGTCAGCACGAACAACAGGCCGGTGATAATAACCGGAGGAATGGTGTCCAGAATCGACGCACTGATAAGCCACTCTTGAATTCTCTTTACAACAGGCCCAAGAAGGTCATAGATTTTATTAAATAGCCAACGGATTATCACTATGGTTACTGCAAAGGGAATCAGCAACAGCAGACCCGCAATGAACCGATTGCGTATATTATGATTTAAGGATTTCAGCATATTTCCTGTATCGGAGTAATCAGCAAATTCTGTTTATTTATTTAGCATTATACCGGATGAGATGTTCAATTGAAAATAGAAACCGCAGAAGAGTGGACAAATTATTGCCGCTATTCTGGATAGAGAAAGATGTCTCCATCGCACGATTCCAAGGTATGTTCAACGGCAGTTTGGTTGTTGGAAGCCCGTTTTAGCGGTTTCTCAAAATGCAGTTTTATAGACATATTTCCCATCGGATTATAGACAGCCTTGCCCTTTTCAAAATCCCGAATGATATAGCCGGCAGGGTCTTTTTTGCCCTTGGCTGCGGGTCTTCCCAAATCGGCGTCCCAAAAATCGTACCAGTCGTGAAGATGATCTGGTTTGGGTAGGGGATTTGGGTCAGAAAACAAACAATATCCATTGGACAAGGTGAGAGAAAGACAGGTCGCAGTACGCATTAATTTCATATCATTTCGGCTGTTATGATACCATAGTTCCAGACAGTTTATGGTCGGTTTCCGCAAATTGGATTCTGCCCACTGGAGGGTGTCTGCGATCCGTTGCCAGTCTTGGGTGCTTTCTGAACGATGGCACTCCATAAAATACCCATTGATATAAGGAGCGGTCTGCGGTGTTTTTCGGTCATTGGCATTGGCGATAATAAGGGCGGCAGGGCCGATAGCTTTTCGGACAGTTTTTACTAATTCAAGGCGTTCTTTATCGTCATCCCACCAATCCAACATAATCCCGTCAAAGATGCCGGATTCTACTGCGGCCTTTGCCTGTTTGGCGACCTGTTGGCAAAATTCTGGACTTGAAAAATCCAATAATAAACAATTACCTTCGTCCCAGCCCAGCATTGTATTACCGTTAGGATCGCGTTTGAACCACTTATGGCCGGACGGCAGATAGGACTCGGCTGCATCGCGGTAGCGAATCTCTGCTAAAAGAACTAAGTTCTGATTTAACTCTAACAATTTTTTGCGGATTGCCAGTGCCGGCTCAATGCTTTCCGGCAAAAAACCTTCTGCAAGCCCCAGAAATTCGTGATTCCATTTCAAACCGATCATTGAAGGGGAAATAAAAACCAGGTCGTGCTTTGCCATTATCTCCCACTTGTCCATATCGGGAAAACTTTCACAAGGACTCCATGCTTGAAAAACAGATGGGAAACATCTACTATTTATACGATGGATGAGCGAATTGCTGTCTTGCGGCGTATTCGGGTCATGGGCAAAACAGACCATAGACAGAAAGTTCACCGCAATTGTCATCTTAGCTATAACTATCTTTGGCATCACTAATCCTCGTATTGATTAAAAGTCGGGAAGTATAAATAGACAGGGCTTGCTTGTAAAAGTGAGGTTGTCCCCATGCGTTGGACAGAAACACCTTTGAGTTAAGGTGGAACT
>CAZICJ010000009.1:0-62566 GCA_964537635.1 uncultured Pirellulales bacterium
GGCGGCATGGGCATGATGGGCGGCATGGGCGGTGGTATGGGCATGATGGGTATGATGGGGGGGATGATGAACAATCCCATGGCAGCCATGCGCGGCTTGGAAATAATCTCTATCATTATGGAAACCATCGAGCCGGATAGTTGGTATATGAACGGCGGCGAAGGCCGTATTTCGCAATTCAGCGCCGATAAACTCATTGTCTGGCAGACGCCGGAAATCCAGGAAAAAATTAAGGCGTTTTTGGATGAATTGCGCAAGACGCTTGGTCAGCAGATTGCCATCGAAACACGGTTCCTGATAGTTGATGAATCTTACCTGGAAGATATTGGAATCGATACCGAAATCAAACGGCTCAAAGTCGGCGGAAAATGGAATAGTCAGGCTGGTCTGGGGGCGCTTGGTCCATTCGAACAGGGTTCGTATGATACGACAGCTCTTCCGCAAGTAACCAATGAGGCCATGTCCACGACATTTTCCTATGGTGACGCGCTGGATGATTTACAGGTCGAGTTTATGATTCGGGCAACCCAGCAGTACAGCAATTCCAAGGTACTGACCGCGCCCAAATCGATGGTGATGAACGGTGAATCATCGACCATCGAAGTCAATTCCAGCCAGTCCGTTCTCACGGATTCCGGGATTAATTCTGAAACCGTAACCACAACCGGTGTGGACCGTACCGTTTATTATTTTGAAAATGACTATGAGACGTATGACAAGGGCGTTAGTCTTTCGATTACGCCGGTTATCAGCGCCGACAAGAAGTATGTGATTTTGAGGGTCTCCACCTTTTTGGAAGATTTTAACAAAGGCGATCCAGTGGCAATTCCTGTCGGTGTTGACCAGGGCACCGGCGAAGTGATAACCTCAACGATTTTTCAGCCGACGGATGAGACGAGTTCAATTCAGACACGTGTTCATATCCCGGACCGTGGAACGGTGCTGCTGGGCGGGATGACGATCACATCGGATGAGCAGACGGAATCCGGCGTGCCGATACTCAATAAACTTCCGATTATCAATCGGTTCTTCTCCAACCGCAGCGAGTCGCAGAGAAAACGCGTACTGCTGATTCTGGTTAAGCCCACGATTGTCTTCAAGGAAGAAGCCGAACAGGAAGCCGTTGGTTTAATGAGCAAGTAGTCGTTTGACATGACAACTGCACAATAAAAAAGGGATGCACCATTTGGTACATCCCTTTTTTTATTTGAGTCTGTGCGGTATCGCACTGCGATTACGCGAGAATCTGGGCTTTCAATTTTTCATAGCCCAGATAGGCGACTAAATTATCCAGAATCACCATCGCGGTATAATTTTCAGCAACCGGCCAAATGCGCCCGACAATCGTCGGGTCGCGGCGGGTAATCGCCGCCAGAGGTTTGTTTTCAAGCGTGTACTTGTCGATAGTCTGCTGTGCCTTGTCGATGGTGGGCGTGGGCTTGACAGCCAGACGCACGATGATATCCTGTCCGCTCGAAAGGCCGCCGGTGATGCCGCCGGCGTTATTGGACAAAAACTGCACCTTGCCGTTTTGTACCCGCATCCCATCGTTGGACTGGATGCCGGTCATATCTTTGACGGCAAAGCCGGCGCCGACTTCAACGCCTTTGACGGCGCCGATGCCCAGCATTCTGCCCAACTCCGCGTCGAGTTTGTCAAAGACCGGTTCGCCCAGCCCCGCCGGAGCGCCGGTAACGACCACTTCCACGATGCCGCCCGAAGAATCGCCAGTACGCATGATTTTATTGCAGGCTTGCAGCATTGCCTCAGCGACAGCAAAATCCGGACAATTGACAATATGGTGGACACCGTATATATCGCGGACTTCTTCGGTGGTCATCAGCGGTGTTTTGGCGCGGATGTCGTCGATGGCATTTTCAATTTGGGCAAAAATCTTCATCTTTTCCAGAAACCGCATATCCATCGTAACCAGTTTCTTGACATAAATTTCCTGATAGAACGGGTCTAAATCCCGCCGCATCCTTTTATACCGCTCGGTAAAGTCAAAAATCGCCTTGTAGTCCATATCCGGACAGCGGACGCCGGCGGCTTCACGGATGTACGAAAAGACTTCGATGCCGAATTTTTTCAGGATTTTTTTGGCGATATAACCGGCAGCGACAATGGTCGATGTGTAGCGGCCGCTGAAAATACCGGCTCCGATAGAATCGTCGCAGGGACCGTATTTGCACAGAGAAGCCCATGATGCATGCCCCGGCCGCGGTGTGCGGTTGGTGTCCTGATATTGTTTGATATGGATAAAATGCCGGTCTAAGTTGGGAATCAGAATCGAGATAGGCGTTCCATTAGTCAGATTTTTATCGCCGGCACCTTCAATGGTATCGGCGGCGTTTAAGCCGGTGTAAATGACCGGCAAGTCCGGCTCTTTGCGAGGGCTGGACAGTTCATCGGCGCCGGGCTTACGCAGCAGCAGGTCGCCGTACAATTCCTGTTCGGTCAGCGTCATTGCCGGCGGGGCGCCCTGCACGACCGCTGTCAGGCCTTCCTGATAGGAGCCGCCCGCGACGGACACCTGAAAAAATCGTCCTAAATGACATCCAATCATATCTGTCTCCAATAAGCGTCAATGTTTCTGTGTACAGAATCGTTCTTATACCAAAAGAGCGGTATTTTGTGAAGTCTTTTTTTAGAGGCTCAATTTGCCGCCGATAGATTGCATCAGCGGAACAAAATCGGGGAATGTTACGCCGGCCGCCTCGGCAGTATCGACAGCAGTGGTTCCGTCCAGTGCCATACCGGCAATCGCCATCGCCATAACGATGCGATGGTCATCGTAGCCGCACACATTGGCGGCGGAAAGTTTTTTGCCGCCGCGGATAATCAGACCGTCCGGGCGTTCTTCGATGTCCGCTCCAAGTTTGCTTAACTCCTTATTCATACAGGCGATACGGTCAGTTTCTTTGGTCCTTGCCTGCGGCACATTCAGCAGCCGCGTCGTTCCGGAAGCCAGGGCAGCCGTAACCGCCATCGCCGGCAGGGCATCCGGCGTGCGGTTCATATCGATATCCACGCCCTTTAACTGGGATTTCCGCACGACAACTTTATCTGAGTAAATGGTAATATCCGCCCCCATTTGTTTCAAATAATCCACAACGGCCTTGTCCGGCTGGCTATCGGAGAAATCCAATCCGGTAATTACCAATTCCTCCGCAAACAGCGCACCGGCACACAGGAAAAAGGTTGCGCTGGAAAAATCCGCCGGCACCGGCAGGTCAAAGGCGTTATATTTTTGTCCGCCCGGTATTTCAAAATAGGCCATTTCCTGTCTTTCATACTGGATACCCTGCTTGTCTAACCAATCTAATGTCATTTTGGCATAGTCCGGCTCATAGAGTAGCGGCACTTCGATGGTTGTGTCGCCATCGGCGAGCGGGCAGGCAAGCAAAAGGCTTGTCAAATATTGGCTTGATTTGCAGATAATCGAGGTTTTCCCGCCGGATAGTTTGCCCTTGACGGAAACTGGCGCGGCATCACTGCTATTGAGGTGTCGAATGGATGCGCCGAGGTCATTGAGAGCGTTAACGAGGGGTTTTATCGGTCTTTTTTGTATTTGGTAATCGCCGGTAAAGGTGATTTCGGAGTTATTTTTCGATAGTGCGGCAGACCCAAGAGCAATACTGAGTGTTGTGCCGGAATTGCCGACATCAATCGTCTTATTTTGGGCGGAGACTTGATTATTCAAGCCTTTTACGACCCATAGAGTCTTGTTTTCGGCGTTAATCTCGGCACCCAGGCTGCGGTAGGTGGATACGGCACTGTGGGCATCGTGCGAATACAGCGGATTTCGGATATGACTTGTTCCGTTTGCCAGCGAGGCGATTGCGACGGCGCGGATGGTGTGGGACTTCGATGCCGGTATGGCGACGGTTCCTTTGAGAACGGATTTTCGCGAATGTAGGAGCATTTTATTTCCGACAAAACCACTCTTTAATTATATCCATATTTATGATTTGAGCCAGCATTTTCTAACAAAACTCACCAAAAAAGAAAGAAAAATCGACCCATAAAAAAATATTTGAAAAATAAATCGGTTGGCAGTTATTAAAGTTGCTGCAACTGAATTTATTGGTCGTTATTCAGGTATTTCCAGGCGGCGGTGGAAAGTCCTATAAAATTTGGGACGAACAGCCTAATTTTCTTTACAACCCCTTTTTTACACTTGACTTTCGGGTATAATTCTGATAGATTTACTTAAACTCGCTGGGGACCTTTTCCGAAAAGAGAACGGCAAGAAATCCACATATTCTGTTTCAATGTGAAAAATGAAGAGTCGATACGTGTCGTTTTTTTAGGATTCCAAAGGGATGGCGAGTATGAATAAACGGACTATTTTTTTTGTTTCGGAGGGTACGATGTTTAAGAAACTATTTGTGGGGTTGTTTGTATTTGTTCTTCTGCTTGGTTCAGTGTCTGTTATGGCTGCGGGCGGAGGATTTACCACGGGCGGATCGCCGGAGTATCGCGAAGGCTACCTGTTGGTTCGGTTTACGGAAGAAGGGACAACCGCATCAGCCCAGGCCAACCGGTTGGCGGTACTTCAATCAGCCGGCGGCGGAACCATTGCGCGCAGTTATACCCTTGTGCCGGGTCTTACGCTGGTGCAGTTGCCCAGCGGCACAACCGTTGCGGAGGCTCGTATCCGTTTCAGTGCCACCCTCGGTATCAGGTACGCCGAGCCAGATTTTTTCGGTTACTATACGGCAGTTCCAAACGACCCTCAGTTTAATCGATTGTGGGGCTTGAACAATACCGGCCAGACGATTGAGGGCGTTGCGGGTGTTGCCGACGCCGACATTGACGCTCCAGAGGCATGGAACATCGTCAAGGATAATTCTACGGTGCTGGTTGCGGTTTGCGACAGCGGTATTGATTACACGCATCCTGACCTGGCTGCCAATATGTGGATTAACCAGGCAGAAGCCAATGGTCAGGCCGGCGTGGATGATGACAACAATGGTTATATCGATGATATTCGCGGATGGGACTTTGCGTTCGGCGACAATGAGCCGGAAGACAATGTTGGACACGGCACACATGTCGCGGGTACGATTGGCGCTGTCGGCAATAATGGTGTGGGCGTTACCGGCGTCAACTGGTCGGTCAAAATCGTCCCCATTAAAATTGGCGATTTCTTCATTGCTACATCGGGCGCCATTGAGGGCATTCAATATGCCATTAAAGTCGGCGCCAAGGTAATGAATCACTCGTGGGGCGGCTCCGGATACAGTCAGGCGTTGTACGACGCCATTACGCAGTCTCAGGAGGCAGGTCTGCTGTTTGTTGCTGCGGCGGGCAATTATTCGATGGATAACGATGTGACTCCATTTTATCCGTGCAGCTATGATCTTGACAGCATTATTTCCGTGATGGCGACGGATAACCAGGATGAAAAGACCTCGTTTTCGCATTGGGGCAAGACCGGTGTGGATATTGGCGCTCCGGGACAGGGTATTTTAAGCACTATTCCGAACAATGGATACGATTATTACGACGGCACGTCGATGGCCTGTCCGCATGTGGCCGGCGCTGCGGCGCTGGTGTGGTCGTTGAATTCGCAATTGACCTACCAGGAAACCAAACAAATCCTGATGACCAGCGTTGACAAGCTTGACTCGCTTGAGGGCAGGAGCGTTACGGAAGGCCGTCTGAATTTGTACAAAGCGAGTTTATTGGCTCAGTCAAGCGATGCGCTGCCGCCGCTTCCGGATCCGGCCGAGTGGCTGATTGAACCGCAGGCGACTGGTTTAACGACGATTGTGATGCAGGCTAAAAAGGCAACCGATAAATCCGGCGTCGAATACTTCTTTGAGTGCATAGAAAATCATACTTTTGACAGCGGTTGGCAGAGCAGTGCGGTCTATCAGAAATCCACTTTTGCGGCCGGCACGGCCTATTCATTCCGTGTCAAGGCCCGCGACAAATCGGAGAATCTGAATCAGACCGAGTGGTCGCAAACAATTACAACGACAACCGCGACCGGTGTGGATAATTTACCGCCGGCGCCCAATCCATCCCAATGGGTGTCTTTCCCGCGTGTAACGAGTGTACCCCGTAAGCAAATTGGTATGGAGATTCTCACCTCGTATGATGAAAACGGCGTGGAGTATTACTTTGATTGCGTGCTGAGCGATGACCCGGCGTGGGTGGCGGATAATACGAAATATGACAGCGGCTGGCGAACTTCACCGAGTTATACGGTAACGGTTGCCAGTGTTGCCGATTATGAATACACCTTTATTGGCAAGGCACGTCAATTGGGTACAACCGATGCGATTCATGAAACGGCGGTTACGGAATCCACCAAGGTGGGTGAGGCTTCACATTCGATGGTCCGTGTGGTTCCATCGGCGGCGTATCAGACGATTCAGGCGGCGATTGATTCGTCGCGTACTGGCGATACGGTGGTTGTACTGCCGGGGATTCATCGTGAAATCAATATTAGTTTCAGGGGCAAGGCGATTACGGTTTGCAGTCAGAACCCGAACGATCCGGCGGTAGTGGCCGCGACGGTGATTGATTGCGAAGATATCTGGGATTATCCCTCGAATCTGTTTGAAACACGCCGGGCATTTGTGTTCCAGGATGGTGAAGGACGCAATTCGGTGCTGGCTGGACTTACTATCCGAAACGCCACGGCTGTGGACGATGCGACTATACGCTTGGTTTATACCTCTGTAAGGGGCGATCCGGATCAGGGAGACCGCTATATGGGCGCTGAAGGGATTGATGGACGGGATGCCGCGGGCGGGGCTATCCTGATGGGCTTTTTAATTTATAATTACGGAAACGAAATTACCGGTTCATATTCTCCTGCCAGTCCGACGATTCGCAACTGCGTCTTTGAGAATTGTTCAGCGAACGGCCAGTATGGTTGGAATGGTTTAAATGGCGTAAGTGTGGAGGGTGTTAAGTCCGGCGGTCATGCGGACCGCGGCGGCAACGGCGGCAATGCCTACGGCGGCGCCATTTATGCGGTCAGTGGTTCCAGTCCGCTTATTGAGGGATGTCAGTTTACCACTTGCCAGGCGGTCGGCGGGGATGCAGGCAACGGCGGTAACGGCGCCGACGGCGGCGATGCCGGCGATGACGAGGTTAACGGCAACGGCGGCAATGGCGGCGACGGCGGCGATGCCGGCTTTGGCGGCTGCGGTTGGGGCGGCGCGGTTTATTTCGAGCAGGATTGCTCGCCGGAACTGCATGATACGGTGGTTGAAGATTGTTTTGTACAGGTCGGTCAGGCTGGTATCGGCGGCCACGGCGGCAATGGCGGCGACGGCAAGGGATTTGGTTTTGGCGGCAATGGCGGCAACGGCGGAGCCGGCGGCGATTTACGGGCGTCAAGTTCTTACGCCGGCGCTGTTTATTACGGCGATAACGCAAACGCAACCATCGAAGGGTGCGAGTTTAAGAATTGCCGGGTCATTGTCGAACTGTCCGGCGTCCCGCGAACCGATGATGCCGGGGTCATTATCGGTTATGATTATAATGGCGGCGACGGCGGCGACGGCGGCAAGGGCGAGGACGATGGCGGCGGCGGCCACGGCGGCCACGGCGGTCCGGCGTATTTTGTGCCGGATAAGCTGCGGGATTTGGGCGGCGGTGTTACCGCGACCGGCGGTACCGGCGGGGATGGCGGTGAAGGTGGTCTTGCGGGGCTTCCCGGCAACGGCGGATTCCGGTTTGGCGTGCCTGGAACCGGAAGAGCGGGGTATTTTGGCGCGAATTTTTCACTGCTTAGACAGCAAACGGGTATCTGGCCGTCCAATATGTATTATCTTTCCTATTACTGGGAAGACACCGACAACATCAATACGCTGAACTCGACGACAGACCTGAATGATTATCTCGATATGTCCTGGGATTGGAAGTGGCCGGATTACAGTGAACTTGCTGCAAATATCGTCATTACCGTTCCGCCGATTCCTGCTGACCCGAATGCGAATCCAGCGACGGAATCTGTTCCGGGAGAGGCGACTTCAAGCGGGACGATTTATGTAATATTCGACAGCGCTTCTTCGCCATTTTATGGATTATTGGAATGTACCTATAATTATGAGGGTATCATTGTCCTTGATGAAGACACCGAGCACCCCGGCGAACCCGAGTATTACACTTATGATTACAGAGAAGCGGATTTCGTGAGAGATCCCGATACCTTTTTACCGGTATATACACCGGTCGAGTTTATCCCATTGACTCATATTGACCCCGACCAGCCCAATTCAGGGGCTTGTGCGGGCGCCAATTATTACGGCGAGGGCAGTGTTGTTGTCATGAAAGATACTATCGTTTCCGACAATACCAGCTTTGCCAATCACGCCGGCGGCGAACTCTATGACAGGGGATGTCAGGCGACGATCGAAAATTGCACCTTTGAGAACAATACTACGGTTTATCAGACAACGATTGAATCCGATTATAAATTTGAAGGGCTCGGCGGCGGCGTCTTTGCCGACCAGCCCGTGAGTATGACATTCACGGGATGCTCATTTAATAACAATAACGCATTTGGCGGCGGCGGCCTGTATTGTAATTTTGCCCCGACGACGGAAGATGCGGATGCGGCGCTGGACTTGACGGATACGGTGTTTAGCGGCAATAAGGCCGATCACCACTTGAGCAAATCTTATGCCGGCGGCGTCTATGCGGGCAATTCGTTTGACCCGTATGAGGAGTTTTACTTCAATGATTTTGACGGCTATGACGATTTTGTGATGTCGCGCTATGTAGATCACGGTTATATTACGTTTTATAACGGGATTCAAACATTGCTATGGGATGATGTGCTGGAGGCCGATTCCATTCTGTGGGATATGATAGATGCCCGCAATTCAGTTGCTGTTGCGGATTGTAATTTTATCGACAACCTGTCTCCTTATGGGGCGGGATTGTATCTCGATTCTTCCGTTGCAGATGTGAATGAAACGCAATTCTGGAGCAATACGGCTCATGCGGGCGCGGGCGGGTTTCTGTTTGCCTGTAATGTAACAGCGCAGGACAATCTGTTTGCCCATAATACCGCCCAGGAAGTTCCGACTCAGTCGCCTGGGAGTCAGCAGGAAGCCGGGACGGTTCAGATTATTGGTTCGGGAGCCGGTCTGTATCTGGCCAGTTGCGATTCGTTCCTGACCAACAATCACTTTGCCGCCAATGAAACCAATGGATCCGGCGCAGCGCTGTATATTGCTGGGTGGTCACCGACCGGGTATCCGCAGTCGGTCTTTAACTGTCTGTTTGTGGAAAATCAGGCACAATACGCCGGCGGCGCTCTGCTGGCCGAACGCGGCACGGATGTGGAAGTGCTCAACAGCACCTTCGTGGACAACGAGGTGATCGATTATTATGGCTACGGCGGGGCTGTTCTGGCTAACGACGCCTATATGAGTATTACCAATACAATCTTTCGGGACAACTCGGCGCTGCTGGGTCCGCAATTATGTGTGGGTGAGCCTCTGGATACATCGGGAGTTTTCACGACGGTTTATCTGGACTATTCGAATATTCAGGGCGGCCAGGATGAGGTTTATGTCGAAGCCAGCGGCTACCCCTGGCTGGATTATGGGATGCATAATATTGAAGACGCCCCGGCGACGTCCGAGGATGAATCAGACCCGCAGTTTGTCGAAACCGGCGAACCGACCAATGCGGTTGACCGGACATTTTATCTGGCTGAGATAGCGGCCGGACAGCTATCGACCAGTCCCTGTGTGGATGCCGGAACGCCGACGCACTTTATTTACGATCCGGCGGTGGGTGATTTCATTGAAATTCCGGGGGCGGCCGGCAGTGTCCTGGAATGGCTGGCGGCCAAGCTGGGCTTTGATATTACCACCCGGACAGACCATGTCGCGGATGCCAGCCCGATTGATATGGGGTATCATTACAATGCGACTCAATCCTCAGCCAAAGAATATACGCTGACGCTGGTAGTCGATCGCGGCAGCGATGACCCGCTGATGACGCGGCTGAAAGGCACCGGCGGCGGGTTAGACCCGTTTGTGCTTTACAGCCCCGACAGCCGAACTGTCAAGGCGGGAACGCAGGTTGCGCTGGAAGCGATTCTCAATGACCCGTTCTATACGGTCAAGGCGTGGCATAATACCGATGATGACGCCTCAACGGCAATAACCAACAGCGTCCGGATGACCGCCAATAAGACCGTCATCCTTGAATGCGAAACCACAATCCCGACCTTGCGGACAAGAGTCGTCAAGGGCAGCGGGACGGTTACGCCTGCCGGAGTTACCCTGTGGCCGAAAGGAACCGTAGTGCCTCTGAAGGCGACGCCGACGAATCCATCGGATATCGTCCGGTGGCTGGGAACGGATGACGATGCGCTTTTGGGAACCACCAACACGGTAACGATGACCGAGAGCAAGGATGTTGACGTTGAGTTTTATACCCCGACGGTCTATGATGTGACGGGCGATTTTACAGAGCTTCAGCATGCGATCTATGACGCCAAAGAAGGCGACATTATTATGCTGCGCCCGGGGGTTTACACTCCGGTACAGGGATTGCATTTGGTCTTCGATAAAAACATCGTCATTCAGAGTTATAATCCCGATGATCCGGATACGGTTGCCAATACCGTGATACAGGGTTGCGGTTTTATTATGAGCGGAACTGGAAGGAAAATGGTATTGAACGGTATTACCCTTCAGGATGCTCACTACGGTGGTGGGGGTGGGTGTGACGACTGCGGTCCTACACATGACGGCGGCAATGGCGGTTCCATCGGTGGCGGGGCGATTGAATTTATTGCGGATGCTTCCGCGACGGTTAAGAACTGCCGTTTTGTAAGCTGTTCAATCACCGGCGGCAATGGCGGCAAGGGCGGAACCGGCGGCGACGGCGGCTGGGGCGGCTGGGCACGCGGCGGCGCGGTTTATGTTGACAGCGGCGACCCGCGGTTTATCAATTGTGAATTTGCGGATAACTATGTTCGCGGCGGCGGCGGCGGTGATGCCGGAGACGATGGCATTCGCGGCGGGTCGTGGGATGAAGTGTTGAATCCGTGGTATGGCTGGGACTTTGGTCCTTATCTGCCGTATTGGAAATACAGCGGCTACGGCGGTGCGGTCTATTGTGATGAAGACAGCGCGGCGGAGTTTAAGAATTGCCTGTTCAGCAACAACATCGCCTACGGCGGCCATACTGGCAGCGGTTTCATTCCTCGTGGCTGGTACAAGATTGACCGTTACGGCGGTGCGATCTATGCGGCCCAGCGAAGCAGTTTGACTTTGACAGAATGTACCTTTGAAGATAACCACGCCGACACCGTCGGGCCGACAGAGACTTATACACATACTTCTCCGAAGCAGACGACGCAGGAAGACCCCTACTTCGCCTACGGCGGTACGATCGCGTTTGAAGATGATGCGGTGGTAACGCTGAAGGATTGCGTCATCGAAGGCGGTCTTGCTCATCACGGCGGCGGCATTTATGCCGAACATGCGACGCTGCAGGTTTCTGACTGCAACTTTATCGACAACACGGCTTCATTCGGCGGTGCGGTGTTTTATGTGGATACGAAGGCGACGATCGAAAAGACGGTCTTCCAGGAGAACACGGCCAACCTCGACGCATCACAGGGCGGAGCGTTATCCGCTTTCGACGCGAACTCCATCTTTACGGATGTGGTGGTCGTCAACAATACCTCCGGCCGGTCCGGCGGCGGGTTCTATGTGTCCGGCAGCGATCAGACAACGATCAAGAATGGGTTGTTTGCCGGCAACAGCGCCGGTCGGGACGGCGGCGGTCTGTCGGTCAACTGGTACTCCGATGTAACAATCGACAACTGTACCTTTGCCGATAACGATGTGCCCGGAGCAGGTTCGGGGATGTCGCAGGGCGGCGGTGTTTTTGTCGGATATCAGAGTTATGCCGATATTATCGACAGCATTGTGTGGGGCAACTTGGCGACCACAGGCCAGCAGATTGCTGTGACGACAGGATTTGAATTTGATCCGGCCCCGTCCAGCGTCACTCTTTCCTATACGGATGTGGAAAACTATCCCAATTCCAACGCGGTCTATGTGTATTCGCCGTCCACTTTGGACCCCGGCGTTGGCATTTTCAGTACCGATCCGCTGTTTGTCAAACTGCCAGGTTCGACGCTTGCGGATATTGTTTCGGATTATTACCTCGATCAGGCGGATTCTCCCTGCAAAGATAAAGGCAGCCAAAGCTCAATGGTGAAGGGATTGTTTGAATACACCACCAGCATTGAAGGCATTCAGGATAAAGGCGTGGTGGACCTTGGGTATCATTATGAAACCGCGACGGCCCGGGCGTTCTGCAGTTATGCCGACATGGCCGACCTGGCTAATGGCCGAATTGAGTTGGCGGACTGGGCTGTGTTCGCGTCGTGGTGGCTCGAAGGCCCCTGCATAGAAGGTGACGCGATTGTCGGCGGCAATAACTGGTGCGGCGGCGCTGATCTGAATTTCAATTCGTATATTGACACAGAAGACTTGATGCTGTTTGTATCCTGTTGGCTGCAGCAGGACAGTGAATCGCCGTCCCCGAACCCGGCGGAGTGGGCATTGGGCGGCGAACCGGCTGTTACTGAAGACGATACGGTTCTGATGGAAGCGATGCAGGCCGTGGATAAATGGGGCGGCGTCGAGTATTACTTTGAGGCTTCAACTGCCCAGGGCTTAAGTCACAACAGCGGCTGGCGGCAGAGTTTTGATCCGGCTCGTCCCGGTTATGTTTTCAGTGCGGCCGACCAGACCGTTCGGGCGTGGATATTCGAAGATACCGGCTTAACAGATGGTACGGAATACACCTACGTAGTTAGAGTTCGCGATGTTGCCGGTAATCTAACGGCGGATTCCAGACCGGTTTCCGTTACGCCTGGCATTGACAGCATGAAACCGGTTCCGAACCCGGCTGAATGGAAAGACATCAATCAGCCGTATCAAGTCAGCAATACCAGCCTTCGAATGGAAGCCAAACAGGCGACAGATGCCAGCGGTGTTGAGTATCGGTTTGTTTGCGAAGAAGATGGGAACTTAAGCAGCGGCTGGCGGCAAAATGTCGCCCCGGCGGAAATTGCCACTTATTTTGCGACCCCCTGGTTGTATCAGGTGGATGGTTTGAGGCTCGGCGATACGTACACCTTCTATACCATCACACGTGACCGTGCTGACATTCCGAATATCACGGAAAAATCGGTATCCCGTGCGGTTACGATGGTTGAGATTGATAGTACTGCCCCGACGCCAAATCCCAGCACCTGGGCCGTGCCGCCGACCAAGCAGTTCATTAACGGCATATGGTATCACTATATGCGGTTGACTGCGGCGACGGATGACAGCGGTGTGGAATACCAGTTCCGCCGTGTGGACGGGCCGGGATTGAGTGAAACCGATGGTCAGTGGTGGAATGACGCCAATGTAACCGGTATCATCGATCCGGATGGCAGCTTCCGCCTGCCCAATGAACTGTGGCTCAACGTCGGCGTTCAGTCTCTGAATTATTCTTATCAGGGACGCACACGCGACCAGTCGGTCATTCAGAACACCGGCGATTGGAGTCCTACGGTCGTTGCTCAGTAAAAAGACAAGATAACTCCTGTTTTGAGGCCGCGGGTTGGAAAAAACTCGCGGCCTTTTTATTTGCCAAATTATGTTTTCCTATTTTTAGCAGCGGCCAATAAAACCCACCCTCTATCCGCTTATAAGATTGACACTGGGGCTTGTTTTTTTTACACTGGTCGGACTATGAATGTCTTGATACTCTAATGAAAGGTATATCCTTATGTCGGCCAAAGTAAAATTGCGTACTCGCCCCTGTGTGATGATTATCCGAGACGGGTGGGGGTTTAATCCCAATCCATCCGAAGATGCCTACAATGCGGTAAAAGTTGCGCAAGTG
The DNA here is from genome assembly GCA_964537635.1 of uncultured Pirellulales bacterium. Classification (GTDB taxonomy): domain Bacteria; phylum Planctomycetota; class Phycisphaerae; order Sedimentisphaerales; family Anaerohalosphaeraceae; genus Anaeroglomus. The sequence goes on from CAZICJ010000009.1 coordinate 13,906, forward strand.
CCTGTAGATAAAATGCTTATGAAAGAATACCCCAATTGTCTGATCCGGACTTATGGGGAAGATGTCGGCCTGCCGGAAGGCACCATGGGTAACAGCGAAGTCGGCCACCAGAATATAGGCGCCGGCCGGATTGTCTATCAGGATTCCGTCCGGATTACCGTTGCGATTCGGGACGGGGAGTTCTTCCAGAACCCGACGCTGCTTGCGGCGATTGAGAATGCCAAAAAGCCCGGCCGCAAGCTTCACCTGTTCGGCCTGTGCAGCGATATTGGCGTTCACTCCCTGCTGGGGCATCTGTATGCCCTGTTGGAAATGGCCGGCCGCAACGGATTGAAGGATGTCTATTTGCACGCCTTTATGGATGGACGTGATTCACCTCCGACAAGCGGGGCGGGTTATCTGGCCGACATCGAAAAGAAGATGGCCGAAATCGGCGTTGGCAAAGTCGCCTCGCTGGCAGGACGCTTCTATGCAATGGATCGCGACAAACGCTGGGAGCGCGTTGAGACAGCCTATCGCTGTCTGACCGAGGGCGTAGGCCATATCGCCAAGTCCGCATCAGCGGCAATCGCCGACAGTTATGCCAAAAACATCACGGATGAATTCATTGAACCGACCTGTATTGCCGGCGCGGATGGCAAGCCGATGGCGCTGGTGCAGGATGGCGACAGTGTGATTTTCTTCAATTTCCGCGGCGACCGTCCGCGTGAACTGACCTACGCCTTTGTGGACAAAGGGTTCAACCACTTTGCCCGCAAGGTCTGGCCGCAGGTCGGTTCGTATGTCTGCCTGACCGAGTACGATTCCAAGATTCCGGCGCCGTCGGCATTTCCGCCGATTCGCAAGATGCCCAACATTGCCGGCGAATATCTGAGCAATCTGGGGCTGACGCAGTTCCGCTGTGCCGAGACGGAAAAATACGCCCATGTAACATTTTTCTTCAACGGCGGACGCGAAGAGCCGTTTGCCGGCGAAGAACGCCAGATTGTCCCGTCGCCCAAAGTCCGCACTTATGACCTCAAGCCGCAAATGAGCGCCGAAGAGGTCTGCGAGGTGATTCTGGCGAAATTGGACGCCAATCAGTTCGATGTGATTATCTGCAATTTCGCCAATCCGGATATGGTAGGCCATACCGGTGTGCTGGATGCGGCGGTCATCGCAGCCCAAACGGTGGATGCCTGTGTTGGCAGGATTTTAGACAAGGTCAAATCGCTGGGCGGCAGCGCCGTCATTCTGGCAGACCACGGCAATTTTGAAAAGATGTGGGATTTCGAGAACAATATGCCGCATACCGCCCATACTGTCGGCGATGTGCCGTTTATCGTGTTTGATGAACAGTTCAAACACCGAAAAATGGCTTCCGGAGGCAAACTGGCCGATGTTGTCCCGACCTTTTTGGAAGTGATGGGTCTGGCCAAACCCGCAGAAATGACCGGCAGGAGTCTTTTGCTGTAATTGGCTATATGAGAATTGCTGTGAAGAAAAACAAAAAACCAACTTGTTTTATTATTGCCGGTCCCAATGGCGCTGGAAAGACCACGTTTGCACTGCAATATCTGCCGAAAATTGCGGGCTGTCGTAATTTTGTCAATGCGGATTTTATTGCTTATGGTCTTTCTCCGTTTGATTCGCTGTCTGCACAGTATGAAGCCGGTCGTCTTTTTCTTCGTGAAATATACGCCAACATCGACAAACGTGTTGATTTTGCCTTTGAAACCACATTGGCCGGCCGCAGCCATATAAGCTTGATTAAGAAACTTCGTCAGGATGGCTGGCGGATAGTTTTATTCTTCTTATGGATACCCGATGTGGTCTTTTCAAAAAGCCGAGTGCGGGAGCGGGTTGCGCAAGGCGGACACGATATACCAGAAGATACCATAGAACGCCGTTATCCGCGCGTTATGTACAATTTTATCAAGGTCTATGCTTCCTTGTGCGACAAGGTGGTTTGTTATGATAATTCTGGGTTCCAGCCTATTCTCGCTTATGAAAAAGACGAAAATGGGCAGAAGATTTCAAAGCCTGCTGTCTATGAAAATATTACAAGGTGTACCGATGGTTACAAAAGAAACACATAAAATGGCTCTCCGTGCTAAAGCATGCTTGCGTAAGGCAGTGCTGGAAGAATTTCGGAAAAAGGCATTGCTTGGCCAATATGTCATCATCAGCCAAAATGGCAAAGCCTGCCGTATTCCGGCTAAACAGGCGCTTAAAATGGCTAAATCGAAATAATAGATTGAAGCAAACCTATGGGCAAAATTGCCGTCCTTGACGATAATATGGTCAATATGATTGCCGCCGGCGAGGTCATTGAGCGGCCGGCCAGCGTCGTCAAGGAGCTTCTGGAAAACAGCATTGACGCCGGAGCGACTCGCCTGACGCTGGCCGTCGAGGATGGCGGCAGAAAGCGCATCTGCGTAACTGATGACGGCGGGGGGATGGATGCGGCGGATATCGAACTGGCGTTTGAACCGCACGCAACCAGCAAAATCCGCACCAGCAACGACCTTGCCTCTATCTCGACGATGGGCTTTCGCGGCGAGGCGCTTGCCAGTATCGCCTCGGTGGCGGCGGTGTCCTTAGTCAGCCGCACGCCGGAGTCGATACAAGCCAATGTCCTGTCGATTGACTGCGGCCAGAAAGAGCCTATGCGTCCTGCCAGCGGTGATGTCGGCACGACCATCGATGTGCGCAATCTGTTCTATAAACTGCCTGCCCGCCGCAAATTTCTGCGTACTGCCAATACTGAGATGACGCATATCACCGAGCATTTTACGCGGATTGCCTTGGCGCATCTGTCGCTGGATATGCGGCTGATTCATAACAGCCGGCAGGTCTATCACCTGCCTTCGGGGCAATCGCTGGCAGAGCGTATTGGGGTGCTGTTCGGCGGCGATACCGCAGGCGACTTGCTTGCGGTCAGTTCGGATGAAAAGGGGATGCGGATTGGCGGCCTGATTGGCAAGCCCTCGGCAGCCCGCAGCAGCGCCAATTACCAATATGTCTTTTTGAATCGCCGGTTTATCCGCGACAAATTCATCGGCCACGCCCTGCGTCAGGCCTATCAGGGGTTGATGGAGCCGGGTCGCTATCCGGTGGTGTTTTTGTTTATCGATATGCCGCCGGAATTGTTTGATGTCAATGTGCATCCAACCAAAACGGAAGTGCGATTTGACAATCCGAATCTGGTGCATTCACAGGTACTCGGTGCCTTGCGGGAAAAGCTGCTCAGCGTCAATCTGAATGTCGGCGGGGCAATGCCGACTTCGTTTACAATGCCCGCTGCGGCGGAAGAATCGCTGCCGGATTCGGAATTGAACCGCCGCCAGCTGGTACTGGATGCGGTAGGGGATTTTTTCAAAAAGCCGCAGGGCGGCAGCCAGCGGAAATTTACGTTTCGCACGCCGGATGGTCCCTTTGACCGCGGCGTTTTGTGGCAGGGCAAACCGCTTCCGCAGCCGGCCGCAGACAATCCCCAGTCAGCGCCGTTTTTTCCATCCGCCAATACCTACCTGCAAATCCACAGCAGCTATATTCTGGCGGCATGTCCGGAAGGCTTTGAGGTCATCGACCAGCATGCCCTGCATGAGCGGATTTTGTACGGCAAACTATGCGAGAAGGTCAATCAGGGTAAGCTGGCGTTTCAGCGGCTGCTGACGCCGGTGCTGATTCAGGCGACGCCCGCACAGATGGAGGCTTTTGAAAAACACAGCGAGATATTTGATAGACTGGGTATCGAGTTATCGGCGATGGGACCTCAGACGCTGGGTGTCCAGTCGTTTCCGATGCTGCTGGAAAAGGCCGATCCGCAGGCGTTTGTCGCCGATGTGCTGGATGCCCTTGCCGGCCAGACAAAAATCGAACCCGGCCAGGATATTCTAAAATCGATATTGGAACGCGCCGCCTGTGCCGCGGCAGTCAAGGCCGGCCAGCCGTTGTCTGGTGCGGAAATCGCCCAGCTTCTGGCCGATAAGGCGCGTTATCCCGAAGTCTGCCGCTGTCCGCATGGCAGACCGACGACGATTACCTTTTCGCTCAAAGACCTGGAAAAACAATTCAAACGCACGGGCTTTTAATGAATCAATCAAGGCGGCACATATTGGTGGTTTGCATCTTCCTTGCTGCTGTAGCGGGGCTGATGGTTCTGTCTGCGTGCAGAAAAAGAACGCCCATCGAGCAGCCCGCACCGGCAGTTCCTAGTTCCCTGCGAATTGTGTCAATGGCGCCCAACCTGACGGAGATTTTATACGCATTGGGATTGGACAAGGAAATCGTCGCTGTCAGTTCCGACAGCAATTATCCGCCTGCGGCGCAATCCCTGCCGACGGTCGGGACATTCTGGCAGCCGGATTTAGAGGCGATTGTCAAGGCCTGTCCGACGCTGGTGGCTGCAATGGGATTTGACCAGCAAAAGACAATTGCAACCCGCCTGCAAAGGCTCGGATGTCAAACCCTGTCGCTCAATATCGAATCGTTTGCCGAATTGTTCAGCGGAATCGAGACGCTCGGTCGTGCGACTGGACGAACCGAAGAAGCCCATGCGGTCATTAACCGTATCCAGCAGACACAAAATAGCCTGACTGCCCGCTATGCCGCAAAACCCAAACCGAAAGTCTTATGGGTCATTCAGCGTCAGCCCCTGCGTGTTGCTGGGGTCGATACCTTTATCAATGATATGATCGTCATTTGCGGCGGCGTCAATGCCATTACCAAAACGCTGCATCAGTACCCGCCGATTAGCTCCGAAGCCCTGCTGGTTTGTTCGCCGGATATCATTATCGAACCGTCGGATACGCCTGCCGATTTTGAAAGGCTGACACGCACCGCAGCGGAGTTCTATGGCCGTTATGCAGCCCTGCCGGCGGTGCAGAATAAACGCATCTATGTCCTCAACGGCGATTTGGTCAGCCGGCTGGGACCGCGTATCGAACAGGGGCTTGTGGAGATTGCCAAATCAATTTGGCCGCAGGAGACTATAGAATGAGCAGACAACTGACTGCCGGACAATTAGTGTTCCGCATCCTGATTGCGGTTGCCGGGCTGCTTATGATTGCGGCGGCCTGTTCGCTGTTCGGTTCACAGACAATCAATTTGGCCAATGTATTGAAGGGGGCGATAGACCCTGCGACGGGACGCTATAATCCGGATTATGAAATCTATGTCCACATTCGGCTGCCGCAAATCGCACTGGCCGGTATCGTCGGGGCGGCGCTGGCGTGTGCCGGCGTGGTCTTGCAGGCGGTACTTCGCAATCCTCTGGCAGATCCCTATCTGCTGGGAATTTCCAGCGGCGCTGGATTAGGTACAATGATTGCCGTGGTTCTGGGGGGGGGGTGGTCTTTTCTGGGCGTCTCATCCATTACGGTTTGTTCATTTACTTCCGCTTTAATAACCGTGTGGGCTGTCTGGCTGCTTGGAGGGGGCGGGCGCAAAGGCGGAATGACCGGCCTGCTGCTTGCCGGCGTGGTCGTCAACGCTTTCCTGTCGGCGGTGATTATGTTCTTGAATTCCATTGCCGCCGCCGGACAGGTGCAGACGACCCTGTTTTGGCTGATGGGCAATATCACCGCATTAGACAGCCTCAACCTGTTGTTTGTCAGCGGGCTTTTGGTTACGGCGGGGATTATTCTGTGTACAAGGCTGTCGCCCGCGCTTAATATCATTAGTTTCAGTCCCGAAGAAGCACATCTTTGCGGTATCCATGTCCGATTGCTGTACCAGGGATGTTTTGCTATTTCAGCGCTGATTACGGCCGTCGCGGTCAGTCTTAGCGGACTGGTTGGTTTTGTCGGGCTGATTGTCCCGCACGGCATACGGCTGCTGATGGGGCCTGACCACCGGCAGTTAATTCCGATTGGAGCTTTGGCCGGTGCGGCGTTTGTGATTGTTGCCGACACTGTCTCGCGTATGGTGGTTGCTCCTGCGGTAATGCCCGTCGGGGTTGTTACCGCACTGGCAGGCGGACCGTTCTTCTTGTTATTACTGGTGCGATTTGGCAGGTCGCTGCATTGCGGGAGAATCGATGTCGCTGATTAATATCAACAACGTATCGTTTAGTTATTCCCAGCAGCCGATTTTGCTGGATTTGACGGTGTCTATTGAGCCGACTGCCTTCTGGGCGGTTATCGGTCCCAACGGGGCGGGCAAAAGCACATTGATTCAGTTGATTGCCGGACTGCAAAAGCCGGACAGTGGAACCATCCATCTGGCGGGCAAACCGCTGGATGAGTACCGACGCAAGGAATTGGCTCGGCAGGTTGCAATGGTGCGGCAGGAATATGTTCCCTCTTTTGGTTTTACGGTGTTTGAAACGGTGATGATGTCGCGTACCAGCCGGCGGGATTTTGTTCTGTTTGAAAACCAGAATGACCTGAAAATAGTCAAAGAATCTCTTGAAATGACGGAAACAAGCCATTTGGCCGCCCGAACGCTTGCTCAGCTTAGCGGGGGCGAACGGCAGCGGGTTTTTATCGCCCGTGCGCTGGCACAGGACACCCCGATTTTGCTGCTGGACGAGCCGACAAACCATCTGGATGTGAAGCACCAGGTTCGGATATTTGACATGCTTAAACAATTACAAATAGATAGGAAAAAGACGATATTGGCAGTAACCCACGATGTTAATCTGGCGGTCCGCTATTGCGACTGCATTTTGATGCTGGGCAACAATCAACGATACCAGACGGGAAAAACATCGCAAATTATGACAGAAAAGGCGATTAAGGACTATTTTGATGTGTCGTGTACAGTCTTCGACGAGGGTGGAAAACGGTATTTTTTGCCAAAATAGCAGCAATTTCCATTTTTTTATCGGTCTTATTTTCCCTAACTCCTTTTGATTAAATGCGATATCCCTAACTACAAATTCACTTGATTATTTTTACCAAGAGGATATATTTTTACCTTCTGATTTTGCCGACATAGGGTACTCAAACGTATAAGTTAGGTATAATTGCGGTTAAATGAAAGGCGACACCTGTGGCCAGGAAGGTACAAAAGGCAATCAAAAAACAGGCGGCATCGAAAACGGCATCTGGGGTTTCTAAGCTGGCCAAGGCCGGCAAAAAGGTTCCCGTAAAGGTGTCTAATCAGTCTGTCCAGCCTGTCAAGGCTGCCGAAAAGAAAACCGCAAAGCCATCCGCCAAATCCAACGCGTCATCCAAAGTCAAAAAGAATGGTGTAATTTCAAAACCGCCAGTCGCCCATCCGGTTAAAGCGATACAATCTACTGGCAAAACGTATCTAAGCGCCGCCGAACTGGAACACTACAGAGAACTTCTGATAGAAAAACTCAAAGAATTGACCGGCGACGTGGCCTCCATCGAGACGGAGGCATTGAAGGGGTCTCGGTCGGACTCAACGGGCGATTTATCCTCGATGCCGATTCACATGGCGGATTTGGGCACGGACAATTTTGAGCAGGAATTTGCGCTGGGGCTAATGGACAGCGAGCGTAAAATAGTCGGTGAAATAATTGCCGCTCTTCGCCGCATACAAAATGAAACCTATGGAATTTGCGAAGGCACGGGAAAGCCGATCCCCAAAGTGCGGCTGGAAGCCAATCCGTGGGCGCGGTATTGCGTGGAATATGCCGCCAGGCTGGAAAAGAATCAATCATTCAGTATCTATGGAGACACCCCCCGCCGCTGGGCGTCACTGGAAGAAAGCGGCCATGATGAAGCCGAAGACAATTCCAAATCAGATGATTCGGACGACAAAGAAGACTCATCGGATTCTGTCGTTGGATTGTATGACGAGGAAGAACAGGAAGAAGCCGATGGCCACGACCCAGACTTGGACGACCTATATGAAATCGACGAAAGTGATGCCGGTGCAGCCGAAGAAGAAGAGGAGAAAAAGCCGTTGTAGCCGGCCTTGTGCGGGTTGCTGCCACAGCAGTAAATATGGATATTCGCTGCCCAATCTGTGGTAAGAAAGCGTCGTTGAAGGACGCATCAGGCAATCGAAATTCGTTTTTCCCCTTTTGCAGCCAGCGATGCAAATTAGTTGATTTAGGCCAATGGATGGATTCGACGTACCGGATTACGCTGACCGAGCTGCCGTCGGAAAATAGCGACGATGAAAGTTTTCAAGAAGATTAAGGATGATACAAAAATGCTGTATGTGAATGGTCAAGCGATTTCTCCGGAACACATCGCCGCTGAGCAAGTACGGCTTCGCCCGGAATATGAGCGGTGTTTTGCTCAGATGGAATCCGAAGCCAAGCAGCGGCAGTTGGAGGACTGGGCGCGGGAAAATATAATTGAAGCGGTCCTTTTACGGCAGGCCGCCAGACAGCAGATGGTTATTGACCCCCAGCAATCGAATGAGGCTTACCAGCGGATTGTCTCTGAAAAGGGCGGTGCGGAAAAATGGAATCTGTTTTTGGCCGAACAGTCGCTGACCGAACAGCAGGCTCGCCAGGATATCGACAGTGAATTACAAACCCAAATGCTGATTCAAAAAATCGAAAGCAGCGCGGCAAAGCCCGGAGAAAAACAAATTCGTCAGTTTTATCACAAGCATGTGGATCGTTTTACGGTTCCCCAGATGTTTCGCGCATCTCATATTGTTAAGCATCCTTCACAGACCGTGTCCAAAGAGGAGCAGAAAAGACACTTGGAGGGGGTTTTATCCCGGCTCAAAGAGGGCGAAGATTTTTCGGCGCTGGCGTCGCAGTTTTCGGATTGCCCGGAACGCGGCGGTGATTTAGGATGTTTTGTGCAAGGGCAAATGGTGGATGCGTTTGAAGCCGCCGTGCTGACGCTGGAACCGGGGCAAGTGAGTGATATCTTTGAAACGGAGTTTGGACTGCATATCGCTAAGCTGACAGACAAACGTCCCCCGCGTCCATGTCCGATCGAACAGGTTTGCCAGGTCATCGAAGAGGAGCTCTCGCGTGAACATAAGCAAAAGGCGATGGAATTGTTCTTGGATTCCCTGCGGTCAAAGGCCGTGATTGAAGAAAAATAGCATTATCGGACACGGTTGAAATTCTGTAATCATTTTGATTGAACAGTCCGATAAATACACAGAAAAATACCCTATCGGCATTTGGAGAAGATTCCCATTTCTATTATTTCTGCCCATTAGTCCATTTGAATTAAGAAGATGCGGCGGAAAGACGAACATAAAGAGCGTACTGCGGCAGGCAAACCATTATTGGAAAGCGTGGAAATCGGTGTGTTGGGCTGACTTCAAAATGGGTTTTTCTCGATGCGATGGCCGAGTGTGTAAATCGTTCAGACGATACAGACTTGGACACGCACCGATATGGTTGTTGTTATTTTTGGCAGGCTGCGGCGTATTGAGCGGAACTGCCTGGGGTTCCGATACATCACAAATAACTGCCAATGAGGCTGAATATCAACTGAAATCTGCGTTTATTTTCAATTTTATGAAATTTGTGGAATGGCCCGATCTCAATGGCACGCAGCCCCAGGCGGGTGTCAAATCCCAAGCAAAACCGCTGGTCATCGGAATTGTCGGGCAAAATCCATTTGGCAAGGCATTTGACGCAGTGGCCGAAAAGAAAATAAAGAATCGTCCGATCAAGATTGTTCAAATCGATGGGGTCAATCAATTTGTCGAGAAAAACCCTCAATCCGGCACGATGGATGCGTATCGCAAGGCCAGCAGCGATGCGATTGGCGGATGTCATCTGTTGTATGTCTGCCGCAGTGAAAAAAACAGTGTTGCAGAGTTGCTCAAGATGCTTGGCGATAAACCCATACTGACCGTCAGCGACAATGATAATTTTGTTCAGGCCGGCGGCATGATAGGCCTCGTAATGGAAAACAACAAAATACGCTTTGATATTCATTTGGGAATTGCAGAGAGTAAAAAGTTAAAAATTAGTTCTCAATTGCTGAATTTGGCCCGGTATGTGGAGCGGGACAAACCGACACCCCGCAAATAAATTTGGAAGCAGCCCGATGAAGGTATTGAATGCATTGACAATACGGCAAAAACTGATAGCTCTGATTATGGGCGTCTGCATGTTCATCCTGGTGCTGGCCGGCACGGCTGCGGTAATATGGAATTACTACAGCTATCGAAAGACGATGGTTGACAATCTAATTACACAATCGCGGGTTACAGCGGATAACTGCCGGGCGTCGCTGGTATTTGGCGATTCAGATATGGCAACAGACCTGCTCAAATCGTTGAGTTCAAATCCATCCGTTTTGATGGCGTGTATTGATTCTGCGTCGGGCGAGCATTTTGCGGCATACCAAAAAACAACCTCGCCCTTGCCCATACAGCTTGGGCTTGGCGAAGATGGTTTCAAATTTACCGGCAGTACGCTGATTGTCCAGCAGAGTATTCGTTTGGACAATGAGATTATCGGCAAGGTGATCCTGGTATCGGGTCTCGGTCAAATGCGGGAAAATCTGCGGCAAAATCTGTCGATTATTGCTGGATTTATTGTCCTTGCCGGGTTTGTCAGCTACGTTGTGTCCAGCCGGCTTCAACAGATTATTTCAACTCCCATCCTATCGCTGACGCAAATTGCCCGAGATGTTTCGAATCACAAAGATTATTCGGTGCGCGCCGTCAGGCAGTCGAATGATGAAGTGGGTATGCTGATTGATACATTTAATGAGATGCTGTGCCAGATTCAAAAGGAGATGGGTTCGCGCGTTCAGGCGGAGATGGAGCTTCGCCGGCATCGTGACCATTTGGAAGAAATGATTGGCGAGCGGACACAGGAGCTGAAACTGGCCAACCAGCGGCTCCAGATTTCCGTGGAACGCGCCAACATAATGGCTCGGCAGGCAGACAGCGCCAATAAAGCCAAAAGTGAATTTTTGGCCAATATGAGCCATGAGATACGGACTCCGATGAATGCTATTCTTGGCTTTGGACAGATATTGGCCGAAGAATCCCTGGCAGATGAACAAAAGGGGTATGTGAATTTGATTTTATCCAGCGGGCGGAATTTGCTGCAGATTATCAATGATATTCTTGATTTTTCCAAAATCGAAGCCGGCAAAATGCAGATGGATATTGTGGATTGTTCCCTCAAGGAGATGCTGACAGAACTGGAACAGATTTTCACCCCGACCTGCCGCAGCAAAGGATTGGAATATCGATCTGTCATGTCCTTTGCGATTCCTGAGACCATTGCAACCGATCCGGTCCGATTACGGCAATGTCTGGTGAATTTAATAGGCAATGCAATTAAATTTACCGAAAAAGGGTCGGTTACGCTGTCGGCAGGGGTGGAAAACAAAGAGGATAAGAAAATTCTGCGATTGGATGTGGAAGATACCGGCATCGGGATTCCATCAGACAAAGTCGGCCAGGTTTTCGAGGCGTTCACACAGGCCGACGGCAGTCATACCCGCAAGTTTGGGGGTACTGGGCTTGGTTTGACGATTACCCGGCAATTCGTCGAAATGCTGGGGGGGACTATCTCGGTTCATAGCCTGCCGGAAAAAGGGTCGGTATTTACAATTTTGCTTCCGCTTGACGTGGATAAACCTGCCGCCAAGCCGCTGCCGTCCTCGCCGCAACCCGCAATTGAGCCTTGCGTTAAATCCTCAAGGCAGCCGTCATCCATCGGGCATGTATTGGTAGCCGAAGATGCCAGGGCCAATCAGGTTTTGATTCGTGTACTGCTGGAAAAAATGGGCTACCAGGTTCAGATTGTGGAACATGGCGCCCTGGCTGTAGAAGAGGCGCTGAATCGGTCTTATGATGTCATTTTTATGGACATGCAGATGCCGGTGATGAATGGATATGAGGCGACGCGCCAGCTTCGCTTGAAGAACTATCAGGGCGTCATTATTGCGGTTACAGCGCATGCAATGAAGGAAGATGAGCAAAAATGTCTGGATGCGGGCTGCGACGCCTACTTGAGCAAGCCGGTGGACCGTGCCAGGCTGCAGGCGGCAATTCAGCGATGTCAGGATAAAATAACAGTCTAATGAGGTAAAAATGATGAGTGATTCGACAGCGGTAAGAGCAATTCCAATTGTGTGGGAAGAAATCATGAAAGTGTGCGGAGATGAGGAAGTCGCCGCTGCCGTGGTTGATACGGTTCTGGAAGAAATTCCTCAAACGATTGCCAGTCTCAAAGACGCAGTCTTGGCCAAAGATGCCGCCCAAATTCAGTTTTATTCCCATCGGCTTAAAAACAGCGCAAAAAATGTCGGGGCGATGGACTTATCCAGCTATTGTTATCAGTTGGAATTGGCGGCAAAAGCACAGATGACCGACGGCGTCCAGGAACTCTATTGTCGGACCGAGGCCGGCGTCGATGTGCTCTGGGCATTTCTAAAACAGCCGGACTGGATTTCCAGGGCAAAACAGTCTTTTTGAGCATCATGTGACGGATGGAAAACCGATGAACTTACGCGAACGCATATTCATTTTGCTGTTTCTGATGTTCTGTGGGTATGCAGGCATTGAATTGATAACCTACTATCGGGTTATTCAGCCTGGAATGGAAGAGCTGGAACAGACCATGGGGCGTATCCAGATAGAACGCTGTTACCAATCGCTGCTCAATGAGGCGGGAAAGCTGCAATCGCAGGTTAAACGGCTTAGCGAGGATGAGAGTTTTAAGAAGGGCGGGTTTGCATCGCTTTCAGGCGCAGCCCTGACGGCTTGTATGGAATCGTCGGATATTCTGTGTCTGACCAATTCAGCGGGGGATAGCTTGCTGTTTGGTCAGCGGCAGGGACTGCCCCAAAAAGTTGAACCGGCAGCGTTTATTACATCGCTTCTTGAATTCAAAAAGCCCCTTATTTACGGTGACAATATACAGGGACACGCAAAAAAAGGCATCATCAAGACATCCATCGGACCTGCGATTGTCGGGGTTAGCCCCTGCCGCATCAAGACCGACACCAATACAGTCAGCGCAACTCTGTTGGCGGTGCGATTCATGGCTCCGCCGCTGCTTAAGGAGCTCAAGGAACGGCTGCTAATTCCATTTGACTGGACTGGATATGATGAGAAGATAAATGTGCCCGGCGGAAGCCAAAAGGGTGAGATGATATACGGCGGTGCGGACTTGTACTCCTGCCAATTGAGCGACAATCTTCTGCAGATGCACAAGATCATAAGCGATATGGATGGCCAGCCGGCGGCGGTTATCCGATGCACCATGCAGCGCGAAGTATATGGGCATAGCCGCCGGATGCTGTATCTGGTCGGGCTGGTCAAACTGGCGACGGCGTCTATGGCTATACTGGTTATTACGCTGATATTTCAAGCGGCAGTTCTTCGTCCCATCCGAAGCCTGATTCAGGATATTATTGCCATCGGACGAGGCAAACATGTGAGGTACTCCCGCCCGGCTTCCAGAAAAGACGAGATCGGAATCCTGGCGATGGAATTCGACCGAATGCTGTCGCGGCTGGATGCGGCGCAGAAAAAATTGGTCGAAAAGTCGTTTATTTCCGGCATGGCCGAGGTTTCCAGCGGGATTCTTCATAACGCCCGCAATGCCCTAAGCCCGCTGGTCGTCGGCATCGAACGGCTGCGAGAATGCACCGGTTCGATATCCACGCAGCGGATGGAGCAGGCGCTGTCCGAACTGCAAAATAAGCAATTAGACGATGCCCGAAAACAGGATTTGTATAAATTTCTGCATTTGGCTGGCAGCAGCATGAATCATTCTATCGACCAGGTGCGAAACAGTCTGGACGATTTATCCAAACAGGTCTGTCAGATCGAAGAAATGCTCAATGGACAAAAGACCTTCCGCGGCGCCCAAAAGCCGCTGGAGCTGGCGCATCTGGAAGAGTTGACCCGGGAAGCCATTGACCTGATACCCGCAGACCTTCGGCGGAAGGTACGTGTCGTACTGGACAAGAATCTCAAAAGGCTGCGCCCGATTTATGTCCAGCGAATCTTATTCCTGCAGGTACTTGAAAATCTGCTGATTAATGCCGCCGAATCGATCCGGCGGGCAGAGCCGCTGTATCCTAAAATTACCGTTTCAGCCTTTGTCGAAGTGGTCGATGAGATTGAAATGCTGCATATTGAGATAGAAGATAATGGCGCCGGTATTGATGAAGCGATGATGCCGCGGCTGTTTGAACGGGGCGTCTCGTCCAAATCCAAAGGGCTGACCGGTATCGGCCTTCACTGGTGCGCCAATACCATGACGGCGATGAAAGGCAGAGTCTGGGCGCACAGCGACGGCAAAAACAAAGGCGCCACATTTCACATCCTGCTGCCGGTTTCGCAGGAAAAAGAGTTACTGATAACCAGTTCTTCAGGAGTCGAAAATGAACCATGATACACAGGTCAAACGGCGTATTTTGCTTGTCGATGATGAACCCAGCATCGTCGCGGAGATGGAAAAAATACTCCGCTGCGAGTCAGGCAAGGGACAGGAATTGAATGAACTGGAGTCTCGGTTGTTCGGCGGCGACAGCCTATCGGATCGGATGCAGATGAACTTTGATATAACCGTCTGCCGCCAGGGACTGGATGCAGTCGAACAGGTGCGGCTATCCCTGGAACAGCAAAATCCATTTGCCGTGGCGTTTATCGATGTGCGTATGCCCCCCGGCATCGACGGCGTTGCCGCTGCCGAACGCATTCGTCAGTTGGATAAAGAGGTTGAAATTGTGATGGTAACCGGCTATTCGGATTTTGATTTGACGCAAATCAATAGGCTGGTCCAACCCGAAGACAAGCTGCTGTATATGCAAAAACCGGTTCACGCACAGGAAGTGCGTCAAACCGCAATCTCGCTGTCGTCCAAATGGCTGGCCAGCCGCCAATTACGGATTCAGACGGAGCAATTGCGGCAGGCCAATGAACGGCTGATGGAACATGACCGGCTCAAAAGCGAATTCGTACTGACCGTCTCGCATGAGTTGCGAACGCCGCTGACGGTCTTTAAGAATATACTGTCAAATGCTCTGGCCGGCGTCGGCGGTGTGCTGCCGCCCAAAGTCAAAGCCAATCTGCAAATGGCCGATGAAGCCGTGTCTCGCCTTGCAGGGCTTATCAGCGACTTTCTGGATATTTCAAAGCTGGATATAGGAAAAATGAAAATCCACCCGGAATTAATGACGATTCATACCTTGGTCGATAAGGTAACCGGTATTATGCGGTTGCTGACCGAAAGCAAGGGGATTGATTTTCAAGTTTATCAGCCGCCGCATCCGGTGATGGTCTCGGTCGATTTTGAAAAAATGGCTCAAGTGCTGACCAATCTGCTGGACAATGCGGTTAAATTTGTTCCAGAGTGCGGGGGCAAAATCAGCGTTGAGGTTTCTGATCGTGTGGATTCGGTGCGGATATCCATCCGGGATAACGGACCGGGCATTCCACCTGAAGACCGACAGCGGATTTTTGACCGGTTTGAGCAGGTGGAGAAAAACCATAAAGTCGGACAATCCGGCACAGGTCTTGGGTTGGCGATCTGCAAAGAGTTGGTTTATCTGCACGGCGGGCGGATTTCGGTGGAAAATAATCCAGATGGCGGGGCGCATTTTATGGTGTCCCTGCCCAAGCAGCAGTTGAATACCGAAGAACAGCTTTGCGAGGCCGGCATTTGCTCGATTAAAGAGGAATAAATGGGCAGACGAGGCAAAAAAAGGGGTGGGGGATGGTTGTTATTCTTTAAGTGCGGTGTCTGAATCTTTCCAGACGGGCTCGCGGCCGAGTGAGCGTATCATTTGTGCGACTTCGGATGGACTTCGGTCGTCGGCGACTTCGAACTGCTGTTCGCTTTGGCCCTGATCTGTATAGCCGCCGGGGTTTGTTTTTGAGCCGGCGCTCATCCGCGTGATGCACAGATTGGCCAGCGAATCACGAAATGCCGCACCTTCCCGCGTGGATAGGACAATGCCTGCATCGGGAAAACACAGCCGCAGCGCCAGCATCATCTGCACCATCTCCTTGTCGGCAATAGGCAAAAAGGCAGCATCCTGCACATTGCAGGCGGGGCGCAGACGCGGGAAGGAAAATGACACTGCCGAGCGCCAGTAATGCTTCATCAGATAGTGGGCGTGTTCCGCCAATGCCAGCGTTTCGATGCGCCAGTTGGACAATCCCAGCAGTACCCCCAGCCCAATCTGCCGCATTCCCGCCGAGGCAAAGCGGTCGGGGGCATCCAGCCGCCAGTCATAATCGCTTTTGGGGCCTGCCGGATGGCATGCCGCATAGCGGGTTCGGTTGTAGGTTTCCTGATATAATGTAACGCCCTCGACGCCGGCAAAGAATAGGTTCTGATATTCCTTTTGGGTCATCGGATAGATTTCGACGGTAATCGAGGCAAAGCGGTCTTTGAGTTTTGCCGCCAGGTCGCGCAGATAGCGTTCACTGATAAACGCCTTGTCCTCGCCGCTGACCAGCAGGATATGGCGAAACCCTTCATCGGCAATGACGGCGGCATCGGCCAGCGCCTGGTCGAGGGTCAATTGTGTGCGGGTAAAGGTATTGGTGCGGTTGTAGCCGCAATAGATGCAACTGTTGATGCAGACATTGGAAAGATACAGCGGAGCATAGAGCTGGATTGTGCGTCCAAAACGCTGAATAGTCAGTTTTTGGGCGGCCTGCGCCATCGGTTCCAAAAACGCCAGTGCCGCCGGCGACAGCAGCCGTATCAGACGCTGGATGTCATAGGCGCCGGTCTGCTGCTCCAATGCCTGGCGTACCTGGTCGGAGGACACGGCGTCGATTTTTTGTTTCCACTGTCCAGCGTCATTATCCAGACCCAGACGGCTCAAATGCGTTTTTATCGTATATCCGGCAGTCATAATTTATCCGTGAGTGGCCGGTGTTGTGTTTAAAAAACCGGTCAGTGGGCTGGATGCGTGTGCCTGTTTGCTTTGGGGGGCAAGGCCGGCCAGAAACGCCCGTCGGCCAGCCTCGACAGCCAGTTTGAACGCCTGTGCCATTTGCACCGGGTCGGCGGCGGTCGCGATGGCGGTATTAATCAGTACCGCATCGGCGCCCATTTCCATTGCCTCGGCGGCTTGCGAAGGGGTGCCTATGCCGGCATCGACAACCACCGGCACCTGTGCCTGGTCGATGATGATTTCGATGGCGTCGCGCATCCGCAGGCCGCGGTTGGAGCCGATGGGCGCCGCCAGCGGCATCACGGTTGCGCAGCCGGCATCCTGAAGTTTTTTTGCCAGTATCGGGTCGGCGGGCATATACGGCAGGACAATAAATCCATCCCGCACCAGTTCGACGGCGGCTTTGAGGGATTCTTCGCCGTCGGGCAGCAGATAGCAGGGGTCGGGGGTTACTTCGAGCTTGACCCAGGCGATGCCGGTTGCCGCCCGTGCCAGACGCGCCAGACGCACGGCATCGGCGGCGGTTCGGGCGCCGGAGGTGTTTGGCAGCAGCAGATATTTGCTACGGTCAATCGCCGAGAGCAAATGGTCGTTTGGGTTTTCGATATCGACGCGGCGCAACGCCACGGTTACCATCTCTGTGCCGCTGGCGTCAATCGCCTGCGCCATCATCTCATTGGAAGCATACTTGCCCGTGCCGATAAAGAGGCGGGAGCTGAAAGACCTGCCGGCAATTGTCAATCCATCTATCTGTCCCATTGGTTATCCGCCTCCGACGAAACGCACCAATTCGATGACGGCGCCATCGGCAAGCGTCGCAGTGCCGAATTCACTGCGGGGGACAATCTGTCCGTTGACTTCGGCAACGACCGTTGCCTGGTCGATTTTTAGCGTCAGCAGCAAGTCTGCCAGTGTGGCCGGCAGCTTTGCGCCAAACTCCTGTACCTGTCCGTTGATGGTCAATTTTCCGTTCACGATTTATTCCCTAATAAAGTGGAACCTAACTCTTTAATCAAGACTTCGGCAATGGCGTTGGCCTGATGGTATGCCGCTACGCCGACACGTCCTGATGTCAGCGGCACGCCGGCGCCGGTGCCGGAGACACAGTCGCCAATCAAGATCAGCCGCGGCGACAGGCGGCGGGTCTGGATGTCGTTGCTGCGGCCGAAACCCGCAAGTCCGCTGACGGTAACGACAATCGTATCTTTCATTTTCGTCAAGACCGTTTCGACGAGCATTTGCTTGCGGTCTGCCCGATCAAAGCATTCTGCCAGGATGTGGACACCCTTAAAAATGCGGGGGATGTTGTCCGCAGTCAGGTGGACTTTGTGACCTTCGATGTCGGCCTGCGGGTTAATCCGTTTGAGGTTTTCCATCGAGGCATCCACCTTATGGCGGCCAACCTGGTCGGCAAAATAGCTCTGCCGATTGAGATTGCTTTCTTCCACGCAGTCAAAATCGGCGATAACCAGTTTGCCGATACGCAGACGCGTGAGGGCGACGGCCACATTGGACCCCAGTCCGCCCAGGCCGGCAATTCCCACTACCGCGTGCTTGAGTTCATAAAATACAGGATGCGTCATTGCTGCACCAACAAAAAAAGCCTCCAGTTGCGGGAGGCTCGAAAATTGATTTCGTGGCTCCCTGCGCTGGTATTATCCAGTTCAGGTTCAAAGGGTCTCCGTTTCTCGGAATCTCAGCTTAGGCACGATACCTTCGCTCCCCTGACACTTTACGGTTATTATGAGCCAAAGGTCTTTGGTTTGCAAGAATTTTATGTTTTTTGGGTTTTTGGGTGATTGTTCTGTTTTTTAGTGGGGATTGGAATACGACAAATTTCATCTTTAATCTGCCTATTCATTGGGGATGATTTTGGCAATTTTTTTAGAAGTTTCTGCCGGCAAGGCGGGGCGGGGAAGCGGTTTTTTCTTGACTTGAAAAGGGTTTTTTGGTACAGTATATATGTTGCCAGTGCATACTCGGGCCATATTGAGGCCTTACTTGTACGATACCTGGGATCGATACACAAACGGCACTTTGGCAACAGGGAGTGCGGCCCACAACTTGTTTTGTAAATCGCCACCCTCCCTTTTTTTATGCGCATTTTTCCCCCCTTGGGATTTAAAATAACTCCAATACAGATTGCCTAAAAAGTCATATCACGGCCGTTTGCTCCAATTCCACCAGATTGTTGACCACTCTATCGGACCAGAAACAAGCCTTATGCATTTTTGAACTTGTATTTTCAGAAAAGGAGGCTATAACAACCTGTTTAATCTGACAATAGGAATTATGACACGGGATTTGACAGATAATTTAACGACTTCCGACGCGGCCTTGCGGCAGCGGACGATGCGTTTGTCTGTAGCCGAGGGGATGGTTGCGCTGGTGATGATAGGGCTGGCGCAGAATTTTTATGTCCCCTATCTGGATGCGCTGAAAGCGAGCAAGTTTGCCATCGGGATTGGTTTTGGCAGTTATCTGCTGGCTCAGGGGATCACGCAGATATGGGCGCCGGCGATGGTTCGTCTTGCCGGTACATACAAGCGGTTTGTGGTCATCGGGACAGCCATTCAGGCAGTGATTCTGATACCGTTTGCGATGATGGCGCGGTGGTTTCCTGAGAATGGGGTGTGGCTGAGTATCGGGGTGATGTTTTTTTCTGCGGCTGCCGGCGGCAGTATCGCCAGCGCCTGGGCAGACTGGATGAGTTATATTGTTCCCCGTAAGCTGCGCGGCCGTTATTTCAGTTTTCGCACGGCGATGTTCACCGTGTCTCAACTGGCTGCATCCGTTATTGCCGCTCTGCTGCTCGACCGCGCCCGAGAAGTGATTGGTGTTTTTACGCTGCTGTGGATAGTATCGGCGGCTGCGCGTGGTGTGGCGACGATGCTGCTGTGCTGGCATTATGACCCGCCGGAGATTTACAACCGTCCTCCGGTGGCGGTGAAATTTATGGATTTTCTTGGCCAGATGCACACGCATTCCTACGGCAAATTTATCCTTGCCTACTCGCTGATCTACTTTGGGGCGTATTTCGCAGCGCCGTTTTTTACACTGCACATGCTCAACGACTTGCAGTTCAGTTATTTTCGCTACAGCTGCGTTCAACTGATTGTGCCGCTGGCGACGGTGTTCAGCCTTGGGCTGTGGGGTCGCATCTGCGACCGTCTGGGCAATGTGATGCCGATGCGCCTGTGTGCGACGATGATTCTGCTGTTGCCGCTGGGGTGGCTGATCAGCGGGAATTTCTGGTATCTGCTTGGACTCAATACGGTGGCAGGGCTAAGTTGGGGGGGCTTTCAGCTGCTGACGTTTAATTACAGCATCGGCGAATTGCCGTCAGGTCAGCGTCTGGCGTATATATCGTATATGAATGCGATTGCATCGCTGTTTTATTTTGCCGGCTCGGCGCTGGGGGGCTGGTTTGGACCGGCGCTGCCGTCGATCACGCAATATCAGCTTCACAGCATTTTTGTGTTCAGTACGCTGCTGCGTCTTCCGGCGGTGCTGTTGTTTCAGTCGCTGTCCAGTGATGAGCCGGCCGGCACCCGGATGACGGCGATGGAGAAGTTTTTTTTCCAGCCAAGACGATTTATACAGGGGCGTTTTACACGATGACGGCATCTTGATACTGACGACTGCCAAACCATTATCGGACGCTGCACATCTTTTTGGCTGTGTGCTGTATTTCTGCGGCGGCATTGCGTCCGATAAAATAACGGTTTTTATGCGCCAGTTCATTTCTTCTGCAAAAAAAATCCACTGAGGCGCCTGCCCTTTTTTTTCAATGATTTGCGAGGTCTTTTCAGACGAAAGACAGTCAGCGGTATAGCGGTATGACTGCACAGCGCAGCATCCGAAATATGGCCATAGTCTGCGGAATTAAACAGGATTGTGTATTATGGAAGAAAAAAAAGTATCGCCGGAACAAACTCAGACATCTTTGGGTAATCAGCTCAAGCAGGAATTGTTCAATGAGATTCGCCGTCAGCAGGCGTCCATCGACGCCAAGAGCCGACTGATCGACAACATGGCGTATCAGATTCGGACACTGTCCAATGCGATTATCGGCTTTAGCGATTTGCTGGGTGCAGAGGGAGTTGCGGGTTCACAGAAGGAGTATGTGTCGGAGATTTATCAGGCGGGCAAGTCGCTGTCAATGCTGGTTAATGAAGTGCTGGATTTGGCCAAGCTGGAATCAGGCAAGTTGATTGTGGCCAGGACACAGGTCAATTTGGGCGAATTACTGCGGGATTTTTATGATACGATTATCCGGGCGGCCGAGCATAAAGGGCTGTCGGTTCAGATTCTTGCAGACCCGGATGTGCCGCAGACGATATGCTGTGATGGCAAATATCTGCTTAAATGTTTGACCAATATCGCGGTCAATGCTCTGAAATTTACCAGTAAAGGACATATCCAGCTTCGTCTTTCTGTGGACCGGCGCAGCGATTGTCTGTCGATTTGTTTTGACCTGGAAGATACCGGTCCGGGTATTGCCGCGGACAAGCTGGCGACAATTTTTGACTTGATTGTTCAGATTGAAGATTCGACACGAGGTTTTTTGGGAAATATGGATTTGGGCGTCCTGGTAACCGGCTCGCTGCCGGTAACGCGGCAATTGGTAGAAGCGATGGGCGGTACCATCAGCGCTGTAAGCCAGGTTGGCACAGGTTCGACATTCCGCATTACCATTCCGGCAGGTGTGGATATCGCTGCAGAAAAGCCTCTGCATTATGTTCCATCCAGTCAGCCCGCAGCGCCGGCGCCGCAGGCCAGTAGTTCCAAATCCAGCCAGCCGGAAAAAATGGTTGGCAAGGTACTGCTGGTGGAAGACCAGGCATCCAATCGGATGGTTGTATCGCTGCTTCTTGAACAGCTTAACCTGTCGGTCGATTGTGCCGAGGATGGGGCGGCGGCGGTCGAGAAGGCATCCGCCAATCATTACGATTTAATTTTGATGGATTTGATGTTGCCTGTGATGGATGGCTATGAAGCGACGCATCGGCTTCGCGTGCAGGGTCTTAAGACGCCGATTGTTGCCTTGTCGGCCGGCGTGATGAACGAGCGTGACCATCAGCGGATTGCCGAGGATTTCAACGGTCATCTGGCAAAACCAGTCGATAGGCGAAAACTTCAGCAATTGATGGAACAATATATTGCACCGGTCTCAGATACTGGCGGGCCGCAAGAGGAACCGCTGATATTGGAATATGGTCATTGATAATTGATACGATTTGAGCGACTTGAATAGAGGATTGAATTGGATACTATGAGAACAGAGACAAAAACACCGATTGCCGGACGCGAACAACTTCAGTTCGGCGATTATTTGCGCCGCCAGGGACTTCTGGCGGAAGCCCAGCTTCATACAGCGCTGGAGGCTCAGCGCTGCGAAGGCGGCCGGCTGGGTGATGTGCTGATTCGCCAGGGGCTATTGAGTGATACGGACGTAATTCGGGCGCTGGCAGAGTTTTTATCGATGGAATCCAGTGAACTGGAAGATTTTTCGGCAATCGATACGGATATTGCCCGAAAGATACCTGAAAATATTGCCAAACGGTTTGAGCTGGTCGTTCTGCGGCAGGATGCGGCGTATGTCTATGTTGCGATGGCCGACCCGCTGAACGTGGTAGCGATTGATACGATTACCGTCAAGCTCAAACGGCAGGTCAAGCCGGTGGTTGTCTCCTCGCGGAAAATCAAACAGGCGATTGAATATATTTATCACGGCGGCGATGTAGATCAGCAGAAGATGAAAGACCTGGTTGATCTGGAGGTCTCGACGGATGATCCTGACAAGACCGCTGCGAATGATTCGGAATATTGCGGCGACGGCAGCAGCGAAGCCGATGCGCAGGATGCGCCGGTGGTTCGATTTGTGGATTTGATGCTCAGCCACGCCATCAAGAGCCGCGCCAGCGACATTCACATTGAACCGCAGGAAAAAGGGATGATTATCCGGATGCGCGTCGATGGCATTCTGGTCGATATGGTTCCTCCGGCGCGGAAAATGCAGGCGGCGGTGATTGCCCGTCTGAAAATTCTGGCCGAGATGGATATTGCCGAAAAGCGCCTGCCGCAGGATGGACGTTTTCGAATCCGCATGGGCAAAGACCGTGCCGACATCGATGTGCGTGCCTCGGTGCTGCCGACGATTTACGGCGAAAAGGTCGTGATGCGTATTTTAGACAAGGGTTCCGCCAAGCATACTCTTGAGGCGCTGGGGCTGGAGCCGCACATGCTGGAGAAATTCAAACGTATTCTTGAGCAGCCGCACGGTATCATTATTGTAACCGGGCCGACGGGCAGCGGCAAAAGCACAACACTGTATTCAGCGCTCAATGCACTGCGCGACCCCAGGGTCAATATTACGACCGTCGAAGACCCGGTGGAATATCGCCTGGCCGGCATCAATCAGACCCAGGTCAAGCCGGAAATCAATCTGGATTTCGGGCTGTGTCTGCGGGCGATTTTGCGACAGGACCCGGATATTATTCTCATCGGCGAAATTCGCGACAAAGAAACGATGGAAATCGCCATCAAGGCGTCGATGACGGGGCATCTGGTGTTAAGCACATTCCATACCAACGACGCCCCCAGCGCTATCAGCCGTCTGATGTATATGGGTTTGGAACATTATTTGCTGGCATCCTCGCTGAATTTGATTCTGGCTCAGCGTCTGGTTCGCAAAATCTGCGACAAATGCAAACAGCCTGCCGTTTTGAGCGAGGACTTAATCCGCCGGCTCAAAATTACCCCGGAAATGATTGCGGCGGGGCGGTTTATGCAGGGCGCCGGCTGCGCAGCCTGCAACCATACCGGTTATCGCGGACGTGTACCGATATTTGAATTTCTGGTGGTAGATAATGAGATGCGGCAAACAATCGCCAGCGGGGCGCGCGAAACGGAAATTCGGGCGCTGGCACGGCAGAAAGGCTATGGCGACCTGATGAGCAGCGGTGTTATACGGATGAACGAGGGACTTACTACCGCCGAAGAAGTGCTGCGCGTGTCATTTACCGACGATTTCGAGGCGTAATGCGGCCATGCCGCCGACTACAGCGTTCTCCAACTGGTTGCGGATACCGACTGTTCCTGTCCTGCGGTGCTGTGATGCTTTCGCGACCACAGCCAGCAACCCAAATTGAGGGCATAAACCGCGGCAGACAGGATTATCAGCACCCAGCATATCCGGATGGGGGGCAGGTTGGTTGTTTGCAGAAGTTTATACACATAATCAATATAGTATTTCAAAGCCCCCAGCAATCCAACGAAACCGGTTATCATGGCGGGAATCCGAATCAAGGCAATCGTCTCAGATGGCCACAAGGCCAGATGAAACTGCCGTTTATGATGTACTTTTTTGTTTATCATAGTGAACTAAACCCCGCAATTATCTACGCTCTGACTATATCATAAGTTGAGAAAAAATACAAGTAAATTCAAATTACAAGCAAGGGCGAAAGATGCGTTATCGGACGCTGCGGAGTTATTTTTTTTGCAGGGAATTACTGCCAGGCAAGGGATACCGTCGCATCGCCGCTGCGAGTGTCGGGACGCCGTTTTTTATCGGTCTTATGTTTATCGTTCGGTATTTTCAGAGGAGAATTAAAATCAGCCCAATCAGGGGCTTTTTTTTTCCGACATAGAGATGGAAAACCGGTTTAATTCGGAAAAACAGGACTATGAAAACTTATGAATACGTAGCATGGGACACTGAAGGCGTCTGCCGTGAGGGTGTGCGGCAAGGCCATACACAGGAAGAAGTTCTCTCATTTCTTCGCGATGAGAATATGACGCCGGTTTCGGTTACCGAACAGGTGGGTCAAGAAATTGAGAACGACCAGCCAAAAGCCAGATACAAAGCAGTCAAATCCGGTGATTTGGCGACATTTTGCTGGCAGTTGGGGACGATGGTCGGCGGGGGGCTATCCATTACGGTAGCGATGGAAACGATTGCCGAAGAAATGCCCAATAAATACTTTGAGTATGTTTTGAAGAACATTTCCCAGCGGATGCAGAACGGCCAGCCGATGGCCGATGGTGTCCGCGAATATCCCAAAGTGTTCAACAAACTGGCTTGTGCGATGATTCAAGCCGCTGAAACATCCGGTACGCTGACAACATCGCTGGCACGGCTTGCCGAATATTATGAAAACAAGGACAAGTTAGCCAAAAAAGTCCGCGGGGCGATGATTTATCCAATTTTTGTTGTTGGGTTTATTATCCTGATTATCATCACGATGATGACGCTGATTATTCCCCGCTTTACCGTGATGTTTGACCAGTTTAAAGGCGAGTTGCCGGCATTCACCAAGGGCTTTATGGCGGTGTACTATTTCTTAACCCACAATATGCTGTATCTGCTGCTGGGGGCTGCTCTGGTGGTAACGGGAACAATACTTTTTGGCAGGACGCCCAAGGGCAGGCGGGCTTTTTCCAAACTGGCTCTGGATGCGCCGCTGTTTGGTCCGATTAAGCGGATGGCGTTTGTCGCGATGTTCTGCAAGACGTTTGCAACGCTGATTAACTCCGGCGTGTCGGTGTTTGATACATTCGGACTGCTGGCCGGCATGACCGACAACATCCTGCTTCGTGAAGGCATCGCCAAGACGCGGGATAAAATTGTCGAGGGAATGACCATCGCCAAAAGCATGGAGCTGGCAGAATTTTTTCCGAATGTCGCCGTCAAGATGACGCAAATCGGCGAACGGAGCGGCTCACTGGGTGCGGTGCTGGATAAAACCAGCCAGTATTATGAAAAAAAGGTGGATACCTTAGTCTCGATGATGCTCAGTATGCTGGAGCCGATTATGATTGTGTCCGTCGGTGCTATCGTTTTAGTCGTGATTTTGGCGATGTATCTGCCAATTTTCTCTATGTCCGTGTAATTACCGGACGCAAAAAGTATGCAGAATCAGATAATATTAGTTAAGCGGCACGGTTTTTAGTTCGATGAATCTGTGGTAGTCCGGCGGCAGTGGTGCTGCGGATAAGCGTAAAAATAAAAATTAATTTTTATAGGAGATGTACAATGAAGACAAAAGGTTTCACACTGATCGAATTGATGGTCGTCGTATTGATCGTCGGCATTTTGGCCGCGGCGTCCATCCCGCTGATGCGCGGACGCATCGATTCTGCCAAGTGGGCGGAAGCCAACGCCACCGCCGGCACGATTAAGTCGGCAGTTCGCGTCTATTTTGCCGAAAACGGCTCCGGCATTACCGGCTCCCTGTCCAATGCTGCCACACAGTCAGCGCTGGGCTTTACGGCTGCGGATTTGACCGGCACCTATTTTGTCCCTGGCGACTACAATATCGACAGCGTGGATGCCAACGGCAACGCTGCGATTACCGTTACCGGCAGCCAGGCCAATGCGCCTTCGGGTTCCAAGACGCTGGGCGTGGACGGCACCTGGCAGTAATCGACGCGCCAAAGACAAAGCATAATGAGGAGGTGTGCCTTTTCGGCGGCCTCCTCTTGGCTTTTTGTTGCGATGTAAAAAGGATGGTTGAGCGCTTATGTTAAAATGCCCTAAAAAAACAGGTTCGTTCGGCCGGCGGTTTCCGCGATATGGCGTAACGCTCATTGAGATGGTTCTGGCCGTTTTGATTGTGTCCATCATTGTCGCCGGTGCGATGAATTATCAGTACTTTTCGACGCGCATGGCAAAACGCGCCAATGCGGAACTGACTGCCGCACGCACAGCGGCGCTGCTGATGGAGAATTGGAAAAGCATCGGCGGCGACGAGTTTTTCAATCCGGTCAACCTCAATATGGGATTTACCCAGGTTCCCAATTCAGACCGTTATCATGTTACCGCCGATGATCTGCCGATGACTATCGACCTCAGTTGGGGCGATGAAGGCGTTGACGCTGTCGCCATGACGACCCTACGAAGAATCCAGGTGGAAATCCGCTGGAGGTCGGATTATAGAGACGACACTATTCGTCAGGATGACCCGGTGTATTCCGTAGCAACCTATGTTCGCAGAGATCAGTCGGGAGCGTGATAGGATGAGAAAACAAAACAGAACAGCCATTGATCGCCGCTGCGGTTTTACGCTGATCGAGCTGGTCATTACGATTGGAATGATGGCGATTTCAGTTGCGGCAGTTGGAATTCTTCTGGCCAGCTCATCGAAAGGCTGGATACGGATTTATCAGGATACTCACAGCGAGATGCGCCAGGATTCGCTGGCGATGGCGGCTTCTCTTCAGGCCTTTGGCAGACGGTCCAATTGTGTCAATTATAAAATTTACCGCATCAGCAGCGGTTCTTATGTTGAAGCCGTTCCTCCCCAGGGGCAGACGGTCGCCGTCGGCCAGGCGCTGGAATTACGCTACTGGCAGGAACTGTACGACCCCGAACAATTCGACTATGAGAATCTCGAATATACCAATACCGGTACGCATTATGTTCTCTATTATTTGGATGGCGAGCAGCTCAAGGCGGACTTCGGCAGGGTTATTGACGGCGTTGGCGCAGTCAGCAATAACTCCCGTCAGACAGCCGGTCTGGATTCAACTCAGGTACTGGCTCGGCATGTAGATACATCGGCCAATTCGAATATCTTCATCCACACTTTCAGCGGGGGCAAGGGCAATGGGTGCATTAATCTGGATGTTACGCTGACCGATGACGCCAATAGAACTCTCGAATTCAAAACAGCGGTCTTGCTTCGGGTTGCCTGGCCGCGATAGCCCCGAAAGACGATTGTGAACAGCGGGAGTAAAATACAACCAAACAAAGTTCAGCGCGGTTCGGCGCTGATTATGGCGCTCATTCTGATGGTAATATTGACTCTGGCGGGATTGGCTATTTTGAAAATCGCACAAGGGCGGTTAATTCAGGCCGTTCGCGTCAAGAATGAACAGGCAGCCTCTTTTGCCGCGGAAGCCGCTTATGAAAAATCCCTTTTCTGGATGAGCCAGCAAGTCGATTTGCTGTCATCTCTGCAGCAAAACAGTGCCACAGGCTCCCTGAATTTTCTGCAAAGCAATTCCGACTATCGAATCACCTTTTCTTCCTTTATCGGTTCCCGGCCTGTCTATACCATTCGCACGGACGGTTTTTGCGGCGCTTATCAAAAAACCATTGAAGCCCAGGTTGTCCAGGCGATTGGCGGCTGGGAGATGGGCGCTTGCCGTGTACCTTCCAGCCCAACTTCCACCACGCCGGTTATGTTTGTCGCCGGTGAATTAATCGATATGCCGGTTCATATCAATGACGCCAAAGACAGCCCCGATGAACGGGATATCTTCATCAGCGGTTCACCGTCTTTTTTAGGTCCTGTAACGATGGGCGAATCCCGTACTACAACCAGCGGCAGCGACAAATACGCATCGGTAATGAACTGTTTTACCAAAGGTATTTCTTTTAAGCAGCCAGCCAGCCGCATCGCTGACCCGACGTCCATTCAGAGCAAAGTGGACCGCTTTCGGGATTCCACCGACGCTGCCTATCGCTTTACTCCCGCGGCCAATTCAGGAATTACCGGCGGTCAGCCGGCTGTTCAATTGGAATTTTTTGTCGGCAAAGACGGCGGCGGTTATGTCCAGATTACTGAAAATTGTACCGTGGTCGGCTATGTGCGTTCCGGTGCAACATCCAATTCCTGGGATTACAAACTCAACACATCCGGCTCCGGCGATACTTATATCAAGTATCCTATCTATGGCTATCATTATATTCCCGGCAATGCCGCCAAGCGGTATATCCGCAAAACCGATAACCCGCAAGAGCCGATTTATGTTACGCAGAACTTCGGCGGTTCACAGAGCCGCCCCGGCGCTCAGATTTTTGTCGATGGCAATGTAATTATCGGCAGCAAAGACGAATTTGCCCCGTCGGTTGGCCAGCTCAACACCGTCAAAGGGCAGATTACCGTTGTTGCCACGGGTAATATCTGGATTGCCAATGAGCTTAAAGTGGATGGACAGCGGCTGCAGACAGGAATGCCTGCGGTGGATAATACCAATGTTATCGGCTTGATTGCGCAAGGGGTGGTTAAAGTGGTGGACCCCGGCATGACGACCAACGGTCTGCTGGCAGTACCGCAGGCGGTTGTCAATGGCGATATGTATGAACCTATCGGCAATAAAGACCCGCTGGCCGGTTCGCCTGTTCATGAACGGATATTGCCCGCACGGATGGTTGTTGAGGCGTCTGTTACGGTTGGCGGCGGAGGCTGGGGAGCCGAGAATGTCTATCGCGGCAGTTCTGCCAATGACCGCAAAACCGCCAATGGCGCCGCCTATGATGAGTTAATCCTTCGGGGGACTCTGACAGAAGTCATCCGCGGCGTCGTCGGCATCGATATCTCATCTTTGCAGAAAAACGGCTATCGAAAATATTATTATTACGATACACGGCTGATGAGCGGGATTCTGCCGAGCAATATCTGGCTCAAAGGCAAATACCTGCTGATTCCGGGGGGTTGGAAAGAATCCGCATTGTTGAGAAGTGTTAATAATTAGGATAATTCGGATATGAAGAAAATACGGAATAAAAACACGCAAGGCTCAGCCCTGATCCTGGCGCTTATTTTGATGATAATTCTAACTCTGAGCGGCCTTGCGATGGTAAAAGTTGCACAAGGCAGATTAGTTCAGGCGGTTCGCGTCAAGAATGAACAGGCGGCTTCATTTGCCGCCGAAGCCGCTTATGAAAAAGCCCTTTTCTGGATGAGTCAGCAACCCGATATGCTCTCCGCGCTTGAACAAAGCGGGGTAAGCGGAGATTTAAGTTTTTCCCAAAGCGATTCGGAGTATCAAATTACTTTTTCTTCCTTTATCGGCTCACGGCCTGTCTATACGATTCGTGCCGATGGTCATTGCGGGATTTTTCAAAAAACGATTGAAGCGAATGTCGTACAGGCAATTAGCGGCTGGGAGATGGGTGCCTGCCGCGTGCCTTCCGGTCCGACTACCACCACCGCGGTCAGTTTTGTCGCCGGCGAATTGATTGATATGCCTATTCACATCAATGACGCCAAGGACAGTCCCGATGCACGGGATATCTCAATCAGCGGTTCGCCTTCTTTTCTACGTCCCGTATCGATGGGGGAATCCCGCTACACGGCCGGCGGCAGCGACAAATACGCATCGGTAATGAACTGTTTTACCAAGGGGATTTCTTTTAAGCAGCCTGCAAGCCGAATCGCAGATACGGCATCGATTCAAAGCAAAGTGGACCGTTTTCGTGATTCTACCAATACTGCCTACTGTTTTACGCCGGCGGCCAATTCGGGAATTGCAGGAGGCCAGCCTGCGGTGCAATTGGAATTTTTTGTCGGCAAAGATGGAATCGGGTATGTTCAGATTACCGAAAACTGTACCGTCGTTGGCTATACCCGAACCGGTTCCTCGTCCAATTCCTGGGATTATAAACTCAATACATCCGGCTCCGGTGATACCTATGTCAAGTATCCTATTTACGGCTATCACTATATCCCCGGCAATGCCGCGAAACGATACACCAGAAGGATTGATAATCCACAAGACCCCATTTATGTTTCACAGAGTTATGGCGGCGTAAGCAGTCCTCCCGGAGCTCAGATATATGTCAATGGCAATGTGATCATCGGCAGTAAAGGGGAATTTGCTTCTTCGGTCGGACAGCTTAACACCGTCAAAGGGCAAATTACTGTTGTCGCCACGGGCAATATCTGGATTGCCAATGAACTCAAAGTGGCTGGACAGCACGCACAAGATGGAATGCCCTCGGTGGATAACACTAATGTTGTCGGTTTGATTGCGCAGGGGGTTGTTAAAGTTGTGGACTCCGGCATGACAACCAACGGGCTGCTTACAGCACCTCCTGCTGTTAACAAAGGCGATAATTATGAACCCATCGGCAACAAAGACCCCAAGTCCGGCTCTCCTATTTATGACCGGATATTGCCGGGGCGGATGGTCGTGGAAGCGGCTGTTACCGTAGGCGGAGGCGGCTGGGGCGCTGAAAACGTCTATCGCGGAAATACCGCTAATGACCGGGAAAATGGCAATGGCTCGGCTTATGATGAGTTAATCCTCCGGGGGACTCTGACAGAAGTCATCCGAGGCGTTGTCGGTATTGATATCTCATCCTCGCAAAAAAATGGCTATCGAAAATATTATTATTACGATACACGGCTGATGAGCGGGATTCTGCCCAGCAATATCTGGCTCAAAGGAAAATACCTGCTGATTCCAGGCGGCTTAGAGGAGTCCGCATCTGTCAGAGAAGACTGCGATTAGGAAAAGGACGGTCACAGATGACACGAAAGCCGACAAGATATCTCAATTACGCGGCAGTCAAAACGGTGATTATTGCCGGTGCGATTTCATGGTTTTCAATTCTGAATTATTATCGGACGGGTTGCGAGTCGGTGATTTTCGATAAATATGCCTGCTTAATTTTAAAAGGCAATCCGCTCATTCCGGTCGATGGCGACCTTAAGTCCGGCTGGCGGATACCCGATACTGGTTGTGTGATGGACATTTTACGGCGAGATTCTCGAATAGTCCAATTCACTGAATTTATCTGATAAAAGAGATCCATTAAAGGACTAATTTATGAAGTCAGTATTAGGCGCCCTGTTGGATACACAGAAAATGGCTTATGTCGGCCTGGATGTCGGCTCCGGCGCCGTCAAGGCTCTTCGGCTGGTTTGTCATGGCGGGCGATGGACAGCCGAGGCTGCGGGTTTTGCCGAGATTGAACAGTCCGCCGACGCATTATTGCAGCGAAAGAATACGATTGCCGCCATCAACCGGTGTTTCAAGGACGCCGGCATCAGGGGATCCAGAAATGCCGTTTGCGGCCTGGCCGGTCCCGAAGTGGTCATTCGTAATTTTATGTTCCCGCAACTGCCTGATGCCGCTCTGGAACAGGCCGCCCGATTTGAAGCTCAGCAGGTTAGCGCTCTGGATATCAATCACAGCGTTGTGGATTATCAATTGCTGGAAGATGCCGGGCGGGAATCCGATAAAGGAAAACGCAGAGGGTATCTGGCCGCCGCGCTGGAAGAAGCGATCAGCCGCCGTTTGGAGATGGTGCAGGAAACCGATGTCCGCGTTCTGATGATGGATATCAATAATCTGGCCGCCTTGAATTGCGTCTGTCAGCTTTCCGAAAAAGACAGTGATGATGGATTTGCCGTTTTAGATGTCGGCCATACTCAATCCAATCTCAGCATCCTGGGCGCGGATGGTTCGCCCTCGACGCGCGACCTAACCTTTGGCGCAAGCCGCCTGACTCTTGAGATGTCGAAAAAGCTTCAGTTTACTCCTCATCAAATTCAAGATGTTTTTGCCAAAGAGTCGCTGGAGCCGGCTATTGAAATGGAATTGACTTCGGCGTCGTCAAAGTTTATTGCCGATGTTGTCGAGACGCTGCGTTTTTACGGCAGACAGCCCGGCTGCGGGAAAATCGAACGGGTACATCTGTGCGGCGGACTTGCGGCGTTTAAGCCCTGGGTTGATTTGCTGACGCAGCATCTGCCCCTTTCGGTGAGTGTCTTTAACCCATTTTCAACAATTGTCTATCGGGGAAATCCGGACAGGAACCCTAAGATTGACCTATTCGGTCCGGCGTTCACCGTAGCGGCCGGCCTTGCGATGAGGACATTAGAATGATGTTCACAATCGATTTACTTAAAGGACAGGGATTGCCCAGAAAAAGCCGGCCTATCGTGATCGCTCTGGCGGCAGTTCCGCTTCTGATTCCCGTGCTGGCGGTCTTTGCGACGGCGGCTTGCTGGCAGTTTAATTATCAAGAGATTGCCTCCAAAAAGAGCATTATCAACGACAATCTCAAAAAAGTCGCCGAATGCCAGGCGGATTTGGACGCCTATATGCAAACACAGCGAAAAATTACCGAAATCCATCAGCAGTTTGGCGATGTTGCCAGGGCGCTCAACTTCCGCATCCAGGCGACTCCGCTGCTGACCGATATGGTCGCGGCTATTCCGGATTCGCTGATATTGACCGGGCTGGAAATGCCGCGGTCTGATTTACGGAAAAAAGTAGCCGATGAAAAGACTCAGAATGTAACATACCAAACGGTTGTTCAGCGAAAAATTAAACTGAGTGTCGCCGGCCCGTCGAACCCGTCCACCGACCAGTCGGTGCAAACCTATATTCAAAGCCTTCGCCAGTCTGCGGCGATAAGCCGTGTGGCTCAGGACATCGGCATTGCGGCACGC
The DNA here is from genome assembly GCA_964537635.1 of uncultured Pirellulales bacterium. Lineage (GTDB taxonomy): Bacteria > Planctomycetota > Phycisphaerae > Sedimentisphaerales > Anaerohalosphaeraceae > Anaeroglomus. Next base: position 46,877 of record CAZICJ010000009.1, read on the forward strand.
AAGGCGGCGCAAATTGACGATCAGCCCATGTCCATCTATGAAATTGAGTGCATGCTGAAAGAACAGAAATAAAATGATAAAAAAACAAAAAAATAAAGCCCTGAATAAATACCTTTTGACCGTGGGTATGGTCTGGGGCATTGGGTTTGGATTGATGCTGGCGGTTTATCTGTTTATCTTGAGTCCGCAAGCAGACCAGATGGTAAAAATCCAGAGACAATTTCAGGATACCAATGAGCAGAAAATGCTTGCCGCTACCGCCTCTCAGCCGCAAGCCCGTCAGAAACTGGACGACAAACTTCAGCAGGTGATCGACAAAGCCGGGCAGTTTGTCATCGCTTCCGAACAGACCTCGGCGCTGATGTTTCAAATCAGCCAGATTGCCGCTCAGTGCCAACTCAAGGAATTTGCCACCAAGAACAAGGAAGTCAAAAGTCCGGCCGAAGGCGCCAAGCCGCGCATCGTCGAAGGCTGGGTTGAATTGACATTTATATCGACTTTTTCTCAGTTCGCCGAATTTATCAGCGGACTGGAGCGCAATCGGCCTTATCTGTTTGTTGAAGATGTTGCGATAGAACGCAGCGCCGACGGTAAGCAGGAACATCAGGTCAAAGTGCTGGTTTCGTGTCTGATTGCCAATCCATCCGAAGTGGTGGCCGACGCTAAATAATTATGGTCTGTCTGGTCCGGATGACCCGACAGGAAAGGAAAAGACAGTGAGAATTGTTGCAGTAACCAACCAAAAGGGCGGGTGCGGGAAGACCACTACCGCCGTCAATCTCGCCGCGGCGCTGGCCGTCCAGGGTTTTCGGACGCTGCTGGTGGATTTGGACGCCCAGGCGCATGCGACGCTGGCGATGGGCGCAACCCCTGATCGTCTCGAAAGAACCATCTATGATGTGATCGTTAATCCCCGTATTGACCTTCGTCAGGTCATTCTGCCGACAGCAATTCAGACGCTGCATCTGGCGCCCAGCAATGTGCTTCTCAGCGGCGCTGAATCCTATCTGGTGCAGATGTATGAACGCGAATATGTGCTGCGCAGCCGTCTGGCATCCGTCGCCGACGACTTTGACTGGTGCGTGATTGATTGTCCGCCGGCGCTGAGTCTGCTGACGCTCAATGCCGCTGTCGCCGCTACCGATATGGTCATTCCCGTGCAGACGCATTATTATGCCATCGAGGGGCTTCGCCAGATGCTTGAGACGATTACGATTGTCCAGTCGCGTTTCAATCCGACGCTCCGCATTGCCGGCATTTTGCTGACGCTCTATGAACGGCGCACACTGCTGAGCCGCGATGTCGAACAGCAGATGCGGGATTATTTCAAGGGAATGGTCTTTAATACCATCATTCACCGCAATATCCGTCTGGCTGAAGCGCCCAGCGCCGGCCAGTCAATTTTAACGTATGACCCCCGAAGTTCGGGTGCCGAAGAATATCAAGCTTTAGCCCAAGAGATGATTTATGAAACCCAAAGCAGGATTGCAGAAGAATGTAGCGTTCATATTTGATGGTTCGGCGGTTCCGGCGCCTTCGTCTCCGGCATCTGTTGCCGTCCCGGCGCCTGCCGCTGTTGCGGCGACTTCAGCGACCCGGACGCCGTCATTTATGCTGTCGGATACTGCCGAACAGACGCCGGCCGGTCCGCAGGCGGCGGCAGTTGCCCAACAATCTGTTGCGGCGCGCAGACCCAGACCGCTGCCCAAGAAAAACCAGATTAATACCCAGCGACAGACGCTGGATGAAATCAAAAGCGCTGTACGCCGTTCTCTGTACGGCAAAGGTAAGAAAAATCTCGACCCCAGACAGAAACAGATGGCGATAATGGTTGCCGTCCTGATGGTCGTCCTTGGACTGGTGCTGTATATGGTGGTCGGTTCGGCGCCCGCCAAGGCCAGCGCTGCCGCCGGCAAACAGGCGGATGCCGCGGCTGCCGCCGGCGTTCAATCGATTGACAACTGGAAAGCCCCTGAACCCTATCCGGCGGCATTGCGCGACCCGATGGTCTATAAAACATCCAGCGCGGCATACACCGCACAAAATGGACAGCCCGCACAGGATTTTGTCGTCAAGGGCATCGTCTATAGCAAAACCAAACCGTCGGTCATTATCGATGGAAATGTTTATTTTCTCAATCAGACTATCAATGGCGCAACAATTGTTCACATTGAACGCGATGCGGTAACATTCGAAAAAGATGGAAAACAATGGCAGCAGCAGGTTTCTCAGTAATCTGCCGCTTTGCAAGACAGGAAAGGACCGAAAAATGAAACATGCAATAGGTGCAATTCTCATGATGTGTTTGGCCGCTGTGATTTGGGCGGAATCGGAAGCCGTCCAGGAGGCCAGCGTCCACAATACCGAACTGCTGACCCCTATCCAGCAGAAAATGACTGAAGAAATCAGCGTCGATTTCCGCGAAACACCTATTGATGATGTGCTGCGGATATTGTCTCAGCAGGCGGATGTCGATATCGTCAAAAGTCCCAGGGTCATCGGTACGGTAACTGCGACTCTCACGGATGTTCCCCTCAGTGAAGCGCTGGAAAATATCCTGTCGGCCCACGGCTACGGTTATGTCGCCACATCCAACATGATTCGCGTCGTACCCAAAGAAGAAATCAACGAAGCCCGCGAAAAAATTGTCAGTCGCGTCTATCGCATTACCTATGCGGATGTCAAAGAAGTCGAAACAGCACTGCGGAAATTCATTTCCGAGACCGGATCGATTTCCGCCAATCCCGGCACCAGCAACATCATCGTTACGGACGTTGAGAGCAAAATCAATGCGATCAATTCCTTTATCGAAGAAATCGACCGCGTAACGCCGCAAATTCTTGTTGAGGCTAAAATTTACGATATTTCCTCTACGGATAATCTGGATTTAGGCATTGAATGGCAGGCCGGCACAGCCACCAGTTATGGCGAAATCCCCGACGGCGGTTCACTGGGCGACCAGGTCGGCAACATCGGGAATGTCCTGTCGGGTTCGACCGGCGACGATGGACTTATTTCGAGAACAGAGCCGTTTTCTACCGGCAAATACAGCGGCGCTGTCAATAAGGCAAAATCCTCCGACGGTCTTATCCGAATGGGCTACCTCGATGAAAATGTCTATATTGATGCAATTATCCACGCCGCTCAGGAAGATATTCGTGCCAAACTGCTCGCCAACCCGCGCATTATGGTTGTAGATAACCAGCAGGCACAAATCAAAATCGTCGAAGAAATTCCTTATCAGGAATTGACGCAGACCAGCGGCGGCGGCAATATCGGTACTACGCAGTTTCGCGATGTCGGCGTCGAATTGATTGTTACGCCGCACCTGACGCGCGAAGGGCTGATTCGCCTGATTCTCAATCCCAAGTTCAGCATTCGCACCGGCGATGTCCTGGTCGGAGGCAGCAGTAGCATTCTGCCGCCTCAGCCCATTGTTGCCAAACGCGAAACCATCACCACCGCCCTGATTAAAGACAAGCAGACGGTCGTCATTGGCGGGTTGCAGAAACAGGATGTAACTCAGCAAGTCAACAAAATCCCATTGCTGGGCGACCTGCCGCTATTGGGTATGTTGTTCCGCTTTGAAGGCGAAAGTACCGTCAACAGCGAATTGGTTGTCTTTATTACGCCTACGGTGGTTATCGAACCTAAATTGACCGACCGTGAGCAGTTGCATCTTGATAATACGGTTTTTGCGGTTCCCAGATCGCCCGATACGCGGCTTGGCGAAAAGGTCGAAAAGTAAGCAGTGTATTTGATGTTTTTCAAAGGGCCGGCAAGCGTTTTTTGCCGGCTCTTTTTTTATTTTGTCTGCCGCAGGCAGCCCCTGATTTTGGGCAATTCACACCTCACGGCTTAAACATAGTTCAGATTTATAGATTTTTCATACCCATTAACCAATAAATCTTGTTGAATATACATACTATAAAGGTCAATGTAAATCCAATTCTGGTAGTAATTTTTATTGTAAAACTTTTTTTATTTATTCACGGTATCTTTTTACTTGACCGATGTGGATAATAAGGTATGATGAAGAATAGACCCTTTGTGTAGAGGGTTTGAGAGTGATACCCAGCTCGAATGGATAGAGCGGGTTGGGTGAAAGGTGCAGCAAATCTGTCAAAATGGCGGGTTTGGTAGCAGAGCTTCACAAACGTCGCACGGTGTTGGGATGGGCGAAAGGCGGCACAATTTGTCGCCAAGTCCAATATCTCTGCATCGTCGATGAATCAAGTGGTTTTCGGGACAGTGCCGTCGTAACTAAAGTCCGGCACAGAAATCGGCAAAAATGGCAAAGAACGCAAAAAACCGTCATAAAAAAAGGCATGAACCAGAGAAATCGTGGTGTCTTTTGTCTGTTGGATTGCTATTTGCGACATTGTAAATCTGATTTTATCCGTATTTTCCACTTAGTCAAATGCCTGCCATAATCCGCTGCGGATTTCTGTAACTATTAATTGATAAACATCTTAGATTGAAGAAAGGTGCAGCGATGATACTGTTAGCACAGATCGAATGGGGAGGGATAGTGTTAGGTGCGGTTGGCGGTGCGATGTTGGCTGTGCTGCTGGTTTTGGCGATTCAGCAGATGCTGGCAAAAGCACGCGGCACGCAAGTCGAAAATGGGATTCAAACCCGCATCGAGAACGCCAAACGCGAAGCCGAAACCATCATCAAGGAAGCCCGTGTTGATGCGGCCAGCGAAATGATGAAAAAGAAGGAAGCATTTGCCAAAGAAGTTGCCGCCAAAGAAAACGAGATAAAATCTCTGGAAGTGCGTCTTAGCAAGCGGGAAGATGTCCTTGACCGTCAGGCCGAGCAGATTACCCAGCGCGAAAAGCAGCTCAAAACAGGCGAACAGGAAGTCCAGCGGCAAATCCAAAGCTACAACACCAAGCATCGGGAGCTGTCCAGCATCATCGCCGACCAGAAAAATCAGCTCCTTAAAATCACTGCGATGGATATGGAACAGGCAAGACAACTCCTTCTGTCCCGCCTCGAAGATGAATGCGACAAGGAAATGAGCCAACTGATTACCCGAAAAGTCGCCCAAGCCGAAGAGCAGGCAGAGGAAAAGTCCAAAGAAATCATCAATTTGGCGATTCAGCGGTACGCCGCCGAACAGACCTGCGAGGTGAGTGTCTCGATGGTCGATATCCCCAGCGATGAGATGAAAGGTCGCATTATCGGCAGGGAAGGTCGTAATATTCGCGCCTTCGAAAAGGCTACCGGCGTGGATGTCATTGTCGATGATACGCCCGGGGTTATCGTCGTCAGCGGCTTTAACCCGATTCGCCGTGAGGTTGCCCGCCTGAGTATGGAGCGGCTGATTCAGGATGGCCGAATTCACCCATCCCGTATTGAAGAACTCGTAGCACAAGCCAAAAAGGATGTTCACGCCCGCGTGATGCAGATTGGCAAGGAAGCCGCCGAAGAAGTGGATGTTCGCGGTCTAAATAACAAGATTCTGGGTATGCTCGGCGCCCTCCATTACCGTACCAGTTATGGCCAGAATGTCCTGCGGCACAGCGTCGAGGTGGCGTTTCTGGGGCAGGTCATGGCCGATGAACTGGGACTGGACGGCTCAATGGCCAAGCGTGCCGGCCTGCTGCACGACATCGGTAAGGCAATGGACCGCGAAGTCGAAGGTGGCCATCCGGCCATCGGCGCCAACTACCTGCGACGCTTCAAAGAGCCGCAATATGTGATTAACGCCGTCGAAGCCCATCATGGCGATGTGGTGGCTGACAATCCCTATACGCCGCTGATTGCCGCCGCCGATGCCATCAGTGCATCGCGTCCCGGCGCCCGCCGCGAAACACTCGAACGCTACATCAAGCGTCTGGAAAAGCTCGAAGAGCTGGCTTGCAGCTTTAAGGGCGTCGAAAGCTGCTTTGCGATTCAGGCCGGTCGTGAAGTCCGCGTCATCGTGGATGCCAATCAGATTAACGATGATTCCGCGATGAAAGTGGCCCGTGAAATCGCCAAGAAGATTGAGGAAGAAATGACCTATCCGGGCGAAATCAAGGTAACCCTGCTGCGTGAAGTGCGCTGCGTTGAATACGCCCGATAGTAAAAAGTGGGAATAGAGTGAAACTGAAGATACTCTGCATTGGTGATATTGTAGGTCGTCCCGGGCGGCGCATTTTGGCCGACAAGCTGGCGCCGCTGGTGCGCGACATACAGATTGACTGCGTGATTGCTGATGCCGAAAATGCCGCCGGCGGCTCGGGGCTGACTGCGGCCATTTACGACAAACTGCTCAAATACGGTGTTCACCTGATTACACTCGGCGACCACGCCTTCCGAAAAAAGGACATCATCGGACTCCTGGAATCCAGCCCTCAAATTGCCCGGCCGGCCAATTTATCCCAGTACGCCGCCGGCAGGGAGTTCGCCCTCTACCGTACCGCCAAAGGCATTACAGTGGCCGTTGTACCGCTAATTGGGCGGATTTTTATGAAGCCGGCCGATTGCCCCTACGCCAAAATCGACGCCTTGCTGTCCAAACTCAACCAGCAGGCAGAGGTGGTATTCGTCGAGATGCACGCCGAGGCGACCAGCGAAAAGGTCGCGATGGGTTATTATCTCGATGGCAAGGTCTCCTGCGTCTATGGTACGCATACCCACGTGGTAACCGCCGACGAAAAGCTGCACGCCAAAGGCACCGCCTACATTACCGATATCGGCATGACCGGCTCGCACGATTCGGTGCTGGGACGCAAGAGCGACTGCGTGGTGCGGGCATTCCGCACCCAGATGCCATATCCGTTTGAACTGGCTACCGGCGATGTTCGTCTCAGCGGCATCGTGGTAACCGTCGATACCCACACCAAAAAAGCCGAGCATATTGAGCGAGTCCAGGTCAAAATGGATGACAGCGAATCCCTCCAGTACGACAGCGACGATGGCCGCCCCGAATACAACCACAACGGTTTTTAATCCCGCTTCAAGCCGTTCTTTTCCTGACCCGCAGGGTCAAACCCGAATAGCCGCCATAGTGGTAATCAATTTTTTCTGCTGCATAAACCGTCCCTGACACCGTTTCGTTTCCCAGTGTGAACAGTTCCACCTTAATTCAAAGGTGTTTCTGTCCAACGCATGGGAACAACCTCAAACTAAAAAAAAAGTAGAGTGTCCCCTTTTCTCCGTACACATTTCCGACATGCTTAAACTCCACGAATCACCCAAATTTTCCGGTTATATAGTCTTCTGTGCGTTTGTCTTTAGGCGCCAAAAACAACTGGTCCGTTGGTGCAAATTCTATCAGTTCGCCCAGATACATAAACGCCGTAAAATCGGCCACACGGGTTGCCTGCTGCATGTTGTGCGTCACGATAATGACCGTATATTTTTCTCTCAGTTCATGAATTAAATCCTCAATTTTAGCCGTGGCAATCGGGTCCAGTGCCGAACACGGTTCATCCATCAGCAGCACCTCCGGTGCCAGCGCCAAGGCTCTGGCAATACAGAGTCGCTGCTGCTGGCCGCCGGACAAAGACAGTGCCGACTGGTCAATTCTGTCTTTTACTTCATTCCACAGCCCCGCCTTATGGAGGGACCATTCGACGATTTCTTTCATCTGCTTGTGGGATACTTTCATGTGCAAACGGACACCGAATGCAACATTTTCATAAATCGATTTCGGAAATGGATTGGGTTTTTGAAAAACGATTCCAACGCGACGGCGCAGATTAACGATATCTGTATTTTCGCCGAGGACATCCTCCCCATGCAATTGAAATGTGCCATTGGCCTTAGCCGTCAGGATGGAGTCGTTGATTCGATTGACCCATCGTAAAAGTGTACTTTTGCCGCATCCGCTGGGGCCAATAAAGGCAGTCACCTGCCTGTCGGGGATGTCAACATTGATATTTTTCAAGGCGTGGAAAGAGCCGTACCATGAATTAAAGTCTGAAACATGAATCGCCGTAGAAAAAGCAGTCTGTTCACCGTTAAGCTGCTTCGGGTTATCCAACCTTAACTTATTGTGAGGGTTATTCATCAACACTATTATCCTTTTATTTACGATAACGGTTTCTGGTACTTATTGCGAATAAAAACAGCGACGGCGTTGAAGCACAGCAGGACTAAAAGCAGCACAATAATTCCGCTGGCGGCGATGGCATGAAATTCTTTTTGGGGCCGCTGTGCCCAGTTGTATATTTGCAAAGGCATTGCCGTGAAGTCATCCATGATGTTACCGGGAGGATTGGATATAAAGACGATTCCTGCGATCATTAAAAGCGGGGCAGCTTCACCGATGGCCCGACTCAGCGCGATGATCGCTCCTGTCATAATGCTTGGGATTGCAGCGGGAAGCGTAATCTTCCAGACGGTTTGCCACCGTGTCGCTCCCATTCCCCAAGCCGCTTCTCGCAGCGACGACGGTACGGCCCGTAACGCCTCCTGAGACGCTGCAATAATGATTGGCAGGATGACCAGCATTAATGTCAACCCTCCGGCCAAAACGCCCCTCCCGAATGGAATACGGAAATAATACCAGCGTCTGTCGTGAATCCTTCCTGGTATATCATGGGATCGCAAGGTGCGGCTTGCCAAAGCTTGTTCTTGCGGCCATGGGGCGTCGGCGTCAATAAGATGAATCTCAACTTGTTTCCCATCGGCCGTGTAGGCTTCCATTTTATCTTCAAGAATTGTTTCGGGGGCTTCCGGATTGGCTACCGGGACAAGCAGAATCCGGTCGGCCTCATTGTAAAACTGATCATAATAATGCACTCCCACTTCAAATGCAGGAGATTTTTCCGTTCCGAATAATTGAAACATAGAAACGAAGAGTGTCAGTCCGATAATTCCATATACGACAGAAGGCACGCCGGCCAGATTGGTAATATTGGCCTGGACTACGGAATGCATGTATCTGAGAACTCTTGTTCGGGGAATAAATTCTTCGAGAATAATCGCGGTAGCCACCCCGATTGGAAGGGCAAAAACTGTCACCAGGACAAGCAGCCAGACACTTCCCATGATCGCCGGATGAAAGCCGGCCTCTTTTGCGTCAGGACTTGGGGGTGAACTTAAAAAATCCAACGATAGGGTCTCATATCCCATGTACCCGATTGCAATCAGCAGCGAGGCCAGCAGCACAACGGATAGTGCGGCAGCGGTAATACACAGAGCCCTAAATATGCGGTTCTTAAGCTTGCGGCTGCTTAAAGGCCGATGAACAGCTTCCATACATTTGGGGTCGGAAAAAGTTTTGGGCATTGGCATTAAAGTCGTGTTCATTCGTAGACCTCCCTGAACCGCTTTCGTATGATCGCGCCGATAATTGTAAAAATCAGCGTACAGATGAATAAGGTGAAGGCCACAGAGTACATCGACAAATACTCAACACCATAATTTGACACATCGCCAAGCGCCATTTGCACCATGAAACTGGTCATGGTTTGAATTTCCTGTCTTACATCAGCCGTCACGCGAGGCGTACTGCCTGCTGCCAGCGCCACAATCATGGTCTCACCGATAGCCCTGGCCGAGGCAAGCAGAACGGCTGAGACAATTCCGGAAAGCGCCGCGGGGAAAACGATTTTCAAGGACACATCGTACTGGGTGGCGCCAAGCCCCAAAGCGCCTTCGCGAAGGTTGTTGGGGACCGCTTTCAGGGCGTCCTCGGACAACGAGGTTACGATTGGCAGGATCAACACGCCCACCGCAATGCCCGCCGACAGCGCATTATAGGAACCAAAGGATTCATCGAAGAATTTAAGACCGGGCGTAATAATGGTTAGTGCAAAAAAACCATAGATAACGGTTGGAATACCCGCCAGAATTTCCAAAGCCGGTTTAAGCACCGAACGGACTCTGGGGGCGGCGTACTCGCTCAGATAGATGGCTGTAATCAAGCCAAACGGAACTGCCACCAGCAGTGCAATCCCCGCTACCAGAAATGTCCCGCAAACCAAAGACCATATCCCAAAATGCTTCTCGGACCCCAACAGGGGATTCCACTGACCGGTTGTCAAAAATTCCTTGACAGAAACCTCATCCTGCTGAAAAAATTTAAGCGTTTCAACTCCAAGAATAACCACAATTGCCAGCGTCACACATATCGACAGCATCGTCGCCGTGCCGAGCGTTTTCAATATCACGGCTTCCTTCATTTTTTGGATACGCCGAGACCTCATCTTTCGCGGAAATGAAAGAGCGGCCTCGGCTTTTTGTTGTGTCGATTTATCCGGCATAGTTTGCGACTATCGGCCGTTTATTTGGTGTCAAAAACATTCTGTTCAGTATAGACATCCCTGATAACGCCTTCGCGTTTTTCCAGTGTGACGTATGTCGAGCCGGTTGTCTTGTTGCGAAGGAACTGTTCCGCCCGTTTGAGTACATCTTCGGAAACGGCCACATAACCCACCTGTACAGCGAATTTTGCCGAATTTGCGACATAGTACTCCGTAAATAGTTTCATCTCGGGTCGTCGAAGAGAATTGGCATTGACATAGATGAACAGGGGCCGGCTCAGCGGGGCATATTCACCGCTGATCACATTTTCCGGCTCCGGAAGAATCGCTTTACCGGTTGCAGGATTGACAATCGGGACGGCCTTCAGTTTATTTTTGTTTTCGTAGTAATAGGCGGCGCCAAAATATCCGATAGCGAACTTGTCGCCGGCGACGCCTGTTACCAATACATTGTCATCTTCACTGGTGGACATGTCGGCTCTGAAGCTTTCTCCTTCCCCAACAACAACCTCCTTGAAATAGTCAAAAGTTCCCGAATCGGTGCCGGGCGAATAGACCTTGATCAGTTCATTGGGCCATTGGGGGTTCAGATCGCTCCATTTCCTGCCCTTGCCGTTTTCAAGGTAGATGGCTTTGAGTTCCTCGACAGTGAGCTGCTTTGCCCAATCATTGGCAGGATTGACAACAATCGACAGACCGTCAAGCGCGACCGGAAGTTCAATAAACTGGACGCTGTTTTTCATGGCATCCATAAATTCTTTGGGCTTAATCGGACGCGATGCATCTGAAATATCCGTTTCGCCTTTGACGAAACGCTTGAAACCGCCGCCAGTGCCGGAAATTCCCACCGTTATATCGACACTGGGGTAGTCCTTGCGAAATCCGGCCGCAGCCGCCTCTGTGATGGGATAGACCGTGCTGGAACCATCCACGACAACCTTTCCGCGAAGCGCGCTCGGGGCGGCGTTGCTGATAGTGGTAAGAACCGTGACCGCCGTGACAGCGGCTATAAAAACAAACTTTTTCATTTTTGAATCTGGCAGCATAATACTAATCCTTTCATTGAACAATTGTTTCTGGTTAATACAGTGTTATTTTCTTGGATAAAATTCTTCTCCGACGTGCTCATTTGCCCTGTACTCTCGAACCCATTGGATGATTTTTTTCTCTATGTCATCCCGTACCTGTCTGAATTTTATGCGTCTTTCTGAATCAGGGCCTTTAAATTTGACAGGGTCTTCAAATGGCCAGTAAAGCCTGAAGCTGACGCCCGGAAAAATCGGGCATATTTCTTCTGCACGGGAACAGACGGTAATCAGATAACCAAAGTGCATCCTGCCGATAAAATCAAGAACACCTTTTGATTTTTGACTTGAAATGTCAACCCCGACTTCCTGCATTACTTCAAGGGTCATCGGATCAATACCCTTAGGTTCTAATCCCGCACTGTAAACATGAAATAAATCGCTGCTGTATTTTCTTAAAAATGCTTCTGCGATCTGACTGCGGCAACTATTGCCACTACACAGGAACATGACATTTGTCTTATTTCTGCAAATCGAAGCGTTTTGACCCTGTTCGAGCGTATGAGCGGCAGCGGTATCCGACCCCTTGATGTATTTGCGAATCCAGGCGACTGCATATTGGGCCGGGCCGGCCATATCGGCTTGAGCATGACGAAAATAGCGCCATCTGCCATCCTTTCGCGACTCGACCAATCCGGCCTGCTCAAGGATCATCATGTGCCTTGAGACTGTTGAATCAGTAAGACCGAGCCGTTCCGCTAAGTCGCAAAGACACATTTCTTCCGTATCAAGAGCAACCAGTACGTCGAGCCTTCCCGGATCGGACAAGGCCTTGCAAATTGAGATTATCTGTTCCTTTTCTTTCATATCTGTACAACTTTACAAGTGTAAAGTTTGCGGGAAATTAAGATTGTATTAGAGATTCATTTATTTTAAAATTTAACGGTATTAAGTTTTCACTTTAACCAAAAGAGAAAAGATGGAGCCACGCCGAAAATTAGCGGATTCTCTCAATTCCAGATTTAATTCAACCAGAATTGCAGTCCGAGAAGTGAATTTCCTTTATGCGACCGGTCGTAATGGCGTATTTCCTTTTCGCCTGTTTTTACCGTTGGAGCGGCTGTTGCAAAAATACCTTGAATCGGGAAGATTGAGAGGTCTTACAGATTGGCCAGCAGGGCGGCATTGATTAGGGTAAAATCGGGGAAGAATCCGGCGGCATCACGCGCCTGTGCCAGTTCGACAGGGTCGGCACCGGCCGTAATCACGATATATTTCATCCCCGCCGCACGGGCAGCCGCAAAACCGGACGATGAATCCTCGATGACCACGCACCTGTCAGGCGGCAAAGCCAGCCCCTCGGCAGCTTTTAGGAATAATTCCGGATGCGGTTTGCCCACAGCAACCATATCCCGGTTGACGACAGCCTTAAAAAAGTGGCGGATAGCGAGGCCGTCGAGAACGAAATCGACATTGCCTATCGGAGAATTTGACGCCGCCGCACAGGGAATCTGTGCGGTTTTCAGTGCTTCGAGCAATTCAATCAGGCCGGGGCAAGCCTTCAAATGCGGTGCAAAACTGCTGCGGTACAGGCCCTCCTTTTCATCGGCGATTCGTTGTATCGTTTCCGGAGTCGTATTGTCGCCAAACAGGTTACGGATAATTTTGTCATTGCTTCTAGCGTGGACTTTTTCGTGATAGTCCTGTTCGGACAGGGGCATTCCATAGCGGGCGGTCAAATCGAGCCACGCCTGCCGGTGAAAGGATGTATTGTTGACCATCGTGCCATCCACATCGAAGATGACGCCGAACGCCTTGTTTTTTTCTGCCATAGATATCCCGTTAAAGCGACAGATTGTAGCCGCAGTGCCGACAAAAGTAAATTGCTTAATCGGCGGAATTTGGATATAATGGCGCGTGTATGAAGCGTTCAGGAGACATAAAATTGAGTGATGCGATCAAGGCATACCGGCGGCTGCGGGACAGGGTGGATCAGATGGCGGAGAGTCTGGCCAAGATTCACGATGGGCAGATGGCCTGCAAGGCGGGCTGCTGCGGCTGCTGTGTGGATTTGACGGTGTTTCCGGTGGAGTATTATTCGATTGCTCAGGAACTTAGGGAGAAGGACTTGCCCTGTCCAGTCTTTGACCCCAGTCAAAAATGCGGATTTCTCGACGCATCGGGATTGTGCAGGATGTATCCGTATCGTCCGCTGATTTGCCGCACGCAAGGGCTGCCGCTGGCGTTTTTGAATGAGGATGTCAGTCCGGTGGAAATGAATGTTACCTTTTGCGAAAAAAACTTTACCGAGCCGCAATCCGAAGTGATGGATTTTGGGCCGGCCAACACCCTGAATCTGGATGATATCAATGACTCGTTGTGGCGGATTCACCTGGCGTTTTTGGAAGAACACCCAGAATTGCATCTGGAACCGTCACAGCGCATCGAATTAAAGCGATTGACCGGGTTGCCCTGAAACGCTGCGGCGTTCCTTTTTTTCAAATTGCAAGATTTGGATTTTCAGGGGAAAAGTCAATGATTTCCGCAGTCTGGCTTCCGCCAAGCTGGGCGCTGTTCAAGTCCTCTATGACCTCTTCAAAGTGATTATTTTGCGGTTTGTCTTCTTCGTATTTCTCGACAATGGGGGTAATCGGTTTTATATGGGCAATGTCATTGGGAACGCCGTCAATCTGCACCAGCAGGGAAACAGGACCGATGGTTATCTGGTCGCCGGGGGAAATAGGCTTTTCTTCCACCTTGTAGCCGTTGACATACGTACCATTTTTGCTGCCCAGGTCACGAAGCATCAGCTTGCTGCGATCCATATAAAGCTCGCAATGTTTTCGGGATACGACAGACAGGGGTATGACCAGATCGCAGTCGTGCCGCCGGCCAATCGTGATAACGGTGCTGGACACGGTAAAAGACTTCGCCTGTCCCGCCTTCATGAGATAAACCAGATTGACATCCATAAGCGACCCTTTGCAAAAAAACATTGCTTCTATTGCCATTATACAATACCCATTTGCGTCTTACAAGAGGCTTGTGTGATTATTTTGCCTGCAATGACATATTTATAAGTGATTGTTATAAATGAAGTTATATTTTCATTGAAAAACTGCCAAAAAGTTGTGAGAGATTTACGCAATTGCGGGGTCAGGCAATCCCGCCTCGTCAAATCCCTTTTGCCGCAGGATGCAGGAGTCGCAGTGTCGGCATGGCCGGCCGGCCGAATCCGGGTCGTAGCAACTGTGCGTGATCGCATAATCGACCCCCAAACCGGTTCCCTGCTGGATAATCTGGGCTTTGGTCATGTGGATAATGGGCGTATGGATACGGAGTCGCTGGCTTCCTTGCGTTGCGGCGGCCGTCGCCAGATTCGCCATCTTTTCATAAGCGGCGATAAAGTCCGGCCGGCAATCCGGATAGCCGCTGTAATCCATCGCATTAACGCCGATGAAAATATCCCACGCGCCGATTATTTCCGCCCACGCGAGGGCATACGACAGAAAAATGGTGTTGCGTGCCGGCACGTAGGTAATCGGTATCCCGTCGTTCATATCCGCCCTGTCTTTGGGGACGGCAAGGCTGTTATCGGTCAAGGCAGACCCGCCTAACGCCGTCAAATCGATATGGATTATCTTGTGTTCGACTGCCTTGCCCGCCGCTGCAACCCGTTTGGCCGCCTCGATTTCGACAAAATGCCGCTGACCGTAGGCAAAGCTCAGTGCATAACAGGCAAACCCCTGACCCCGTGCAATCGCCAGCGTCGTGGCAGAATCCAACCCGCCGCTAAGCAGCACAGCCGCTTTTCTTATACTGTTTGTTGACATCATCAATCTCTTTATTTTTTACAAATCCACGGCCAAGGCTCTCCCACTTTTCAAGGGCCAGTGCCGCGTTAGCAGCGAGGGTCGCCAGCCTAACAAAGACTATTTTGGAGATCCGAAAACAACCGGCACAGTAAGTCCTTCGCAAACATAATCAATATCATCGCATCGTCCTGCCCAGCATAATACCACAAACTTCCCCATCTGCCCACCGGCTGAGTTTTTGCAGAAGACAGGGGACGAGCGGTGTCATTGGCAAATATCACGCGATCATTCGTGGATTATCTCTCCATTATCAAGGATAAGGTCATCCCAATAGGCCTGGCCTGATAAGATTTGTGCATCGTCTGAGGATCCGCCAATATTGGGTGATATCTTCCATCCGGACCAATCTCCCTGAAGCAATCCCGTAATTGTCTTAACAGCATTAAGCGGGCCATAGCCATCCAGACCCAAATAAATTTCATCCAGTTCTGCATCGTATGACGCATACAGCCACCCATTACGGCTGTTTCGAAACCAACTTTCTTCATCGTCATTAATACCATTTCGTTGCAAGTGGAAATAATAAGTTTGAGGTTGTCCCCATGCGTTGGACAGAAACACCTTTGAGTTAAGGTGGAACTG
>CAZICJ010000010.1:0-56265 GCA_964537635.1 uncultured Pirellulales bacterium
TGTCCACTAAATTCTATCCCTTTTTAACCAATTTTATTGGAGGAGAGCCTTTTTTTTTATATAATGGCGCGGGGGCGTTGCCCTGCCGTAAAATGGAAAGACCCATGACCGAACTGAACGAAAACATTTTTAACCAGACTCGAACCGCCCATCAGCCAAAGCTGAAGCTGTGGAAATATGCCGGCCTGATGCTTACCTACCGGTGTTCGGCAGCCTGTGCGTTCTGTTATTACCGGTGCTCCCCCGACAAAGGGGGGCTGATGGCGGTCGATACCGCCATCAGTGCCTGGCAATCCCTCAAACGGCTGGCCGGCCAGGCGGCTTCCGTCCACATCACCGGCGGTGAACCGTTCCTCTATTTTGACCGGCTGGCAGAAATCCTCTCAACCGCCCATCGGGAAAAATTAACCCCCTTAGACCAGCTCGAAACCAACGCATCATGGGCAACTGCCGAAAATGACATCCGGGAAAAGCTTGACTTTCTTGATAAAAACGGCCTCAAAACACTGAAAATAAGCTGGGACCCGTTCCATGCGGAATTCGTTTCTGCGGATAACATCTTACGACTTAAATCCTTTGCAGAAAATGTTTTAGGAGAAAATCGAGTACTGGTTCGCTGGACGCACTGGCTGGATAATCCGCCGGACATGGCATCGATGACCCAGCAGCAGAAAAATGACCTTTTTGCCGTCGCCCTGCGTAAAGACCCCTGCCGTTTTACAGGAAGAGCCGAACAGGTTCTGGCTCCTTTGGCCGTCCAAAAGCCGCTTGGCGACCTTGCGGGTCTCAATTGTTTGAACTCCATTCTCAGCGCCAAAGGAGTGCATATCGACCCCTTTGGCAATGTCTTTTTGGGGCAATGCAGCGGCGTTATTGCAGGCAATATTTGCCGTACCGGACTGGATCAACTGTGGAAAAACTTCAATCCTGCCGATAATGGAATATGGAAGACGCTGGCGGCTGATGGCCCGGCCGGATTAGTACCCTTGGCACAAGATGCGGGATACCTACCCCTTGTGGCTTATGCAGGAAAGTGCCATATATGTGCCGCTTTGCGAAGATTTTTCTTTGACAAACAGATTTTTTCGCAGATAATCGGCCCATCTGAATGTTATAGAGATTCGATTTAGGAATTGTCTTTTGGCAAATAACGAAACTACGGATTTTGATACCCTCTTTGGCCGCACGGCCATCGAACAGAAGCTCTGCACTGAAGAGGAAATAAGGCTTTGCTGTGAAGAACAGAAAAAACGAGCAAGTACAGACCCTGAGACTCTTGAACAAATCCTAATAGACAGACAGTTTATCACACAAAATCAGGCCATTCGCCTCAAACAGTATATCAAAGACAACAAAGACCCCAAAGACTCATCCGGACAGATTCCGGGATACAAGGTTCTGGGCAAACTCGGCTCAGGCGCAATGGCAGTGGTATATAAGGCCAAACAGCTTTCATTGGACAGAACTGTCGCCATTAAGGTATTGCCGAAAAAATTTGTTCAAAAATCGGACTATGTACAGCGGTTTTATAAAGAGGGCCGGCTGGCAGCCAAACTCAATCACAACAATATCGTTGCGGCCTACGACGTCGGCGAAGTCGGCGGGCTGTATTATTTCGTGATGGAATACGTCGAGGGAAAAACCCTTTATGAAGACCTTTCCAAGGGCAAAATTTTCAATGAAAAAGACGCCCTTGATATTATTATCCAAGTAGCCAAAGCCTTAGAACACGCTCATGAGCAGGGACTGATTCACCGGGATGTAAAGCCCAAAAACATCATGATAAACACCGCCGGCGTGGTCAAACTGGCCGATATGGGCCTGGCACGCGAGACGACCGATGTCAAAGCCGCCCAGCACGAACAGGGCAAAGCGTTTGGCACGCCCTACTATATCGCCCCCGAACAGATTCGCGGCGAGGTGGATATTGATGGGCGGGCGGATATTTACTCACTAGGCGGAACACTGTTTCACATGGTCACCGGACGGGTGCCGTTTGAAGCATCAACGCCGTCGGAAGTCATGCGAAAGCACTTGAAGGAACCCCTGACGCCGCCGGACCATATCAACACGACACTGTCGGCAGGCATTTCCGAAGTGGTCGAAGTGATGATGGCCAAGGATAAGAAAGACCGCTATAAGAATATGGAAGAATGTCTGATAGATCTTCAGGCCATTCGGGATGGAAAAGCTCCCGTGCTTGCGCGCCAAAAATTCAACATCAACGCCTTGCGCGAACTCCAAGAGGGCGCTGCGGTGCAAATGCCCGAAGATATCTTCGAGGCACAAATGAAGGACGCCGTCGCTAAATACAAAACGACCGTCATCATTCTCGCTGCCGTTGCGGCCCTTCTGTTTTTGGGGTTGATTGCAGCATTGATAGCCTGATAACAGGTCAACAATAAATCCAATGCAAGTAAAAAAGTAAAATATGAAAATTTGTTGAACAAAATATATAATTATGTGTATATTTATATAACTATATATTTATGGAAAATATCCAATGAATAGGGATAAGGCACAAAAGGTAGCCGAGGTACTTAAGGCAATCGGACATCCAATCCGACTGAATATAATAGAAGCCCTTGCAGATAATGAACTTGCGGTAGGAGTGATTGTCGAGAGGCTTGCGGTGTCGCAAGCGGTTATAAGCCGGCATCTGGGGCTTCTAAAAGACAAGGGTATTCTTGAATGCCGGCGGGAGGGAACCACTGTGTATTACAAGATTCTCTATCTAAACGTAATTAACTTATTGAATTGCATTCACAATCATTGTGAACCCCCAAATGCCTGAATCCTCTTGATTGTAAGGGGTATCGCTATATATTGGTTCAAATAGGAGAAACTATGAAGGAATTTCGAAACAACCTTGTCGCCTGGTCGGTTGAACATTGGAAACTGATTACCATCCTAATGGTCATTTTCACTGTCATCTGTACCGCCTTTATCCCTCTGATTCGTGTGGATACCGACCCAGAAAATATGCTTTCATCCACCGAGCCGGTTCGAGTATTTCACGAGAAAAGCAAAAAGACCTTTGATCTGAGCGATATTCTGGTCGTCGGCGTTGTTAATGAAAAAGACCCGGACGGCGTCTTTAATCCGGTAACGCTTAAAAATGTGTATAACCTTGCGAAATCCGCCAAGACCCTTCGCTGGCCGGATAAACTTGACCCCGCCAAAACCGCCGGCGTGGTAGAAGTTGATATAATCGCCCCATCAGAGGTGGACCATATCGGACAAGGCGAACCCGGCACGGTAAGCTTTGAATGGCTGATGCCGCAGCCGCCGCAGACACCCGACCAGGCACGGGAGATTCGAGATAAGGCCCTATCCAATCCGCTTTTCCAAGGAACCATGATTTCCGAAGACGGCAAGGCCCTGTGCTTGTATCTGCCGCTGACCAGCAAAGACCTCAGCTATCGGGTCTATATCGCACTCAACGAACAGATTGCCAAACTAAATGCGGCAGAGAACTACCATATCACGGGCTTGCCGGTGGCGGAGGACACATTTGGCGTGGAGATGTTTATCCAGATGGCAATCTCGGCGCCGCTGGCTATGCTGACCATTTTTATCCTGATGCTGATTTTTTTTCGCAAGCTGGTGCTGGTTATTTCACCGATGATTGTGGCGATGGTTACGGTGCTGACAACGATGGGGCTTTTGATTGGATTGGGTTTTCCGGTTCACATTATGAGTTCGATGATTCCCATCTTTTTGATGCCGATTGCGGTAGTAGATTCCGTGCATATCCTGTCGGAATTCTTTGAACGCTATACGAAAGAAAAGGGCCGCAAGCAAACCATTCTCGAAGTGATGCACACCCTGTTCACATCCATGCTTTATACCTCGCTGACCTCGGCGGCTGGATTTGTTTCGCTGGCATTGACGCCGATACCGCCGGTGCAGGTATTTGGACTCTTTGTGGGGCTGGGTGTGATGATTGCATGGGTCTTGACGGTAACATTTATTCCTGCGTATGTAATGATGATTCCGGAAAAATCACTTGCCAATTTCGGCCGCGGTATGCATCACGAAGAGTCGCAAAGTTTTTTGTCACTGCTTCTTCGCCGGCTGGGAGCCTTAACGTATGCAGGGGCAAAACCCATTCTGGCCGTTTTTCTTGTTTTGACCGGGGTGGCAATCTGGGGCATTATGCAAATTCAGATTAATGACAATCCGGTCAAATGGTTTTCCAAAAAACACCCCATCCGCAAAGCGGATGCTGCACTTAATGCGCATTTCGGCGGGACATATATGGCATATCTGGTTTTGGATGCTCCAGCCCCAAAAACGGCCTCTTCGGGTTTTGTGAAAAATCTCGAACAAGGATTCAGCCAGGCAGTCCGTGATTTGCAGCCCGCCAATCCCGGCGCCGATGCTATCATTAAACAGACGGCAACAAAACTCGCCGAACTGGCCGCAGGCAATCTGACAGAGGATGCCCTGCTTGAACAACTGTCTGCATTTGTCAACCAAAAAAGCACGGATGCATCCGACGCCGATTTTGCGGTATGGGATGAGGTTGATGCGTATGTGGGTATTGAAAAAGAACGCCTGGGCATTTTCAAACAGCCGCAAATGCTGCGGTATCTAATCGATCTGCAAAACCATCTGGAACAAATCGGGCTGGTCGGCAAGAGCAGCTCTGTGGCTGATGTTGTCCGCAAGGTCAATCAGGAACTGATTGACGGCAAGAAGGAAAACTACCGTATCCCGGACAGCATCAAAGGCGTCAGCGAATGTCTGATGCAGTATCAAAGCAGTCATAAACCGCAGTATCTGTGGCATCTGGTGACGCCGGATTTTCTGCATGCCAACATCTGGCTGCAGCTCAAAAGCGGCGACAACAAGGATATGGAAAAGGTCGTCAGAGCGGTCGATGCGTATTTCACCGACAATCCTCCGCCGCTGGCAATTCGGCACAACTGGGCGGGGCTGACTTATGTCAATATCGTCTGGCAAAGCAAGATGGTCTGGGGGATGCTGCAATCGTTTTTGGGCAGCTTCCTGATGGTTTTCCTGATGATGATTATTCTGTTCCGTTCGGTGCTGTGGGGACTGCTGAGCATGATACCGCTGACGATTACCATTGTCGGCATCTATGGGTTTATCGGGATTTACGGCAAAGATTATGATATGCCGGTGGCGGTGCTGTCGGCGCTGACGCTGGGAATGTCGGTGGACTTTGCAATTCATTTTTTGGAACGAGCGCGGGATATGCACCGAACCGGACAAAGCTGGCAGCAGCTGGCGCCGGAAATTTTCGGTGAGCCTGCTCTCGCTATCGCACGCAATGTATTGGTAATCGCCATCGGCTTTCTGCCGCTGCTGGCCGCCCCGCTGGTGCCGTATAAAACCGTAGGCGTCTTTATCTGTGCGATTATGGGTCTGTCGGGTGCGGTAACGATGTTCATTCTGCCGGCCCTAATGAAACTGCTGGAAAAGCAGCTCTTTCAAAATGTCAGTAATCCGATGCCGGCAAGCTGCAACTGCGGCTTGTGCCTGACCGCCTCGGTATCGGCGGTGATTGTCGTAGCAATGAATGTCCAGCAGTTCTGGGGGCTGAATCCTACAAAAATGACATGGATAAGCCTTGCATTCCTGCCGGTTTTGGTGCTGATTTGCGGGATTGCATCACGCCGCAAAGCGTGTAAAATAAAAAACAACCAACAACAAGAAAGTGAGGCGTAAGATGAAACCAATGGTATTGTTCTGGATGGTCGGAATTGTATTTTCCGGTATTGCCGCTGCAGCAGAGCAGCCCCCCGCTCTGTCTGCCGATGAGATTGTCAGTAAAGCCAATATCGCCGCCTACTATCAGGGCATTGACGGCAAAAGTAAAGTAAGTATGACTATCACCGACAATCAAAACCGCACTCGAACGCGGGAGTTTATCATTCTGCGGAAAAATATCGACAAAGGCGGCGACCAGAAATACTTTGTGTATTTTCTCAACCCTGCTGACGTCCGCAAAATGGTCTTTATGGTGCATAAAAACACCGCCCAAAACAAAGACGATGACCGCTGGCTCTATCTGCCCAATCTGGATTTGGTCAAGCGAGTTGCTGCCGGCGACAAGCGCACCAGCTTTGTCGGTTCAGATTTCCTGTATGAGGATGTGTCGGGGCGCAATCTGGCCGAAGATAAGCACGAATTGGTTTCATCAACCGACGCCGTGTTTGTGATAAAAAACACACCGCTCAAACCCGAAACGGTAGAGTTTTCATACTACGATGTGTCCATTGACCGAAACAATTTCCTTCCGACGAAGATGGAGTACTATGACAGGCAGGGGCAATTGTACCGCACCGTGGAGTCCAAAAAGATAGAGTCCATTGCCGTCAAGGAAGGCGATAAGGATGTCCACTATCCGACGGTTATGGATGCGGTTGTCAAGGACCTGCGAACGGGCAGCACGACGGAAATGAAATTCTCCAATGTGCAGTACAATCTGAATCTGGAAGATATTTTCACCGAACGCTATCTGCGCAGACCGCCAATGCAGGCAATGCGGTAGAATCGTATTTGGAAAACCATCATGAATTGTACACTTATGTTGAAAATGGCCTGTGCGGCTTGCATTATTTGCTTTGGACTACCTCTGCCGGCACAGGCACAGACGGATGCTGCCGGTACCGAACCGCATGGTACTCGCGAAAACTGGCCGTTTGAAGTGCATGGCTTTTTCGAAATCCGCGGCGGCTACCGCACTCGAAATGACAAATACGAAAAAAACATCTCGGTGATGGAAAGCCGTCTGGATATCGATTTATTCGGGCAGACCGACTGGGCGGATTTTAAGGTCAGGGGCGATTTCTTTGGAGACCTGGTCACGGAACAGGGCGATTTTGATCTGCGTGAAGCTAATATCTTTACCCGTCCGACCGATTGGATGGATGTAAAAATAGGCCGGCAAATCCTGACTTGGGGCACTGGTGATTTGGTTTTTATCAATGACTTGTTTGCCAAAGACTGGAACTCGTTTTTCATCGGCCGCGATACGGATTATCTCAAAGCCCCCTCCGACGCCGCCAAGGTCAGCTTGTTCCACGATGTTGCCAACCTTGATATCGTCTATACGCCGCAGTTTGACCCTGACCGGTATATTGACGGCGAGTATGTATCGTATTGGAACGCCGCCCTGGGCAGGCACGCTGGACAGGATGCGATCATTCGCGACGACCGACCGGATCAGTGGTTCCAGGATGATGAAATTGCGATGCGGGCGTATAAGAATATCAACAATTATGAATTCGCCCTCTACGGTTATCACGGTTTCTGGAAAAGTCCCGCCGGTCAACCGCCTTCGGGAGTCGCAATTTTTCCGGATTTGAATGTCTATGGCGCCAGCGTCCAGGGCACTGTCGGCAAGGGTATCGCAAATGCAGAGGTCGGCTACTATGATTCCGCCGATGACCGCGGCGGCAAAGATGGATATATCAACAATTCGGAAATGCGTTATCTGATCGGATACACGCAGGAACTAGCCGCGAATTTGACCGGCGGCATCCAGTATTATATCGAGCAATTGCTGCAGTATGATGACTACAAAAAAACCACATCGTATGCCAACCGGGATGAGTATCGCCAACTGCTGACAGTGCGATTGACTAAACTGCTGATGAATCAGAACCTGCGGCTGTCGGTGTTCGCCTACTTCTCACCGACAGACCGGGATGTGTACCTGCGTCCCAATGTCCATTACAAAATCAGCGACAGTCTCAGTTGGGAAGCCGGTTCAAATATCTTTTTCGGCGATTATCCTTATTCGTTCTTCGGCCAGTTTGAAAACAACACCAATACCTATTCGGCCATCCGATACAGTTTTTGATTGCAGCAACATTGTCCACAACCACGGGGGCGGGTTTTGAGCCCGCCCCTGCCAACTCATTTTCTATCTAAGCATCCGCAGTTATTATTAAGCGCCTCGACTCCAGAAATACGCATAGAAGGCGACAATGATGCTCAGAATAATCACCGAATGGAAAATGTCCCAGCCGTTCCAGCTCGCGCGAGTAGCAGCTTTTTCTTCGGGCGTTGAGACGTAATAGGTAAACCGCAACTGCTCCGCCGTAGGCTTTTTGCTCAGCAGGCTGACGACAACCATAATCAGAATACAAAGCACAAACAGGATTTCGCAATAATACAGCCAGTTGATCGAAGCAATAGAATAAAGAACAGAACCGTCACTGATAATTTCTTTATTTTTCAGCACATTCAGCAGCAGACGGAACATACCAAGCCCAAATCCGACAATCATTCCCGACAGGCAGCCGGATGCGGTGCCTCGTTTCCAGAACACACCTACCGCAAACGCCGCGGCGATTGCAGGTGCAAGCAGCCCCTGTACATCCTGCAGATAGAGATATAAAACGCTGCCCAAACCTTTCATTACAGGAATCCACAAGATACCCAATATCACAACGGTTGCTGTGGCAATACGTCCAACCACCACTAAATGTTTCTCGCTGGCTGTAGGGTGAATTTTTTTATAAAAATCGCCGACAAACAGCGCCGCTGAAGAATTAAACAGCGACGCCAGCGAACTCATTAGTGCTGCCAGAAGGCCGCAGACGACGACGCCTTTAAATCCAATCGGCAGAAGCTGCGCCACTAAAACAGAAAATGCGGTATCGCTTTTGGGTTCGCCGGCCGCATCCAGGGGCATTTGAAGTATGGCATTTCCGGTCGCTGGATCGATTTTCTTGGACAACGCAAATGCAATCATGCCGGGTACCAGGAAGATGAAAACGGGCAGCAGTTTGAAATAGCCTGCCAGAATCGCGCCGCGCCGTGATTCTTTCTGGTTCTTTCCGGACAATACACGCTGGACGATAAATTGGTCGGTACACCAATACCAGAATCCGATAATCATTGAGCCGAACAGCACACCCAGCCACGGAAATTGTTTATCCGCAAGAGGACGAACCAATCGCATCTTTTCGCCGCATAGACGCTCGACTTCCCACCAGCCCCCCACCTTGATAAGACCGATGACCAAAATCACAATCGAACCGATCAGCAGCACGGGTGTCTGAAGAACCGACGTGTACATAATCGCCTTCATCCCGCCGGCTACGGTATAAATACCCGTAATCACAACCAGACCAATCGCGGCCACCCAGAACATGTCCAGTCCGCCAATCAGCGGAACAGACTCTGGAATACGGTCTATGCCAAAAACGGTGCTGAAGACCACGCCGCCGGAATAAACGGTTACCGCAACCTTAGTCAGGACATAACTGACCAGCGAAATGATTGACAAAATCGAACGGGATCCCGCAGAAAAACGGTGTTCAAGAAATTCAGGCATGGTGAAAACTTTGATGCGGTCATAAAACGGCACAAACACCCAGCCCAGCACTAAAACCAGCCAGGCGTGCATTTCCCAATGCGCCATGGCCATGCCGCTTACAAAGCCGGCGCCGGCCAGGCCGACCAAATGCTCCGAGCCGATATTCGATGCGAAAATAGAAGATCCGATTTCTATCCATTTGGCATTGCGGCCGGCCAGAAAATAATCCGCAGACGTTTCTTCTTTTTTCATCATCGACCACAGGACAATGACAATCATCCCGACAAGGAATGCCGACAGAATTGCCGTGTCGAGCAGATGCCAGGGAACACCTGCTGCAAATAGATTGGTTGCTACTGTATTCATTTCATCGATCCTTTCTTAAAAAGTTGGTTGCGGTTAGCGGGTGTAAAATTTATGTACGGTTTTGGTTTTGTACTGCTGGCCTGGATGGAGCATTGTCGCCGGAAATGCGGTCTTCGGCTTTGCGGTACTTTTGAAACAGCGTTTTGGAAACGATATTGACCCGCGCATCGGTGCACTGAGCGGCAAGGCTTGTGGCAATCAGCAGTTTCAGCGGATTGGTGTGGTCGAGGGAGACCTTGACATCCGGATAGACCTTGCGCAATATCGGGAAGAACTTCAGCACCCGCCGCCGGGCATCGTCGATACCAATTTTGAATTTCCTGGGCATACATCACTCCACAAAGACATCTGATAACCGACCGTTAGGACTTTTCCTGCCCTGTCGGCCATTTTACGTCCATTATCGCAACATTACAACTCTATCATAACCCAAGAAAAGGGGTTTGTAAACTTAAACTTCCCGATATTTCGGCGCGTTTTGCGGTTGCCCCCATGGGCTGAACAGAAACACCCTTGAAATAAGATGGAACTGTTCGCGCGGGTTAACGGTTCACTGGCTCTGGACGAGGGGGGGCCGGAGGAAAACTTAAAAAGACAGACCATTATTTGCATAACTAATTACAAAACAATGACTTATGTTATCATTTGAAATACATCGGGATTAAAAAGATGGATGTGGCAGGCGTTACAACACGGACTTGCTACGATGACCAGCGGATTGCGATTCATATCTGCGTATCCGGCGGGACAGAGACAGACAGCCGGTATTTGGTCGATGACAACTATATCGTCGAAGTGCCTCTAATGACTAATTGCTCACAGCTAACAGATGGCAATTTCTACTACGCCCATGACAGCTTTTGCTCCGCAAACAACCCCGTTCAATAATAGTAGGTCAGCTTCATCGAGACTTTCCAGGAATTTTTCCCGACATTGTTTTTTTCCAGAGCCAGCCG
This sequence comes from uncultured Pirellulales bacterium, assembly GCA_964537635.1. Classification (GTDB taxonomy): domain Bacteria; phylum Planctomycetota; class Phycisphaerae; order Sedimentisphaerales; family Anaerohalosphaeraceae; genus Anaeroglomus. Next base: position 10,624 of record CAZICJ010000010.1, read on the forward strand.
TTCACATTCCATTTCCGGCCAGCGAATCAGCATCGCAGAAATGAATTTGGAAAGGCGTTCCATATCAATCGCCTTGATGGTCAGGTCGGCGCTTTTGGCGGTCTTGCCGGATTTCTTATACGGACTGTGAACACTGAGCGTATAATCCGCTGCACCAACGGCATATTGCTTGGCAAACTGGTCCACCATATTGGTGAAGTCAAATTCGCTGTTTTTTGTTTTGTCCTGCTGATAAGCCAATCGCTGCGGCTCAAGGGCCAGAATGTCTCCCAGATGCTTTTGGGACTCCTCGAATTCTGTTTTTGCCGCATCCCAGTTTCGCTGCCCCTGCGGATAAGCCCAGGCAAACGCCAGCAAAAACCACAGCATCGCCGCCAACGGCATCCCTATCATATAAAACAACGGATTGCGTATATATTGCTTCATGGCTATTTTCTTATGGCTCCGAAATGGTAAGTGTAATATTAAACCGGTCGCGATCCGCCGACGTACTCAACGTCTCAGAGTTGACCTTTAAGCGCGGATGTTTTTTGATTGCATCCAGAACCTCACGAGTCTGGACTCTGCCGCCGGTATCGCCGCGAAGCACAATGGTTCGCTCGCTGATGGATAGCTGTTCAATATTAAACTGGACAGACGCCGGTGTTTTATTAAACGCCTCCAGCACATACGTCAATCGGGATGTGATGGCATTTTCGTCAATTTTGCCCTCGGCACGGCTTTTGGCGATAGCCAGCTCGCGGCGGAGTCTGCCGCTGATGGATTCTGTAGCAGGCGGATTCTTGCCGTACATCGAAGACTTATAGTCCTCAACTAATTTGCTACGAAGCCGCCCGACATCCCGACTCATACGAAACGCTTTGAGCTGGAAATGCAGTCCTAATACGACAAAGAATATCGTCAGCGAGATACTGACCACGCGCAGGCTCTTTTGAATCAGCCGGCGGCGGCCCTGGTACGGCATAAAATCCCTGCGGAAATCCGCCCGCCGAACCCGTCCGCTAAATGCCTGGACTGCACCGACGGCAATCCAAAACGCCCCCTCGTGTCCCTGGGGATACTCAGACGGCAATTCCAGAGCCAGTTTTTGTGTTAAGTTCACTGTATTAACCTGAAGCCCGCAAAGCGCTGCGAGGCGAGAGGCATCGATGCGGGCGTCTGAACTGAGCATCTGAACCGTATTGACTTGCTGTCCGTTGGGCATCGATGCGGCTGTAATCACAATCTGACGGGAAAGCCACTGGGTCAGATCCCCCTGCTCATCTATCAACAGCGTCCGAATATAAGGCGACTGCCCATCCTGAATCTGCCGGACAAGATAGACCGTTTTTTCGTGCAACAGAACCAGGACTGCCTGCGGGTCCATTGTCCCGGCCTTTTCAATCGCCCGAGCCAGACACACCGCATCCGGCTCCATCACCGTCGGATCCAACCCTGCCGCCTGCATATCCAACAGCATATCCGTCAAGGTCTGTCGATTGGATGTGTAGATCGTAACATTGGAACCGGAACTGTCGGAACTGTTTATCTCATACGTTATCGCCAGCGAGGAAGCATCCGCAGCAGCCACCTCTTCGGCGTCGAACCGAATGGTGCTGTCAATCTGCCGGGCGTCGGTAAATTCCGAATGATGCTGGAATTGATTGACCATTGCACACCGCACCGCAACGGCCGTCTGGTCTAAATTATCCGCCTGAAGCATCGCCTGCCGGGCTAATGCCGTCAGCGGAGATTGTCCGGCCGGTTCAATCGGTGCAGCCGCTGCGATAAAAAAGCACCGCACGGACTCGCCGGACAAGACCGCACCGTACAGCCCTTCCGGTGTCAGGTAGATTCCCAGATAATTCTCTTTTTCCACTGTCGCACTCCTGATTTCATCGGCCGTAAATGACGGCCAGTTTTTCCATTTGCTTGTTTTCTTTGACAATCGCGGCCACCGCCGTTGCCCGTGCACTGCCGCTTCGGCTGATTATTTTTATTGTAAAAACATTACTCTGGATATCAATATAATTTAGCGCACGGTCAATGGAATCCGAATCGGAATAATTCGCATCCCGCAATTCTTTGATACTGGAAAAGGGCTTTTCCTTTCTGCGGATGATAATTTTTTCGGCAATTTCGACCGCATTGCCCCCGAATGTGAACACCGCCTCCAGCACATGCCGGGGAGCAGTATTGATATTGACCCGCTGAGTTCCCCATACACCCATATATTTGAGGGCCGATTCATCGGCAAATGCCTTTTGCGGCAGTAAAACCGCAAACGGTTCGGTATTGAGCATCGAACTGTGAAACAACTTGGCAAAGTCCGCACAATTGGCAAGCGCAGGTCTATACAGGGGCAAATCCTTTGCCTGCACGGGAACCGGCGGCCTGCGACGACGACGGGATGTCGAAAATTGCTGTGACTGTGCAGGCTGAGGAGCCGCCGACTGCGACGCAGGCGTCAGCAGCATCGGAGACGGATTCAGCGTATATTTCTTTTTTTCGACAATCTCTTCCATCTGGCTGAACAGCTCATCCAATTGTTCATCCGGTATCTGCATCCATTCGGCAAATGTTTGATAGGCGGCCGTCGCCTGGCGGTTCTCGGACACGCTGCCCATGACCGCCCAGCTCAGGGGCAGTTTGGCATTCTCATCTTCCACGGTAATGCGCACCTGACAGCCGCACATTTCTAATTCTACCGGTTCGATGACTTGAGGCCATGTCGGCCCCCAGGGACCTGGAACAACAATCTGATTAGGGTCGAGATACTCCGCCATCTGGGAAGGGTCATTGGGATCATATCCGGTTGTCCGATTGGGTTCGCCGGTAAACAGATCAAACATCGTGTCCATGATTCCTGACGATGTGGAAGGATCTGATTTTTCACGCAGAATCTGGGCGCCCTTTTTGAGATATTTATTGAGTATTTTCGGGTCTTCCAACTGGGACGCCCAGGAAACAATAAATTGATCGTACTGCTGCGGACTCATCCAGAATAAATCCGAAAAATCGGGCGCATCCTTGCGGCCGGCAAGCGACGCCTTGCTCTCCGGAAACACAGCGAACATATATTTTAGAGCGGAATCCAGACCATATCGCGCCCGCTGATAATCCATCATATACGCAAGACGGTGTTTGGCTCTGGCGACGCGCACCGACAGAGCGGTAACGATAGCCGTCAGCAAGACCAGCGTTACCAGCGTCAGCATCAGTGCTGCACCCGGCCGGCTGTCAGCGGCGGCCCGGCGATATGTTGTCAGGTGTTTCTTTTTCATTCGGTTTCACAGACGCCCCATCTGTTTTTTTCTGCGCTTCTTTATCTGTTTTGGAATTCGATTGAGAGGGGGCTGATGTATTGGGGTCTTGCGGCATAGCATTGGGGTCAGCATCGTATTTTTGAGCGACAAAATTATAAATTACAAGCCGAGTCCGGTCAATGGCCACCGCACGGGTAATGATGCTTTCCTGCAGCAAAGCAAGAGAACCGTCCGGCTGCACCTGGAACGGTTCGGTAGATAAATGAATTATAATGCCGCGAGGCAGCGCATCGGACTGCCATAGCGGCTGCGGTTGTTCGGTTCCGCTAATCGCCTCAATTTGAAAATGCGTCAGACCGGGATAGACTGGAACAAACAGTTCTTCGCCGACCTCTTCCTGGCGGGCTTTATCAACCACCTTGTCCTCATAATTCAATCCGCTATGACTGCGGTACAAAACCAAACTGTCAATGCTGAGGTCATAATTGGCCTGCCAGACAATCCGTTCATAAATCTGAGAATTCGATGCCGCCGCAGCCCCCTGGTTATCCTGGGGTCTCGACGACGCCGCAGCCTGTTCGTACCTGCGGGGTACCGACGGCGCCGCATTCGTATCATACCTGCATTCGATAATCATCTGAGCGGTATTAAAGCCGTTATCGATTTTATTACGGAATGATACCTTTGCGTTAAAACCCGGCACGGCCAGACGGTCCAGGTCTTCGGCGATCTTCTGCAGAATTTCCTGCGGCAGATTCTGGCGGTCTAGCCGCAAATTGATTGCGGCCGCGTCGGCGCGAACACGGCCAAAAATCATTATCGCCGCCATCACAATCATCGTTGAAATGATCAGCACCGTCAGAATCTCCACCAGCGTAAAACCGCCCGATGTCCTGACCTTATTTAATTGTCCAGCGCTGTTTGTCATTTTTATTTATTCATAAAATCATTAATCTGGTTCTCATCCCAGCCCATACCCTCAAGCGCCTTTTTGAGTTCATCCATTTCGGATTTCGGCTTTTGGGTTGGATGCTTATTTTCCTGTCCATCCGCGGGCAGATCCTGCGGCTCGGCTTCTGCATCGTCCATCGACGGCTCCTCTGTGAAATCCGGCTCGCCCTGTTCGAGATACTTGCGGTTCTTTTCCAAATAGGCAACATAATCGTCGTACTTGACGCCAAGCTGATAGAGAAAGTCGCTTTCTTCCTGAGCCTGCTGCTCCATAAAATCCACATAGCCTTTATCGTAACCATTCTGAGCAATGTAATCCATACGCCGAAAATCCTGCCGTTCCACAAATTCATAATACGCATCGACATCCAACTTTTCTTCCGTAATATACTGTGCAGTCAACTCCCGCTGCCGCGACTGCCATTGCCCCATATCGGTTTCGGCAAACTGGGACAAATAGTCCTCCTTGCGTTTCTGCTGTTCGAGCACCTGCTTGGCCTGCTGAGCGGTCAATCCCGTCAGCCAGGCGCTTAACTCCACATCCTGACGCTGTCCGTCGCTGTCGGTAAAACCCGCTGAACATACCCCGCGTATCCAAAGCCGGTTACTAATGGGCTCATAAAACGGCTCAACTACCGTTTGCCAATCAATATCCGGATACAATTCACTGAAGCCGAAATCAGCCGTATCGGACACACTGGCCTGCGACAGCAGCGTTTCCAGATTGTGGCGGGCAATTTCAAACGCAATGGTCTTGAGCCGCATATTCATCATCGCGCCCTGCACCTGCTGCATGACAACCAGCACGGAGGCCAGAATAGCCGATATCAGCACCAGCGCTACAGCCACTTCCAGCAGCGTAAACGCCCGCCTGAAATGCCGCAATGAACGCTTGATTGGATATCTGCTCATCGTCCTGATTCCCGCTTAAAACGGCAGCTGCGCCGCCGGCGTCGGCTTAAGAAACGCTACATCAATATCGCCTTCGAACAACTGCACCGGTCTTCCCGCACGATACACCAAAATCGTCCAGGGATTGCCCTCGCCGTCCAGAATCACCACCTTGCCGCCAAACTGCCAACCGCCATGGCCGGCATAAAACCGTGCTTCGGTCACATCTTCACCCATCTGACGGGTGTCATCCAAATCATCATACACCACATACGCCAGTTGAAAATGCTCATCAAAAGTCCCCGAACGCAGAATCGCCTCTTCATCGGACAACGTCTGCAAATCCAGCGTCAAAAACTGCCGAAGCACCCACCTCTGTTCGGCCAGATTCAGCACCACCGCATAGCGGCGGTCGGTTTCCTGGGCGGCAATATAGGCGGATTGAAACACGCCGGCCAGATTTTCAGCCCGCCGCATAAATTTGCTCTTGCCGGCCATCGCCGAGATGCCCAGCATCGCCAGCGATGTGAGCATCGCGATGATCGCCAGCACCATCAGCATCTCCACCAGCACTAACCCAGGCCGCCGGCGGAAATCCGAACCGCACTTATTCCAAGTCCGTACTGATAAGGTCGGCATCATATCCTTCGCCGCCTTCCTTGCCGTTGGCTCCATAGCTGATTATCGCAAACGGCTTGCCGCTCTCGGGATTCAACTGGAACACAAAATCATTTTTCCACGAATCCTTGGGGACCTTGGTGCCTTCCAGATACCCGCCCTGCGCCCAGCCTTGAATGTCGGTTGGCATTTCCACCAGTTCCACAAGCCCCACTTCCTCGCTCGGATAGCGGCCCGTATCCATCTTGAACATATTGACCGCCTCGTGCAGCGTCTTGAGCGTCGCCTTGGTGATGGTTACTTTGGCTTTGTCGGTCTGCCCCAGAAAGTTCTTGGCCGCCAGCGCCGCCAGCAGACCGATAATGATAATGACCGCCATCACTTCCACCAGCGTAAAACCAGATTGTTTTGCTTTCCGTGTCTTCATACATACCTCATATAAGAAATTATTGTTTTATCCTGTTAAAATTGTCCCGCCGAAAATTTAATCAGCGGCAGCAGCGTCGCATACGCGATTACGCCGATGACGATGGCCAGCACGACGATAATCACCGGCTCGATAGCGGCGCTGATGCGCTCAATCACTAAATCGCTGGATGCATCCAGATTCTCGGCGATGACCTTGAGCATGTGTTCCAGCTCGCCGCTTTTTTCGCCGACGGCCACCATGTGCGAGATGGATGGGTCAATGACCCCGCTTTCGCGAAGCGGCGTGGCGATATCCGCTCCCGACAAAATCCTATCGCGGGACTGCTTGACCGCCTCGTTCATAATCGCGTTGCCTGTAACCTGCGAGACGACCCGCAGCGACTCGGCCATCGACAGCCCCGACGCCAGCAGCGTCGCCAGCGTCGAAGCAAACCGCGACACAATCCGCTGCTTAATCAGCGGACCGATGCCCGGCAGATTCAATATCATTTTATCCCGCATATACGCACCCCTGGGCGTGCTAACCAGCCGCCGATACCCCCAAATAATTCCTGCGATACCCGCCAAAATCAAAATCAGCCACCAACTGGTCATCACATTGGCAAAACCCACCAGTGCCCGAGTCAGCCAGGGAAGCTGCTGGCCGGTCTTGACAATCTGCTCGGCGATAATCGGTATCACTTTGATCGTAATAATCAGCACCGCAGCAATAGAACCGATAATCAGAATCGCCGGATAAATCATCACCGTTGTCATTTTTGCTTCGATGCGCTGGCGTTTTTCCATAAAAACCGACATCGTCGCAAGGCTTTTTTCCAGCGTGCCGGTTACCTCGCCGACCCGCATCATACTGACATAAATCACATCAAAATACTGGCCGTATTCGGTCAGCGTCTCGGCAAATGATTCGCCCGTAACCACCCTATCGCGGATATCGATGACTGCCGCGCGCAGTCCCGGATCGCTAACCTGCGACACCAGAACGCCCAGCGAATCGGTCAATTTGATTCCCGCTGTCAGCATCGTACTGAGTTCCTTGGTAAACGCCGCCACCTGCTTGCGGGCGGACGCCGCCGGAAAAAGCATCCATTTACGCCGCGCCTTTTCCGACGCCAATTCGTTAATTTCCGTCGGATGCAGACCCTTGCTGCGAAGATGCTTGCGGGCGGCAAAGGCGCTCTCGGCGCTGACGACGCCCTTTTCCGTTTTGCGGCTTGATGTGATTGCGATATAGGAAAATCTGGGCATATTGTTTTATGGTTTCAATTAGTCCGCATCCGCCTGGGTCACACGAAGTACTTCGGCGATAGTCGTAACACCCGATACCACCTTGCGGGCGCCGTCCATCCGCAGCGTCTGCATCCCCTGTTCGATGGCTTTTTTCTTAATCGTACCGGCCGTCTCACGGCGATATATCATCTCGCGAATCTCCTCGGTTACCGTCATCAGTTCATAAATGCCCGTTCGTCCCCGATAGCCTGTCTCAAAGCATTTTGAGCAGCCCGCGCCCATATAAAAGACTGTGTTTTTGCCCGGCGAAGCCACACCGACTTCCCGTAATTCGTGAGCCGGCGGCTCGTATGCCTGCCGGCAGTCCGGACAGATTTTACGCACCAGACGCTGTGCCAGAACGCAAATCAGCGATGAGCTGACTAAATACGGTTCTACCCCAAAATCCAGCAGACGGCTGACCGCCCCGGCCGCATCATTGGTATGCAGCGTACTGAACACCAAATGCCCTGTCAGCGACGATTGAATCGCCATACCGGCCGTTTCGCGGTCGCGCACCTCGCCGACCATAATCACATCCGGGTCCTGACGCAGAATATGCCGCAGGGCATTGACAAACGTCATACCTTTCTTGGTGGCAACCTGCATCTGACTGATGCCGTCCAACTGATATTCAATCGGGTCTTCGACGGTCATCACATTTTTTTCACGCGAATCAATCCGGTTCAGGCACGCATACAGCGTCGTACTCTTGCCGCTGCCCGTCGGGCCGGTCACAAATATCACGCCGTGCGACCGGTTAATCATCTTGTCGAAGCCCGCCCGGTCTTCTTCGGCAAAACCGAGCTGTTCCAGCGTCAAAATACCCGTACTCTTATCCAGAATACGCAGCACCGACCGTTCGCCGTAACTGGTCGGCACTGTACTGACGCGAAGGTCGATTTCCCGCTGACCAACGCGCACACTGCACCGCCCATCCTGCGGCATACGCCGCTCGGCGATATCCATCCCCGCCATCACCTTGATACGCGAAATAATCAGCGACAGCACATTGCGGTTGAGTGTCAGCGTGTCGTACAGAATGCCATCCACACGGTAACGTACCTGCAAGCGCGTCTCATAGGGATGAATATGAATATCGCTGGCGCGCATCTGCAAGGCGCGAAATAAAATATCATTGACCAAACGAATCACCGGCGGGCGGTTGACCACATCCAGCAGGTCATCGCTGCTTTCGACCTCATCGACGAGCTGGTCGAGATTCTGCGAATCCAGTTCCTCGGCGACTTCCTCAATGACGGTGTTTTTCTGTTCGTAGGCAATGTCAATCGCCGAGGTAATCGCCGCCCGCGTGGCAAACGCCGTCTGCACGGACTGGCCCAGCATCTTGGCGACATTGTCGATAACGGCGGTACTGAGCGGATTAGCCGTTACAATGGTCATCGCCCCGTTATCCTCCGGACGCGAATAACCAATTAAATAATGATGCTGGGCGTAGGTCGCAGGCACCCGCTCGATAAACGCCTTGGGAACGCAGCCGGCGGGAATGTCGTCCAGATAGACCGCCCCCAAAGCCGATGCGAACAGACGCAAGGTAACATCTTCGGTCAACTGCGGTGCAGACAGCAAAACCTGATCAATACGCCGCTTATCCCCGGCATGTTCTGCCAAATACTGCTCAAGGATATCGGCGTTAGCAATGCCCGTCTGCCGGGCGGTTTGTATCAGTAAATCTTTCATCACTAATCTATCTGAACTTCTACAGCCTTGCTTTCAGACTGCGGCCTTGTCGGCACTCCAGGATTGTCATCTTCTTCCAAAACCTTCTCTGGATCCATTGGCTTCGGTTTAATTCCTGGCCAATCCTGGTGTTCTTGGAAACTTTTTTCCATAGCCTCAAATGCTTCACGATTCTTTCCAGATACCCGGCGTATGTCTTCCAATCCTTCAGCTTGGTCGCTGGGTCGAAGCACATTTGCTTTAACAAAGACATAGAGTTTGCTCTGGGATCCACTGTCATCGATACCCCTGAACAATCCACCTACTATCGGTATATCCCCCAGTATCGGTACTTTTGTACTGCTTTTCTGCTGGTCAACGCCTTCCAGCCCGCCTAATATGATGGTTGTCCCATCCGGAACAGTGGCTACCGTTGTTACATCCGTCGAAAGAATATCCGGCGGACGCGGATAGGATTCTCCTGCAACCTTTACATCCTGCTGCAATTTAAAGTCCGATCTGCCGAGTGTAATTTCGAGCCGTAACATCTCACCCTTACTGATATGAGGCTTAATCTTCAACGTTACACCTTCCGAGTATTCGGCAAAACTTACATCGGTTGTCGTAATCGTCTGCCCCGTATCGGTACCCGGCTGAATAATGCTTTTCTGTTGTGCAATTGAAGTTGTATTTTGGGTTTTAATTTCGCCTTCCTGGTTATCGTTGACCAATATCTTGGGTCTGGCCATAACCCTGCCATAACTTTTAGTTTGTACTGCTTCCAGCAAGGCCTGCACCATTTCGCTGTTGAAGAATCCTGTAAAGGAACCGCTTGTTGAGCGTGCCTCACCGTAAGATTGCTCACTGAAGTTCCCTGAAATAGTACTTATGGGAGAAGGAGATCTCAAGGCTGAGTCATCATAGGTTTTGGTTACGATATCCATATCGTATTTAAAAGATTCATCTTTGTTAATAACCACCAGGGTGCAATCCAGCAGCACTTGAGGACGATACTCGTCCAATTGTTTAATCAGCGAAGCAACCCACTGCTGATTTTTCTTATTGGCATAGACAATCAGTGAATAGGATTTAGGATCGGGAATAATCCGGACTTTCAGCTCTTCTTTTTTGGGAAGAGTTGAACCAGTCGCACTCGGCTGGGTCTGAATCTTGGCATCCGGCGCCGAGGGGGTTCCCGTCGCGGCTTTTTCCATCGTCTCCTGAATCAAATCGTTGAGCGTCGTCGCCAGCTCTTCAGGATCCTGATTTTCCAGCGGATAGACCACATACGGCGTCGTCAGTTCATCGAGCTGTCTATCGACATACGCAATCACCATCGCCAGCGAGGTATGCTGACGAGGCGTGGCGTGAACCAGCAGCGAATTGGTCGTCTCCAAAATCGAAATCTGCGGTTCGGCGGCGGTCAATTCCTTTTCCGTCCCTTCGGCGGTAAGCAGCGTCGTCGCCTGCTGCTGCTCCATCCCCGGCTGCATTGGCTGCTGACCAACCATTCCCGGACGATTCTGTCCGTACTGCCCTTGTCCATACTGACCGCTGCCGTATTGTCCATATTGGCTTCCATACCCGCCGCTCTTGGCAGCAGTAATCTGAGAGGCTGTCTGTTGCGATATCACGCCCAAATCCGCCATCGTGGCAACCACCTCGCCGGCGTCCACATACTGAATCTCATATTCCTTAATCGTCCGCTGGTCCTTCTGTTCCACGTCGATATATTGGATGACCAGTTCAATTTTTTCATGCTGTTCGGATGTGGCATTGACCAGCAGCGAATTGGTATTGGGACGAATCGAAATCAGCGGCTGATCCGCCTGTCCCGCCGCCGCACCGGCCACCCCAATCTGAGGCTGCACCTGCGGTTGCGGCTGTGCCTGCTGCGGCTGACCCGGAATCGGCTGCGCCGTCGCACGGTACGGCGTCGTCGGTGCCTGGCCGGTCTTGCCTGCCGACACGGACGCAAAACCCAATTCGTTGAGTACATTGATAATTTCCATCGCATCGACATGCTGAATCGGATATTCTTTAACATACCGCAACTGATGCTGCTTGACATCCAGACTTGCAATCAAATCCTCCACAATCGCAATCTGGTCGGCATAGCCAATCATCAGCACACGGTTGGTGCGTTCATCGGGACTCAAAAATACCATCTTGGCATTAGTCTCGGCAACCGGCACCGTCTGCGGTTGTACGGGCTGGGGCTGCGGCTGACCTGGCTGCACCGGCTGCGGCATCGTCGGACGCTGCGCAGACTGTCCGGCGGTACTGACCGAAACGCTGATATTGCTCATCTGCGAAGCCAACTGCTGCAGTTTGGGAAGCAGCTCCGCCGCCGTCATGTACTCAAGCTGACGGCTGCGGTATTCCTTGGGCTGACCCAGCACATCAATCATCCGCAGCACTTCTTCAATCTTGGCCATCCGATACGCATAATCCGTAACGATCAGCGTATTAGTCTCGGCTATCGGCAGATAGGCTGTACCCAGATTCATTGTACGCAAAACCGTTTGGGCATTATTCAAACTCACATTTTTTAATTCAAAGATACTGCTCACAATCACATCGCCCGGCAGTATCGGATCATCCGGCAGGCGAAGCCGCGGGTCAATCATCGTCGGCGCCTCCGCGGCCGGCACAATCGTCACCAGGTTGCCCCGGCGAGTCATCGCAAAACCGCGAAACTTCAACACCGATTCCAGCAGCGCGTAAGTGTCTTTGACCTTGATTTTGCCGTCATGCACCTTCAGCATCACCTCGCCGGTAACCTTTGTCGGGTCGTAAATATAATTCAAGCCGAGCTGCTTGCCAACCAGTTCAATCAAATCGACAATCTGCACCTTTTCCGGCAGCGTAATCGTCAATTCCAATTCTTCTTCGGATTTGGCAATGACCGTATCCGAAACTGAACCCCCAATCTTCGCATCCGGCTTCTTCTGGTCGCCCTTGCCGGCCGCTTCGGTTGGTCTGGGTTTGGCTGACTCGGTTGCCTCAACCTGTGTGGGAACAGGAACTACGGGCTTTTCAGCCGCCGGGGGTGTGGACACCGTAGATTCAGCCGGTTGGGATTCTTGTGCAGATGAAGACGGCGTTTCAATGACAGGCGTTGTCTCCGCATCGGTCGCCGCCGGTATTTCTTCTGCACCCGGCCGGCCGGCTTCTGCCAATGCCTTCTTTTCTTCCTCCTGTGCCTGCTTCATCAGTGATGCAATCAGCTTCATTGCCTCTTCTTCAGACAAATTCGACTCGGCAGGTACGGATTCAGGTTCAACCTGATCTACCGCAGCCGCTGGGGCGGCGGGTTTTTCCACAGGCTTGTCTTGTGATTTCAGATTGGGTTCGACCGGCGATATTTCGCCAGCGGCTTCCTGGACGGCAGATACGGCGGCGGCTTTTTCTGCTGGCTTATCCTGCGGTTTCTCAATGGGTTCCGCAATGGCCGGTTTTTCAGCCGGCTTTACCGCATCAGATGGTTCGACTGCTGCCGCCGACAGCGTTTTAATTAGTTCCTCACTGAAAAAATCATCCGCAGCGACTTGCTGGACGGGCAGATTGGGTTCGGCGGATGCCAATGCAATTTTCGATGTCGCCTTTTCAAGCATAGGCGATGGTATCTGGTTGGCGTCTTCTATTTTTTTCTCGGCTGGTACCGGCGCAGGCATTGCCGCCGGCACATTGGGTTCAGCCTTCTTAACGGCCGGCTCGACAACAACTGCCGCTGCCGTCAGGGCATTCGGCTCCGGTTTTACCGCCGGCTTTTGGGGTACCGGCACATTGGGTTCAACCGGCTTATCCGCAGATTTCGTCAGTTCACGGTACAACTGCGCCACTTTGGCCTGCTCTGACGGAGCACCCAGAACAATAAACTGCCCCTTATAAATATCCACCAAAATCCCCTGCTTGGTACCTCTGGCAGGAGGATTCAGCAGCGTCCCCGTATTGATGTCGCCCAGCGACTTAAGAACATCTTTGAGCATCGATTCAGCCCGACTGTCAGCCACCGTCCCAAGAACCGCAAACTCCACCGGTTCCTTGCTGTCATAAAATTCCACTAAGGAATACGCCCGTGTGGATTCCGATGAATTATCAGAGGTAATCACAAGAACATCCAAGGCATGCAATTGCATCTCGACCTGAATACCAAGTTTCTGGACAATCTGCATCGCCTTTTTGGCGTCCGCCTGGCGAAAACGGTAGGAGCGGCTTCGAGAGACGCCGCCTGTCGATGTTTCCGACCAGATTGACGACGATAACAGCAGACATAACACACCTGTCGCCGCAACAATGCTCTTGCTCTTAATGTGTCCGAATGTTCCGGATGAAAACATACATCACTCCAAATTTCTATACGGTATAGGTCCGGATTATTAATCCCTTATAAAAAAACACAAACTACTGCGCCATAACGCTTGACTTGCGTATTGTGTCATTCCCGCGCAGGCGGGAATCCAGTCTTTTTGGCGGGCTGATTATTCCATTGCCCGAAAAATGGTTGCCACAAATTCAACCGTTATAGGGTACTGCACTTACATAGACAAAAAACAAGCCGGTTTGTTCCGGCTTTTCTTGCCTGAATCCATTCACCTCTGCAAAAGCGAATCCGCCTTTCTCAAAGAATGCGGAACACTCTTTTTTTCGTCAATTTTTTGCCCCTACTGTCGGAAATAAACCTTTTTTTTGGGGATTTCCAAAATAATGAGATATTTCATATCTCCATTAAATCATATTAAGGTTTTTCCCTGCTTTGGCCACTAATTTCCTTATCAAGGGCCTTTTTTTCCGCTTCCAGAATTTCGATTAATTCTTTCCAGGCCTTTTGCGACTCCGCCTGCTGTTCGGGAGTCTCACCTTCAACAGGCTGACCAATCAAACCCCTGATTCCAGATAGACTTTCATCTACTGATTTTCTGCGTTCTTCCAGCGTCGGCTCCGGCTCCGGTGCCGGCTGTGAAGCCATCGGCACGCCGGGCGGTGGGATTTTTGCCGCCCGCCGGATCAATCGCCTCGAACCTCCCGGCCGTCCAGCCGTCGGATATTGAGAAGTTTCAGGCGCAACAACATCTGTACTGGCAGACTGTATCGTACCAACAGCCTGTGTTGCAGCGACAGCCGCAGGATCGGTCGATGAAGCAGTCGTATCAACGGACCCTGCCGAGGCGGCAGCAGATACAGCCGCAGGAACCGCCGAGGCGGCCGAGGCAGCCCGGTCGCTTTTTAACAAGGAACGAACAGATGATGGAGTCTGAGGCATTGTAATCTCACTGTTCAGCGTGCCATTCTGGTATAAAACGATGCGGCCGTCTCTAATTTCGTGAATGACCAAAACACCAATTTTATCTCCAGTGCGGTACCATTTATAGCCTTCTGATACCGTATTGATCAGCGCTAACGACTTACCAGGAAAGTCGTTATAGCAGGCCGTCGCTACTAAATCGAACTTGGGTTTGACCACCGGAACATTCACTACAGACGCTACTCCTGTAGTTTTCGTACCTGGCGTCGGTGGGGGCGGCGGTGGGGGCGGCGGCGGAGGTGGAGGGTCTATTCGCAGAGAAAACGATTTTGACTGTGCCACTAATGGAGATATCTTATCCTCTTTTTGAGAGAAAGACTGTGATTTTTCCTTGAGTTGTTCGACAATGGTAGGTTTCTCAAGATACGCCTCGGTATCCGCATTGGTGCGCAGCCCAAAAACCAGCACAAACAAAACCCCCGCAACAGCAATAATTACCGCTGCTATACTTGTTATTCGTAAGGTTTTAAGCATACGCAACTTCCTGAAACCAAATTATCCGATATCTTCTCTTGCTCAGTTCCCTGTTGGATTTAGACAATTCGCACTCCCGGAAGTTCCTTGTCAACCAATCAAATCCAAATTATCTCCGCGAGGCAAGCTTAAACCAGCCGTTACATCGGATCGTCAGTGTTCGGCCATCTTTCATTTTGAGGCTCAATTCATCTGTAATATACCGTTCAGTAGGGGGTTTCTGCTGGGGCGGCGTAACTTCCACATCCAGCCGCAATTGATCCCCTTGGCGATTTTGTGCGATGATTTTCATATAGCCGGCACGGGACTGCCAGGATTCCACTTCGACTTGTCCGCCGTAATTATTCTTTATCCAGACATCTTTGACAATTGACACGCCTGGCTCTGCATTCTGCAGGAAAATACGGGGACGGGATATTTCATAAGCTTCTAATGAGAAGTAAGTTATAATAATTTCTTTCGTAAGCGGGTGATCGACTCCAATCTGGATAGAACCTGTCGGCATATCCTGAAGTTTGGCGATATCAGCTTCCAGCATAAGGCTGTGCTCAACGGCTTTTTGTGTTGCATCAAATTCGGCGGTAATCGCGTTAGTGCCGCATATAAAATGTGTTATGGAGAATTCAGCGCCATCGAGACTGCGCACTTTTAGCGGCTTTAAGCCGGCATTTTCCTTATCGAACCGAAGGCTGAGGGAATTGGGATCTGCAACAACTTTGACCGCAACAGATCCTTTAATTGCCAATTCTGCACGAGGATTTGCCGCGTCATTGCTGATAACATAGATATGCTTAAGGATTGCGCCGGCCGCGGCGGCGGGAGCCTTAAAGCTGATTTTAATGGTGCCGGATTCACCCGGTAAATACTCTTTTTTGTCCAGTTCTGGAACCGTACAACCGCAGGTGCTCTGAATATGGCTGATGGTGAGTTTGGCATTTCCGACATTGCTAAACTTAAATTCACCATCATTTGCAGAAGACGGAGCAACGGGACCAAAATCCAACTCGAGCTTCTCAAATTTTATGGAAGCCGCTGTGCCGGGTACTACCGCTGGAGGCGGGGTTGGAACGGGATCAACAACGGGTGCCGGCGACGGGGACACTGAAGGCATTTGCTGAACGGTCGCCGGTGCGGGCGTACGCTCTATAATTTGCTCTTTCTGACAGCCGGACAACCCAGCCATAATTCCTACCAAAGCTAATATGATTGCACTTTCGAACCAGAATTTCATATTTTTTCCTTAAAAAACAACTATCTTCTCTCTTGTTTTTATTCTCAATAACGCCGATAGTCTATCACATTGCAAGAAAAAAACAACCTGTCTTTTCGACGTAATTCAGGATAGGACTTTACAAAAAGGTTGACTGCAAGTAAAATTAAAATAATGTGTTAAGACTATTAATGTGGAATTAGTATGACAGATAACAGCTCGGTTACATTATCGATCGTGATACCTGTATTCAACGAGGCCGATAACTTAGTGCCTCTCTGTGCTGAAATCGTCAAAGCTCTGGACCGTCGTTTCCACTATGAAATCCTGTTTATCGATGACGGCAGCACCGACGCCAGCTTCAAAACCCTGATTGCGATACAAAAAAACCAGCCGCGAGTCAGGATTATACGCTTTCGGCGTAATTTCGGACAGACTGCGGCGCTCAGCGCTGGATTTAAATACGCCAAAGGCACCATTATTGTTCCCTTGGACGGCGATGGACAAAACGACCCGGCGGACATCCCCGCCTTAGTCGCTAAACTTGACGAAGGCTTTGATATCGTCAGCGGCTGGCGCAAAGACCGCCAGGATAATCCCGTAACGCGGACTTTCCCTTCACGGCTTGCCAACTGGCTCATCGGCGCCATTACCGGCGTCAAACTCCACGATTATGGCTGCACACTCAAGGCATACCGGGCAGAATCGCTGTCCTCTATCCGATTATATGGGGAAATGCACCGCTTTATCCCCGCTCTGGCAAGCTGGGGCGGCGAAAAAGTCGCCGAGATGCAGGTCAATCACCGCCCCCGCACCGCCGGCAAGACCAAATACGGTCTGAGCCGGACTTTCAAGGTGATGCTGGACTTAATTACGGTCAAATTTCTGGCATCGTTTTCAACCAAGCCGATTTATATCTTCGGCGGCATCGGCGGAATTTGTGCCGCCGGCTCCATCCTGTCGGGGCTGGCCGTACTATATTTCAAGTTTTGGCAGAATTTGTCGATGAACCGCAATCCCCTGCTAATTATCTCGCTAATCCTGATGACGACGGCGATTCAGTTTGTCCTGATGGGGCTGCTGGCCGAAATTCTGGTGCGAACCTATCACGAATCACAGGACCGCCCGATTTATAGCATCGACAAAATTATTGAGCCGGGCAGTTAAACGCATCTATTTAACAGACACCTCAAACCGGCAAGGATGATTCAACCACTATGACAGCAAAGGAATAGAGATTGTGAGCCGCAGACAAAGCAAACCCCACATCCCTGCCGCGGCAATCGAGAACAAATCTCTTTCGCAGGCAGTTGTTTTCATCTTGCAGATTGGTGTCGCTGTTATTCTGGCGGGAATCCCTTTTGCGATGGGCAAGTATTTTGAATTCGCCCAGCCCGACGCCTATGACGGCGGAGCGTTTGTCTATTCGGCTCAGAAAATCCTGGCCGGCGCTGAATTGATGAAAGATGAAATCCCCTCGGCCAACCCCGGCACCCTGCTGGTCAATTACATCGGCGTCGCCCTGTTCGGTTTCAGTGAACTCGGTGCCGAAATTATCCAGACACTGATGCAGTTGGCGGCGATGGCAATGCTATTTTATACCCTGCGGCGTTTTTTCTGTCCGACAGCGGCAATTATTTCTACCGCCGTCGCTTCGATTTATCTGTCGGCGCCGGTCATCGCCAAAGTCGGCAACGTCAAAGAGCAGTATATGATTGCGATGATGGTTATCTCCGCATGCTGCTTTATCCTGTCACAGGTTGAGGGCAAACGACAAACGCTGTGGCTTGCCGCCACAGGCGCCGCCGGCATCCTGCCGTATTATTTTAAACCGACCGGACTGTCAATTGTCGCTGCAATCGGCGTCTATCTGCTCGGACGCCTTTTGTTCAAGCAAATCTCTGTCCGACAGATGGCTAATGATACTTTAACTTTGGCAGTCGGCGGCATTATCGGCATCCTGCCCCTGCTGGTCTTTTTTGCCTGTCTGAAATACCCCAGCGGCATTCTGCGTTCCTTCGGCTTTCTGTTCATTCAAACGTTGTTTTTGATTGTGGCGACATACTGGCTGGTTTCCCTTGTCAACACAGGCTGGCGGCACGGCAATATCGGCAGCAAGATTCGTTCCATATCCCGGCGATGGTGGATTGCCTTAGCCGCCGCTGTGCTTATTGGATACGCGGTCGGCATAATCATGGTACGGCAAACCGATGGATACCTTGCGGGCGATACTGTCGGCTATCTCTACTCCACGCCGCTGATACACTATCCGCTCAACTTGGTCAATCAATGCGATGTGTTTGCTGGCCGTCTCATTCAATCGCTGGGTTTGCAGGGCGGCTACATTGTCTGGGCAAAAAAGAGCTACAGCCTGTCCAAACAGGCGCCGATTGTATTCCGCTATTACGGCGTTGTCATCCTGCCGATTCTATTGGCGGCACTGTCGTTGCTGACGGCGGCCGGCCGGCTTATCTTAAAACGACTCAAAAAGCCCATCACTTGGACTGTTCAGGATAATGCCGCATGGTTTTTAGCCGTCTGGTGGTTGTGCGATATGGCTTTTGCATGGGTCAGCCCGCGTTCATACGAGCAGTATTACCTGCCGCTGTGCGCATCGGGGGCGGCGCTGGGCGGTTATGCGGTATGGCGTTTTATGAGCCGATGGAATTCGGTCGTCAATCCTGCCGGCATAGCGATGGCGGCCGCAGCCCTGATGGGTATGACCGGCCTTGTCTGGCCGATTTTTGCCGGTATTACGCACAGCCCGTTTTCCGGTTCCAAATATCCCGCCCGTTCACGCGGCTACGCACAAAGCCTTACAGACACCAAGGCACGCCTGCAAGGACTGCGCACCGGCGATTGGGAGCAAATCGGCGACTATATCCGTCAGCATTCCACGCCGGATGACGCCATTTTTGTCTGG
This sequence comes from uncultured Pirellulales bacterium, assembly GCA_964537635.1. Lineage (GTDB taxonomy): Bacteria > Planctomycetota > Phycisphaerae > Sedimentisphaerales > Anaerohalosphaeraceae > Anaeroglomus. The sequence continues at coordinate 29,622 of CAZICJ010000010.1, forward strand.
GGCTGGTTTCCGGGCATTTATGTCCGTGCCCAGCGGCTCAGTTCTGCCCCCAAAGCCTTTGAAGGCAATATGCACGTAATGCCGCCGGAAGTACTGGCAAAAGATGTCGAGGTATTACTGTACGCTTTTAGTAAAAGACCGCCCAAATTCATCGTGGATAGCCGCAAGTGGGAATTCCCCTACTACAATCCCCCCTGCCCGCTGGAATTGTGGCCGCAAACACCCAAAGAATTCGGCAGTCCGCAACGCCTAAACTTTTTATCCACCCAGCCGCAGATCGTCGTCCAATATGAAGCCGGCTATGGCGGCTTTTTGAAACAGCGAATCGGCGAGGATGAAGCTCGGCGGTTTGCGGCCTTTAAGCCGATGCGCGATTATGTAATGCAGAATTACCAAATCGTCGGCACGTATGGAAATATGGTACTCTTTGAGCGGAAAGCCCAGACTAATCCACGATGAAATTATCATTGAACCAACAGCAGCAATTTAACGACCGGAGCTGGCAATGGGCAATCAAAACCGGCCGGGAGACGCTGGGCAATCTGCAAGTCAATCTGCGGTTTCTCGAAAAGACCGGCCTGCTGCATCCGCATCTCAAAGCCCTCGAAGTCGGCTGCGGCACCGCTGCGCTGACCGAACAGCTCTATCAGCAGGGACTTGATATTCACGCCTGCGATATCTCGCAGGTCGCCATTGAACGAGCCGGCCAAAAATACCCGCATCTGGCGCTGTCCGTACAGACCGCCGAGCAACTGCCATTTAAGGATGAACAGTTTGACCTTGTATTGAGCTTCGATGTGATGGAACATCTTTTTGAACCTGACCGGCATTTATCGGAAGTCCGCCGCGTCCTCAAAACCAGCGGCTGTTATCTGCTGGAAACGCCCAACAAATGGCTCAATCAGCTCTATGAAACCGTTTCCACCAAATCGCTCAACTGGAAGCAATATCATCCATCCCTGCATTCGGCACGGCAGCTCCGCCGGCGGCTGACACAGCACGGCTTTGATGTGCGGTTTGTCAAAATGAATCCCATCAGCGAATTTACACTCAAAAAACTCCAGCGATTCCGGCTGCTGCAGATGATTTTTTCCCGTACGCCGTTTGAATCGCTGCCGCTGTGGATGCAGACCAATTTTTATGTGATTGCCCGAAAGACCGCCGCCCAATGAAGATATTGACGCTCAATTATGAATTTCCTCCCGTCGGCGGCGGAGCCGCGCCGGTCAGCTTCGACCTTGCGCGGGCGCTGGCCGGACTGGGACATAGCGTCGATGTCGTAACAATGCGGTGGAAAAATCTGCCCGCTGTCGAAATGATTGACGGTATTCGGATTTATCGCACGCCGGCTCTGCGGGCGCGTCCGGATGTCTGCCGCACACACGAACTGGCAACCTATCTGCTGGGCGCCGCGGGCAAAACGCTTCGCTTAGCCCGCCAAAATCGCTACGACATCATTCACGCTCATTTTATTATTCCAACCAGCCCGCTGGCCGTCTGGATCAAAAAAATCAGCCGTATTCCATTTGTCATTACCTGCCATGGCAGCGATGTACCCGGACATAATCCGGCTCGCTTTACACGAGCACACCGGCTGCTGCATCCGGCATGGCGGTATTGCATCCGTCAGGCCGACGGCGTCATCTGCCCCAGCAGCACACTGGGCGCCTTAGTCAGCCGCAACGAGCCTTGCATCCAGCCGGCGATTATCCCCAACGGCATCGATGTGGATTTTTTCCAGACCGCGGCACAAGCCCCCAAAACCAAAACAATCCTCTACTGTGGCCGCCTGCTGGCATTCAAAGGCGTCGGCCACCTGATCGAATCGGTTCACAAACTGAACCTCGGCTGGCAAGTCCATATCCTCGGCGACGGCCCCTACCGACAGGAATTGGAAAAGCAGGCCGCCGGCTCGGCAACTCCGATACATTTTCACGGCTGGCTCAATCGGCACGACCCGCGGTTTATGCGGCTGTTTGCCGAAAGCTCAATATTTGTTTTTCCCTCCGAAGCGGAAAATTTTCCCACCGTCCTTCTGGAAGCGATGTCGGCGGGACTGGCGGTACTGTCCAGCGACGCCGGCGGCTGCCCCGAAGCGGTCGGCGATGCGGCAATCCTCTATCCGGCGGGCGATGTCCAAAAACTGCAAGCCAATCTGCTGCGGCTGATGGAGGATGAACCCCTCCGCCGGCAGATGGGCAAAGCCGCCGTCCAACAGGCGCGGCAATTTTCCTGGCCGGCCATCGCCAAACGCTATCTGGAATTTTTTGAAAAGTCGATAAACAAACGATGACCCATTCGCCTTTAAAACCGGTTGCGGTATGTTTTATCTGCCCAAAAGCGTATCCGCTGTTTAATCCGGCCTGCCCCGCAACATTCGGCGGCGCCGAGGTGGATTTTTATCTGCTGGCGACCGAGCTGGCAAAAGACCCGCACTTTGCTGTCCGCTTTATCGTTGCCGATTTCGGCCAGCCGCAAACAGAAACGCTCGAAAACGTCCAGCTTATCAAAAGCCTGACATTCCGCGAAAATCCGCTTACCGGCGCACTGAAGGTCTGGCAGACGATGAAACAAACCGATGCGGATATTTACATACTCGAAACTGCGTCTCTGGGTGTGCCTCTGACAGCGCTGTTTTGCAGGATTTACAAAAAACATTTTGTCTATCGCACTGCCAGCAGCCGTGAATGCGACGGCAGATATCTCAACGAAAATTACTGGGGCGGAAAATTATTTTGGTGGGGATTGCGCCGTGCGGCACAGATTTTCTCGCAAAACAACAGCGACCGCATCGGCCTCCAAAAGACCACCGGTCTCGATTCGCTGGTGATGCCCAACGCCCAGCCCCTCTCGCCGGCACAGGATCAGTCCAAACAAACCATTCTCTGGGTTGGACGCAGCGAAACAGTCAAGGGTCCCTATCGCTTTTTGGAACTGGCACAAGCATTCCCGCAAGAGCAGTTTGTGATGGTCTGCCCGCCGGCCACAGGTGAACAGGCGTATGAACCGCTCAAAGCCAAAGCCGCAAGTATCGCCAATCTGCAATTTCACGGACGTGTGCATTGGCGCCAGGCCGGCCAGTTGTTCCAACAGGCCAAGGTTTTTGTCAATACCTCCGACTCCGAAGGGTTCCCCAACGCCTTCATTCAGGCGTGTGCGGCGGCAGCACCCATCCTGTCGTATCTGGTCGATCCCGATGGATTCCTGACACAACACAACTGCGGCCTTGCCTGCGGCGGCGATATGGAAAAACTCAAACAGGGGTTGCGGTTTATACTCGAACAAAACCGCTATATCGAATTGGGTCAAAACGCCCGCCGCTATGCCGAGCAGACCCACGACATCAAAAAAATTATCGAGCAGTACAAAGCCGCTTTCAGACGGATTGTCGAAAGGCGGGATTAGCGATGGCGGTGCGTATTCTTCATCTCATCGGCAGTCTCCGCTTCGGCGGTGCTCAAGCGGTGCTTCGTCAAATTGTCGAATGTTCTGACAAAAACTGCTTCGAGCATATCGTCTATCCGCTGCGGTCAGCCAATCAGCAAGTCGCCCTGCCCTGCCGCATCATCTCCAACTCGTACCCTAACTACGATCCGCGCAAATTCCGCGATATCCTGCGGCTGTGCCGACAACTGCACATCGACATCCTGCACACGCACCTGCACAAGGATAATCTCGGCGGTCTGCTGAGCACCTATTTCCAAAAAATCCCCGTCATCGTCCACGAACACGGCGGGATTTTTATGCCCGGCGTACAATACACCGCTTACCGGCTCGGCATGCGGATGATGCGGTCGCGGGCGGCGGCGTTTATCGCAACTTCCAACGCAACCGCACTGCATCTAACCTCCGCCGCCGGTATCAGCCCATCGCGTATCCGCACGATTCACAACGGCGTCCAGCTCGATGTATTCAGCCCCAAACCCGAAATCCGCAATACCATCCGCCGCCAGCTTAATCTGAGTCCGCAACATGTCGTCGTCGGCTTTCTCGGCAGACTGTCGATTGAAAAAGGTCCCGATATCCTCATCGACGCCGCCGGCATGTTCCTCAAAACCAATCCCAACCTGCGGCTGGTCATAGTCGGCAGCGGTCCCCTGCAAAACCGCCTGACGCAAAAAGCCGACACGCTGGGCATTGCAAAACAGGTAATTTTTGCCGGCTATCAGTCCAATCCGGCGGACTGGCTCAACGCTTTTGACATAGGATGTATCCCATCGCGGAGTGAATCGTTCCCGCTGGCCGCACTGGAAATGATGAGTATGAAAATCCCCCTGCTGGCCTCTTGTGCCGGCGGCTTAGCCGATATCCTGTCCGATGACAATGCCATCATCCTGCACCAAAACACACCGCAGGAAATCGCCGACAAACTGCCCGTTCTGGCAACAAATGCCGAACAAAGGGCAAAATTGGGCAATGATGCAAACCGGTTCGCTCAAGCATTCGGTGTCTCGGCATTTATCAGCAAACTCGAAACGCTCTACACACAGGTTTTGGCAGACCGCCTTTAATTGGGCGCCGCAACTACACGCCGGCGAAGCCCAAACGCCCGCACCACCCGCGATATCAGCCGGCAGCACCATGCGGTCATCGCCGGACACACCGTCATCAACCCCATCCAGCACCTGTACCAGGCCGGCACAAGAGCCCAAAATTCATTCAATAATGTTCGGATATCCCTGCCTCGTCCCTCAAACAGTAGCCCCCGAATCCACAGCCTCAGCATCGACGCAAGTGCCGGCCGAACCACACCCGCACGGCCATACTGGGCAGCCAGTTGCAGATGCCGGCGGATAAAACCGGCAAACAGCCCTACATCGGCGGCTTTTTTGGTCAGACTGTCCGGACTGCTCACATGATAGACCGCCAGCGGCTCGGCAATATACCCGATTTGCGGATGGCGATAGGCGATCTTCCACCAAAGGTCAATATCTTCGGCGACCCTCAAATCCGGCATAAACAAGCCCGCAGACAGCAGCACATCCCGGCGAATCAGCATCGTATCGGTATGACCGACCAGCCCCAGCCGATAGCCGGCAAAGAAATCCTCCGCAAAATCCCTGCCCCCCAGAAATGCCGTAATGGCCTTTGGATCGACATACGGCACCCGGCGGCCGGTGGTCAAATCGGCGGTCTCGTAATTGGCCGTCGTCCAGACTAAGTGCGGGTTGCGGCCAAGCAGGTCGGTCTGAGCCTTCAGATAGTCCGGCTGCCACACATCATCGGCATCCAGAAACCCCACCCATTGGCCGGCGGCGGCAAGAATCCCCGTATTGCGGGCGGCGGCGGCCCCGCCATTGGACTGGCAAATCAGACGCACTCGGGGAGCATAGGCAAGCACCGCGGCGGCCGTCGCATCCGTCGAACCGTCGTCGACAACCAGAATCTCATCGGCGCGCCGGCTTTGCGCAAGGACGCTCTCAATCGCCCGACCGATTGTCAAGCGACAATTATACGCCGCAATTACCACGCTGATGATGAAATCATTGCTCATACGGCCGATTGTATAGGAAGTTGAAAAAATGAAAACAAAAAAACACCAGCGGCACGGCAGACGTAAATGAACGACTGCTCAACCGAATTTCAATTGCTTTTCTGCCCACTTGTGATATAATACCGCACCAGAAAGACGGGCATCAAGACCCGTTAGAAAGGAGACCTCAAAACTCTGGAATCTACCGCCTGTATCGTAGGCCGTCACCCTGAACGCAGTGAAGGGTCTGTTTAATCCAGTATGCCTCCAGCCTGCACTGAGCGAAGCGAAGGGGCATTCCACAATTTTGATTTTTCCACTTTGATTTTTAATTTAAAATGAACCCTATCTAAAATCCTATCTTTCTGCGAACTACGAACAAAGAACTTTTTTTACAAAACGAACCCAATTGTTACAAAGCAACCGCATTTTCAAGCCAAAAACAACGATTCGCAAAACGAACCCATTTTTGCTCTTTGACAAATAAATCCTATCTAAAATCACTGCAATCCGAGCAATAAGTGTTTCTCTTTTCCGCAAAACGAACCCATTTTCACTCAATTCGGGGCGGCTGGCAACCAATGCCGAGTTTCCATAGCAGTTTCTGGATGATTCTCCTGAACGGCGGCCCAATCAGGCACTTGGTCTTGACCCAATAGGGATATACCGAACTCAGTGCAATGGCGACCCGAAGATGAAAAAAAGGCCTTTTGAATTCCCTCATCCCCGGATGAATATTCAGCAGCTGAATCGCTTCTGCTTTGCAGCCGGTTCGGGCTTTGATAAAGGCATTTCTTATTGCCATCCGTGCTAAAAGTTTTTGTGCAAATCCTCTCTTATTTGTCGGACAATATTGAAACACAATATCAGGATCAAGAAGCATCGGATTCAATGGATATGTGTATTTTGTACTTAACTCACTTTCATCACGATAATACCGCGCTGACGGTTTCGTTCCTAAAACGACAAAAGGCTCATTCAAAATCAGCTTCGTGATTAAAATTGTATCCTCTCCATACCGACAGCGATGTTCATAAAATCCCCCATATCGCAATGCCGATTCAGTTCGTATAAGAATTGTATCCATCGTAAAAAAATATATATACGGCTCAAATTTTTCAACTGAATCATTCTCCGACAATCGGTACAAACCAGGAATGACCCCTTGATTCATCCAATACTTTGCCATATCCCTCTGTGTCGGCCATTCGTAGTAGGTCGAGCCGAACAGGGCTGCGTCGTGCTGCTGTGCGGCGGCCATCAGATTCTCCAGATGCCACGGATACCATTGATCATCCGCATCAAGAAAAGCGACATAGGCAGCCGTTGCGGCACGGATGCCGGCGTTGCGGGCGGCCCCCGGCCCCTGATTCGATTGAACCATCAACTCAATGCGGCCATCTTGTGTCTGCATTTGACGGACAAGTTCGGGACTGGTATCCGTCGAACCATCATCGACAACCAGCAGCCGCCAGTCGGCAAACGTCTGAGCCTGCACCGACCGAATCGCCCGCTCTATCGTCGCCGGCTTATTGAACAAAGGAATAATGACATCCACCGCCGCCATGAATTATGCCTCTGCCTTATGTTTTCGCTTTTCGTTCCATGCCCACAATGCCGGACAATAAGACCCGATATAGGAGGTGCATCGACAATATCCCGTCAAAAGATGCCCATGTTTTTTCAGCAATCGCCGCACACTGCCGCCTTGCCCAATCAGCAGCAGCCGATGAATCCAAAAACCCAACTCAATACCAGCACAAGGAATAAACCTGCTAAAAAAACCAGCCTGTTCAGAAAGAGACAAATGGCGTTCGAGAAACTCGTCGATAATATCAAGATTATAGGTGATTTTCGTAAGGCTGCCTGCGGAACCCAGATGATAGACTGCCAGCGGCTGGTGTACAAAACCAACCTTCAAACCCAAATATGCCAGGCGAAACCACATATCTTCATCCTCAATCATCTGCTGACGGGCAATGAACAGTCCTGCCTTGATGAGCATCTCTTTGCGAACCAGCATCGTATCGGTATTGCCATAAGCCCGCAGCAGGAACGCCGTGAAAAAATCGTCAAAAAACTCTCCACCCCTCAGCGCTTCGTCAACAGCCTGCCGGCTGCTGCCGGCTATGCTGCTGCGTCGGCGACGATTGTCAGGACAATCGCAATAATAGAACTCTCCGCTGACCCAGGACAAGTCGGGATTTCGCATAACAAGAGCGGATTGAAGGCGCAGCTTGTCCGGCAGCCACTGGTCATCCGCGTCCAAAAACGCAATCCAATCCCCTGCCGCCGCCTGAATCCCTGTGTTGCGGGCAACACTGACGCCAGCATTGGATTGCTCAATTACCCGAATCTGATTCTGATACTGTTTGAGAATCTCGGCCGTATTGTCGGTAGAGCCATCATTGACCACGATAATCTCCTGTGCTGGGTATGTCTGAGCCAGCACACTGTCAATTGCCCGCCCGATACAACTGGCCGCATTATAAGCCGGAATAACTACGCTAATCCGAATCATCTCTTGTTTATATCCCGTGGGTTGGATTTCAGCCGCCGTTTGATGGCATCGACCGAATCGGCAACCGCCGGACCCAGAATCGGCACCGCCATCCGAAACAGCATTTCCCGCCGAAACCGCCCCGACAGATACATCCGATAGCGATTCAGCAGGTCTTTGGCTTCTGTATGGCTATGCTGTCCGGCCAGTTCACGTATCCAGGTTTGCAGCATCATACGGACACAGGGAATAAACGCCTCCTGCCGGCCGTACTGAACCGACAACGCCAGATGCCGGTCAACCAGCTCCTTCATAAATGAATAATGTGTATTGACCTTGGTCGAACTACCGACCGTATCCAGATGATACACCGCTATCGGCTGCGGAATGTAGCCAATTTGCGGATACTGATAGGCAATCCGAAACCACATATCGTTATCCTGCGCACGCTTCATCCCCGGCACAAACAGCCCCGCCCGCTCGAAAACGTCTTTGCGAATCAGCAGACTGCTCGTCCAGGCATACAGCCCGCGGCAATACGCTGAAAGGTAATCTTCGAAAATCTGCGGCTGTGCTGCCGCCGGTGTTTCGTTCGGCACATGAGCCAGTTGCGGACGAGACTGGGGGGCATCTTTGATGATGAAATTGGAATAACACCATGCTGTATGCGGAGATGCCAGGATACACTGCTGCTGAAGGGCTAACTTGTTCGGCAGCCATTCATCGTCAGCATCCAGAAACGCAATCCAATCACCCGATGCAGCCTGGATGCCGGTATTGCGCGCAACGCTGGCGCCGGAGTTGCTCTGCCGGATCAGCCGCACCGCCAGCCCGAATGCGGCAACCTTATCAGCCGTATCATCGGCTGAACCATCATCGACAACAATGATTTCATCAGCCGGACGGGTTTGTTCCAAGACGCTTCGCACCGCCCGCTGGATGCAGGCCGCCGAATTATACGCCGGAATAATGACGCTGATTTTCATAGTCTGCGCACCTTGCAGGCGCTGATGGAGTTATTTTCCGAAAATGACCCGCAACAGGTCATTGTATGTAACCCAGGCAAACAACGACAGCAGCAGTGCCAGCCCGACATAAGTGATGGCCTCCTGAATTTTCATATTCAGCGGCACGCCGCGGATTTTTTCGATAATCAGCAGCACAATCAACCCGCCATCGACAATCGGCAGCGGCAGCAGATTCATCACCACCAGACACGAACTGAGCAATCCAAGAAAATTGAGGAAATCCATCAACCCCTGGCCTGCCAGTTTATAACTGATGGATACAATCCCCACCGGACCGGTCAGCGCCGAGCCGGGAACCTGCCGCGTAAATAAGCCTTTGAAGGTCATAATGGACTGCTCCATAAACTGCCATGAGCGCCGAATCCCCCAGGAGACCGCTGTAGCGGGATTATCCGCCTTGTAAATTTCACGGAACGTTTCCACCGGCAGGTCCTCAAACATCGATAACGCATGAATCGCATCCTGTTCGGGAACCACCAACCCAACCGCCCCGCCGTCGCCGGCGGTACGATATTCAATGCTGATACGCTGTCCGGGATTTGCCCGAATCAGCCGGATCACATCATAAAAGTTGCTCACCGGCTGACCATCCACGGCGACAATCGTCGCCCCCTGGGGGATATTGAGCGCTCCGGGACCTGCCGCCGAATCAATCGTCTGGGCCACAACCGGATGGTCCATATCCAGACCCGCAACAAAGCCCAGCGTGATGCGCCCATTGTCGCCGGGTTTGGCCGACGGCTGCATCACAATCGTCTTTTCCGAATATCGCCCCGCCGCATCCGCACGAAGCACCACGACGGGCAATTCTTTATCTCTATTGTCAATCGTGGCGAGACGGATATCTTTATAAGTGGGATTGGCGATGTTTCCAATTTTGACAATGATATCGCCGGCCTCCAGTCCTGCCTTTTTTTCCACCTTAACCGCAGGCTTGCGCCAGATTGTCTGATCAAACCAATTCTTGAACCGTGATACGGCATTTTGTGAAACCGATATCTCCGATACATACACCACTTTGGTACGCGGAACCATTGAATAGATGTGCGACAAATCGTATTCATTACGGAAGTTGGGGCGTGTCGGCTGACACAGCATCGGAATTTCGATTTGTGTCTGGGTTGCAGCGCTACTATCCGACTGCTTTCGGGATACCGTCAGCGTTACCGAAGGCGTCAACGAATGCGACGCTATATCATTCAACTGCCAGAAATGAGAAACGGGCTTTCCATTGACGGCGGTAATGATATCGCCATCCCGAAATTTGGAATCCGCCGACGACTGATAGACCTTCAGCGTCATTGCCTGCTGAATACCAAATGCCTTGATTTTGGTGGGGTCTTCAACCGCCCGCTCGGCAATCATTTTGACCTGTGCCGTTGTACCGTCGGATTTGCGAACAACCATCTCGACCGGCTTATCCTTATCGGACAAGGCTGCGGCAAGCGAAATCGACGAAAAGTCCAAAAACTCCTTGTCGTTAATCGCGATAATACGGTCGCCGGTCTTGAGCCCCGCCACTTCCGCAGGCGAATTAGCCATCACACCGCCGACAATCGGCGGCGCCAGCTCCAACCCGTGCATGAATAACGCCATAAACAGAATCATCGCCCCAACAGCGTTAAACACGACGCCGGCGGCGACAACGACGATTCGCTGCCATATCGCCTTATTCAGGAACGAACGGGGATTGTCATTTTTCTGCACCGTGCCCGTATCCGACTGCCCAAGCATCTTGACATAACCGCCGAACGGCAAAAGACCAATGCAGTATTCGGTTGCCTCACAGGGCTCTTGCGACTCCCCATGCGGCATAAACCGAAAACGAAATCCATCCGGGCGTTTTTGAATACTGAAAAGCACCGGCGGAAACCCGATGGCAAATGCCTCAATCTGAATGCCGCACAGTTTGGCGGCGATAAAATGCCCCAGTTCGTGAATCATCACCACCGCTCCAAAGCCCAGCGCCACCAACAGCGCTTTCCAGGCCACCGAGGGATGCTGCGCAATCAGATAGACACCGCCTACGGCGATCACGACTATCAGCAATCCGTTAAACAGACTGTCTATCGGAGATTTTTTATGTTCGGCCGCACCAGCGGCTTGTTGATTTTGTTCGGTCATTGGTTTTCCTTTATTGAGAGTGTATCGTTATACTGTCATCGATTGAATCTGCACCGCCTGCCGATGCACCTCTCTGCGAGCCTGACGGTCTGCTTCCAAGAGATCGGCGAGGCTGACATTGAACTGGACGGTATGCCGTTGGAGGCACTCCTCGACCATATCGAGAATTTTGCCAAGCCGTATTCGGCCATCCAAAAACAAGGCGACTGCCACCTCATTGGCGGCATTAAACACCGCCGGAGCAGAACCGCCTGCACGAACCGCCTGCAATCCAATATCCAGCGAACGGAAAATCTGATGGTTGGGCGGCTCAAATGTCAGCTTGCCCAATTCCTTCAGATTCAGTCCTTCGGCAATGCCCTTTTTCCGCTGCGGATATGTCAGGGCGTATTGAATCGGCGTCTTCATGTCCGGCGTACCCAATTGAGCAATGATCGAGCCGTCGATAAATTCCACCATCGAATGAACAATCGATTCCGGATGGACTAATACTTCTATTTTTTCCACCGGCGTCCCAAACAAATGCACCGCCTCGATCACTTCCAGTGCCTTGTTCATCATCGTCGCCGAATCGATTGTGATTTTCTTGCCCATCTGCCAGGTAGGATGAGCCAGCGCCTGTTCGACGGTTGCATTCTCAAATGTCTGCTTGTCGGCTTTGCGAAACGGCCCGCCGGAAGCTGTCAGGATAATCTGCTTGACTTCATCGGGCCGGCCGGCCTGAAGCGACTGAAATATCGCCGAATGCTCGCTGTCCACCGGCAAAATCGACGCCCCGCTGGCACGTGCGGCATCCATCAGCATCTGTCCGGCAATCACCAGCGGCTCTTTGTTGGCAATCGCCACCGTCTTGCCGCAGGAGGCCGCTGCCAGCGCCGCCGGCAATCCAGCCGCGCCGACCACCGCACACAGCACGATATCCACCTCCGGCATCCGGGCAATCTGAACCATCGCATCAGCGCCGGTCAAAATCTCTCCAGCGAAAACGGATTTTAGGACAATCTGCTTATCGACCGACAAGCCATCGGTCGCAGCCGCTACAGCCGGCTGAAATTGGCGTACCTGCCGCGTCAGCATGTCCACACGGCTGTGCGCACACAGGGCAAAGACCTCATAATCAGGACCCAATGCCTCTATTACACTCAAGGCATTTTGCCCGATCGAACCGGTCGAACCCAATATCGCTATTCGTTTTTTCATAAGAGCGGGTTAGTATCGCATAAATCCATTTTCTGTCAAGATTTCGTTTTTAATTAACCTAATTCATGATATATATTAGCCTCTTATGGGCAAACTAAGACTCTATGGGTATCTTCGCTTTATCGGATTTTGAGCTATGATTTATCCATTTTTCACAAAGATTTCCATATACTATACAAAACAAGAGGTTATTTATAGGAATTTAGCATAAGCGCTCCGTAATTCGGCAAATTGAAGTCGGCATAGATTGACTGAAAACCGATGAGAAAACAAGACAATATTGGATTGCTGATATTTCAGATCTCAACTCGACAATGAAAGACCATTCTTGTCTCTAATACGCACTGTCTGTATCCTGCGGGCTTTCTCTTGCCTTCGAGCTATGAACTGCCGGATGGTTTCTCTGATTGCTACATGTCCGAATGAGGGGGTATGCGGACCAATGTTCCATCTTTTTTCAGCAAGATCAGTTCCTGCAACCCCATCGCTAAAAATACCTTCGCACGCTTTGAGTCTTCTTCGATCACCATAAAAGCCGTTGACAGTGCATCGCAGGTCGCCGCATCCGAGCCAATCACCCAGCACGCCAAATTCTCCTCAACAGGCAACCCTGTAAATGGATTGATAATATGGGCTCTCCTATCGACACTCGAACAGCTTAATGCCTTGCTTTTCAGTAGAGGCTTGTATATCACCTCATCCAGATTGCGCGGATTTCGAATTACGGCCGTCCAGCCGGGCTGTCCCTCCGGCGGCTCCATCGCCAATACGGTACTGGCGCCGGCATTGAGTAAGGCACTGGTTATCTTCCATTCGCGCAATACCCCAGACATCTTATCCAGAGCATACCCCTTGCCGATTGCCCCCAAATCCAGACTTACAGAATCGCCAACGATATGTACCGTTGATATATCCTTATCTAAAACCAGATTTTTCATGCCCTGTTTGTTGGAATCGGCAGTCTTACCAACCGTTGGGTCAAACGCCCCGCCGGTCAACTCCGCCATCCGCTTTGCCGTCAGCAGACAGTCCATCGTTTCCGGGCTGACCACGGCCTCCTGTCCTGGTTGCAGGCGGTTGATTCTGGAAATGTCACTGTTGTCAATATAACGGCTTAATTCGCTTTCCAGTTTATCAACTTCAGCAAATGCCGCCCTCGCCGCCCCGGAAGCCACTTTGGCATCTTGGCAGCAAAGATACAATTCAAACACCGTCGCCATCGCTTCATGGCTGAAGCGGATGGGCTTTTGCTCATAAGTCGATATGTCGAGATTCATTATCGGATTTTCCATTTTCGATTGCGGCTGCATTGGTCCGTTGGAAACGCCCTGCCGCAAATCATAGTAGTCTTTTCGGATATACCCTTGCCAGAACACGCCGGGTCTGAATTGCACCTCATCTTCGAACAGCGGCATATACAGATGCTTTTGTCCAGGGATGCGTTTTTGGTCAAGAGCCGCCATTAGTTGAGATTCCATCTCTGTTTTGACAAAAATAATCGGGGCAAATGCACCCATTGATACATCCGGCCAATAGCCAATCCTGGCAATCTGTCTCAAATACCACGGCAGGGGCCAATAGTCGCCGCCGGAGGCGATAATCTGAATGGAAAAGTCACCCTGTTTATCCAGCTCGGCCGCTAACTCCCCAACAAGATTGGTAATGTCGGCAATTTTTTCTGTCGGATGTGCATACACATACGGATTGGATGGAGAAGCGTATAATCGAAAGTTGAGCCACATCGATTGAAACAAAGGACTTACGCACCCGACCAGAATAACCACTGTCCATGTGAGCCATTTGCGGCTAAACCGGTCTATCAGCCATTCAAGCACGATTCCCGACATAAGGCACATTCCATACAAACAACTGACTATACACCACGGCGTCTTGTAAGGAATCAGCGAGTAGAAAATCAGGAGAAATACGGTAAAAATGGACAACCATTTTGATAAATTGGGTCTTGTTTGACGACAATGGTTCCCCGTGAAACACAGACTCAGCGGCAGAAAGAAGGACAGAATAATCGTAATCCCTTCAGCCGGAGCCAGGATTTTGAGATAGTAATACCACGGATGAAGATGCTTTTCGCCGCCGGCGGCCCGCTGAAAACTAATAAAAATGGACCTGATGGAATCCATCAATCCATTGAGATTATTTCCAAAAGAAGAAAACATCAACGCCCACACAAGAACAAAGGAAATGACAACCACCAGATAGACAGACTTTCCGGCTGTTTTTGGACTGGGGCGACTAACCACCACACTGAAAACGACTGCCGCAAAAGCCAGCAACGCGGTTTCTTTGGAGGCATACATCAACGCCGCTGATATCCCTGCCCCCGCCGCCCAACCCCATTTGCCGGTCTGGATTATTTTCCAAAGGCAGCCAAGCAATATCGCTGTGAACAATACCAGCAGCATTTCGTGAATATAGTACCGGCTGTAAAAAACCATCGCCGGCGAGACCGCCAGCGACAACATACTGAAAATGACGGCTTTTTTACCCATTGTGCCGGTAAAAAACAACGGCATCCCGACAAGCAGGATGCCGAATAAAGCGGGAACCAGACGCAAAAACCCCTCACTGACGCCGGCTAGATTCGGCAGGCCGAAAATCCTGGCTGCCCAGAGGGTAAAATACGGCAGTGTTGGCCCGTGATATTCCGCAGGGTCATAAATATAACTGCCGCTTTCAAGCAATGGACCAAAACGAAACGCATTGACCGCCTCATCGCCGTGCATAGGCCGCAGCGGCAACTCTGTCAATCTTAAACCCGCCGCAATGAAAACGACCATCGCGATGGTGGTAAAAAAGCCTGTTTTAGCAGGCCGACCGCTCATTGAGCCTTCTTGCCGTACACTTCAACTTCGATATAGTGATTCAAATCATTGGAGTTGTTGCCATTGCTGTAACAGCGGACATACCGTCCTTTTACACCTTTGGCATCAATCAGTTTGCCTTCGTTGGTTTCAACATAATTCATATTTTCGCCGAGACCCTGGCCTGATGAATTATCAAGGTCGTTGTTGAAGATCGTTTTGACATCGGTAATAAAATCGGGGTCGTTGGAAACCTGGACAATGGTATCAAAATAAACGCGAGCGTTCTTGTGGAAATGCCACAGTACCACCGCATAAATGTCGCATTCCTGTCCCAAGTCAATCTGTACCCACTGTGTAAGCGGCCCTATCTCTACGACACAGGCGTCGTTGGCGTCTTTCTCTCCGTCGGTTATCATATCCAACGTGCCCATAATCGGTTGCGATTCAGACCCAGTAACCGGCTTTTTGAATGCGACATTGGTTGTGCCCTGAGGCGCCAAAAACGGCGGGCGCATCTTGCCCAGCGGCTTTTCGAGTTTTTCAACGCCTTCGAAATTTTCAGGCGTTCCGACAAATTGCGGTTTCGGCAAAACCAGCGGTATCGGCTCCAACTTCTGCTGCGCCGCGGGCTGCTCTGCCTGTGCGGGAACCTTTTCATCTGCCTTTGGTGCAACGGGAGCGGGTTCCTGCTTTACGGGTTCAGCCTGCTGCGGCTCAGACGAAGGCTGCGGCGCCGGCGGCGTTTGTTTTTTACAGGAAACAACCGTAATCACCAGAATCGCTAAAATAACAACTATTGTTAATTTTTTCATTTTTATCTCCAAGTTCATATTATTACAAGCCACTTTACTATACCAGAACATCTCTTTCTATCAAGAAAAATCGTAAGCGCGCACGCAAAACCGCCATCATTAGACTAAAGAAGGACTTTATCTTAAAAACCTCTTTTTATCATCAAAAACAAGGTTTTGGCATGAACACCTACATTTCTTCAAATTATTACCTTAATGAAACCGCCTTTGACTCGAGCCCCAAGCCGGCCAGTGTAAAGTAAGCTGCCGCTGCGGCGACCATTGGAATTAAGGCCTCCAGCCCATATCCAAACTTACCCTTCGTAAGAACACCCAGCAGGCCGAGAATCAGACCAAATGCCCAAGCGATATAACCAGCCCAGTTGATTCCCTGGCGGGGTCCATTCCAACCGCCGCTGCGTATGTAATCAGCCAGCATCACGCCTGCAATGGGGCTAAACGCAGCACCGACCATTAAGAAGAAGCTGACAAGATTATTGGCCACCCCTGTTGCCGCCAGTACTACACCAATACAGCCTGCCACCAGTGTCATTGGAACACGCGGCAGTTTGGGCAGCATCGTTGCAAAGGCATTTGAAGCCAGAAATGCACAGAACCCCGTCGGACAGATGCAGGCAATAACAAATACCCAGGCGGACACCTTGGCTAAACTGCCTGTCTCGGCAATAGATGCGAAGAATGCCGGAAATGTCTGACCGCCAGCAACCTGCGCCGCAATGGCGGGATTTTTGCCGGCAGCACCAGCAATCGCCAAAATGGCTAAGAAGCCGGCCACTATCGCAGCCACTGTAACTCCAAAAAAGCCGCCAAGAGCAACATCATTTTCGTTTCTGCTGTTCATGCCAAAATCTGCTCCAGCGACGCCCGCCGAAGCAAAAAAGCCTGCCGTAGATTGCAGCGCCGCAAACATCGCCAGGGACATCGCGACGCCCACCACACCCGGAGCCGCAACAACATTCGTACCAAAATTACCAAGCCCATCTTTATTGACAAACGCCGCAATTGCTATAAACGCCAGCGGAAAAATTGGCAGCCACGAAGAGAGTTTGGCCAGCAGACCAATACCCACGGCTCCTACGAACGCCATCGACAAGCCCCATACGGCACAGACCACCCAATACAGGAGTTGATTGTCCGCCGGAGATTTGTCGATCGCCTCCATGAAGAAACCCGCAGCGGACGTGGTGAAAACCGCATGCCAGAATATCTGTACGATGCCCATTAAAAAGCCGGGAATCGCAACTCCCCCCTTTGTACCAAAGGTTGACGATGCCACAACATACAGCGGCATTCCCGTCTGCATCCCCAATTTGGCCGGGACATAGTAAATAACCAAGCAGAAAAACGCCCCCATGACAAGCCCTATCATGGCTGCCGTGATACTGCCAAAAGCGAGCCCGCCGGCCATGCCCGCCATAAACGGCACCGACAGAAAAATACCGGCATAGGCAGGCGCGGTATTCTTATACCAGGGCGCCCTGTTCTCCATTGGGTTTGCCTTTGCCGCGGCCAGATAATTGGGTAACATTTCGTTTGCCATTGTCCGAGTCTCCTAATTGCGTTCCTAAAATTTTACTCCATTACAGTATGACTGCAACCCGTAATGCTTACGGTCTGCAATCCTTGACAATCTGTGCTCGAATTACAAAATAGGTTTGCAGGATGCCGACCATCACAAACGCCAGCGTGCAATACCGATGAATCAGCAACAGTGTTTCCTGTCCGTGAGTTCCGAAAATGGGGAACATGCTTAACACCATCGTCAAACTGATTGGCAGAGTCAACCCTATCAGAATCCAGAAACCGGCTTTGCGGACAATCGATTCAACCAGACAGCCGCATGTGCAGGCTCCCTTTTGACATGTGAACGCCTGCGCCCAGGTAACTGCCAGAAACGCCATACAGAAGGCAAACACTCCGGCAAAGGTAGCGTGAAGCATCAGCAGCCAGCCGACCATACGGAGTCCCAAAACGACCGGCACAAAGGCCGTCGCGGCCAGCACCAGCACAGACAGCATTGTCAGTAAATAGACCAGCTTGCGTATCCGTCCGACAAATGTCAAATGCTGCTCCAGAAACAGCAGTGTCAGCAGATGTGTCAACCTGCGAATCAATCCTATAGGCGACAGACGCGATCCGCAGCCGCACGGAAACACCAGGGCGTGAAGCCCCGCCAGCCCGATTGCCCCGCCAATACCAATAATAGAAATCCATTGAAACATTTATCGACTCTCCTCTACACACGCCCGGGCAATGGCGGACAGCCACTTTAATCCATACAGCAGCAAAATCATCCCAATCAGACCACAGGCGGTCAAGGTTACCGTTTTCAGCCACGGGCGAAATACAAAGGAAGCGTTGAACGCCCAGACATACAGCCTGTCAAGTCCCTGCAGGCGGACCATTTCCACAGCCTCCAGTCCCTGCGGCAGCGGCCCATCCACGGGCACTTTTGCAAAGAAAAATGCTGAATCCGTCGTGTGGCAATCCGCACAGCTTCTGGCTCCAAGCGACTGATCTTTGGGTCGAACATCGTGTGCCAGAGGCCAGGCATACGCAGCGGCGGCGGCATTTGTTTCGCTGACTAATTTGCCATCCTGTCCAATCTTATGCAGCCGTCCCGAACAAATATATACCGGCGTCTTGATTTCTTCGGATTGCAGCGCCGTTAAAACCGCAGCAATTTGTTCTTCGGTCAAATCTGACCATTCGTTGACCTTTGGCTCGTTGCCCGCCACCACTGAACCAACGGCTTCTGATACCAGTTTCGGCAATAACGGCTTGACGCCGCCATCGGTCATCGCCGCCCAAAAAGCCGGCCAGATTAACCGATACGGCCCAATCTTACCGTCCTGACCCTTCATCAACACCGGCTCATAAATATGCGGCAACTTCATATCTACTTTGTGCTTGCCGTGAAGACCGGTCTTATGAATCCCCGCGGTACGCACTTCGCCAACGGTGTTGTCGGGATACGGCCCGCTATGGCACGCCGTACAGGTCAGCTTCTCGAAATGAACCAGCGGAATGCCGGCATGGCGGGGAACTGGAGCCCCAAGTTTTCCCGCGGAGGTCTCTTTGCCCGCCGTCCCCAAATGGCACCCCTGACATGTCAAGCTGGCCATTTTCGGGTCATCCATTTCAAAACCCCGCGATATTTGATGGTCCATCCCATGCCGATGGCAGTCCGTACAGCTCAATCCTGAGTGCAAATGCACATCCTGGTCCCGCGACCATTCAGAAGACTCGCCGACCGACAATTCCTGCACCGAGTGGCAAAAATAACACCGTTCAGCAGGCACTTTCCGGGTGATATTCATAAAGACCTTGTCGTCTTTATCAAAAATCGACGGGCTATAGGAAACCGTAAGCCCCTTATCCAATGTCGGGTCAAAAAAATCCGACAACGCCGAGGCCGTTCCATCAACAACCGCCAAACCCGTCGCAGCGGTATTCGCCCAGCGATAATTCTGACGCGCCAATTGCAGCGCCGCCAGGCTTTGGTCCTGTCGAGAGTCGGCGTTATGACAGGCAAGACAATTGATTTCCCATTGCCCGCTGATCTCTTTGCGCATCATCACCGCCGGGTCTTCTTCGGCATCCAGAAATTTACCAAACCGATTGCCTGCAATATGACTGCCGAATTGTCCAATAAATTCCCATTGGCTCATACCCAGTTTCTCGATGCTGTACACGCCCGGCCAGTTACGCTCGGATATCGGCAAAACCGTTCTTGTCTTGGTATCCGTCAAAACAAACGGCTGACCGGGGCGACCATCCTTCTGTCCCGGGTCGGACAATTGAAAATGCCAGCCATGGCTGATTACATCAAAACTGTGGCACTGGCCGCAGGTTTTGCTCATCGAAAAGGGCCTGGCATCTTTGTCGGCGGCGCGGATTTTGACGCCGTTTTCATCCATCAAATCAATCAGATGCACCGGCGTGGAACGGTTGCCGTCATTGCCGTCGCCAATCAGAGCTTCCGCACAAAAACCAATCTTGCCTGCGGCATAAATAAGCAGCATGCCTACCCAGATATGAGGCTTCAATATTGCGTTGCTCATCCTAAATTAAACCTTGAAATCTTCGGGTTTAAATTCGATCTTGCACCCTTTTTCAATGGATTCATTAATCTTTAAGACTGTAACTGCCGTCTCATAGCCGACTTCCGCCGGACAGTTCAGCTTGGCTTTGCCGCGTATTGCATCAAAGAAGTTGACCAAGTGCGGCTGATGATACGGCACATCCATTACAACAGGAATTTTGTATTCGGCCGCCGGAATAGACGCCCGTAAATCCACCGGCGCCGTTTCATCGGCTTTCTTGGCTACAATCCCTTCGGATTTCTTGAGATATCCTTTGGCAACCCAGGGTTCCCATTTCTGTTCATCAACCCAGCCTTCTTTATACACACTTCCGCGATTGGACGCCTCAGTGATGAGCAGCGTACCCTCATCGCCCATGAAACATTCATAATATCCGTTGGCGCTGTTGGTGGTGGTGGTTTGATAAAACGCCCGGACAATTCCGGCTTTGGTTTTATATTCATAGACCGCCATCACATTGTCATACCATTCGTGGTCTGTCCAATAGTCTGTTCCGCCGCTGGCCATCACACTAATCGGCTGGGCATCCAGAAACCAACTGTAAATATCAATCTGGTGCGACCCCAAATCGACAATCGGGCCGCCGCCGAGCCCCTTATACCACCGCCAGTTCAAAAACTGCTTCATATCCTTAAAACCGTACTTATTCAGTGTGGCCTCATCGATAGGGGCTTGATTTTCGGCAAGCACCGCATCCTCACAGGCCTGCCGGCTGCGGTTCCACTGCCCATTGACGCCGGTAATCCTCCCCAGCAACTTGGCCTCCTGAATATATTTGTCATACGACCACAGATAACGCGGATTGCTGCGGCGCTGATGGCCTATCTGCAGCATTTTGCCGGTCTCTCTTGCCGCCAATACCATCTGCTTGGCGCCGTCCAGCGTATTGCTCATCTCTTTCTCGCAATAGACATGCAGTCCCTTCTTCATGCAGGCAATCGCATGTTCGGCATGCCAGAAATCCGGCGTCGCCACCAGCACGGCATCCAAGTCTGTCTCTTTGTCCAGCATCTCCTTGTAATCCACATACGGAGTCCCCTTCCAGCCAAACGCTTTGTAGGCGCTGAGCGTTCGGGATGCACGGGTCAGGTTGCCTTTTTCCCAGATATCGCAAACCGCAACAAATCGGACGCCGGAATTCTTGCCTAACTTGACAATCGCATTGGTCAAAGCCTGCCCCTGCGGGCCGGCGCCAATCAAGGCGATATTCAATACATCTTTATTGGCATCATCGGCGCCATACGCTTTTCCCGCAACAAACAGACTGGCGCCGAGCGCGGCGGTCGTTTTCATAAACTCTCTGCGATCCACTTTTTCCATCATTACGAAATGCCTTTCTATACTACATCTTATTGAAGTTCTTTGATTTTAAGATTACGATACCACACCTTGGTACCGTGATCCTGCAAGCCGATAAAACCGCTGCGAGGCAATTCGTATGCCACATCGAACTTATTCGGCGAGCCATCCGGATTTTTATGCATTTCTGTCCATTTGTCAAGGTTTATTTCGACAATTTTATCAGATTCCAACACAATCTTTGCAGAACCCCTGGCTAAGATGTAAGACGATTCCAGCGTCCTTTCGGTAACACGTTATTTTCAAAAGGAGCCGCACCATCAAAAATTCGTATGCGTTCACGCAAAAAACACGATTTTCAAGCCAATAAAAGGGGTTTTGTGTGAACATTCACCGTGGCCAGATAAATCGGCGCTGCCAGAATCTTTCGCACATTTTTTTGGAGTGGGCACAGTACATCGCACCCGCCCCTTCAAGAAAGTACGATGTATGGCAATGCAACAATGTTCTGCGTTAAAGAAACAGCAGGCGGGTGAAATCAGCATCCGGCAAGCGGGGGCGGTTATTTCAAATCGTATGCGGTATTGTCGGGGGACAGAAATCCGCATTGGGCATCGGGGTTTTGGCGGTTATAGTCATCTAAACTGGCTTTATCCTCGGGCATCGTCGTATCGGTAAAGCAATCCGCCAGGCTGGCCAGCGACCCATCCGCCCAGGCGACATTGGTACGCCGATTGTGACGAAACCCCTGTGTGCCTGCCCAGCGGGACGAAAAATTCACATCGTCGCTGCCGCTGGCCAGCGGGCTTCGCATATATTTGTTGGCGCCGATGGTAGTTTGCCCATCCCCGAACAGGGCGCAGCCCGCCGGATAGCGGATATGCATCGCCCGTACCGGCAGCACAATTGCTTCCATCTGGCCGTGTCCGACAAAACTGGTGTTGTAATTGTAGCCGGTGTAAGGGTCATAAGCGGTATTTGACTCGCCCTTATAGGAGGGACATTGCTGGATTTTGTCGATACCATCCCCCTGCCAGAGGATGCCGGGTTCTATGGCGGTTGTGCCGCCGGCATATTTGCGCACCGTAAAATCCCAACAGAATTGAGTCTTCTGTTCGGGCGTTTTTCGGGAATAATAGGCTATCGGGAAATAGCCGTCAAAGGACTGCGTATAGGCAATGGCGGCAATAGTCATCTGCCGCAGATTGTTCTGGCAATACAATTCCTTGCCCTGTTCTCTGGCTTTGGCCAGCGACGGCAGCATCACCGCCATCAGCAAGGCGATGATCGCCAGCACGACCAACAGTTCAATGAGTGTAAATGCCTTTTTCATTGTGTACAATTCCAGGTACAGACCATCCAGTTTTCGGCCAAAATTGCCAAGTCCGCCAAATTGACTCGATAATCATAGGTCAAATCGCCTCGTGGAAATGCGGGAACATTAGCCGGCGCAACATCCGAAATCGCATCCACTTGGCCGCGCGGCGCCCCGCCGGGGGTCAAACGAACATATTGTATCCATCGTCTGCCCGTTTGCGGGTCAATCGACAACTGCTGATAATCCTGCGAATTAAGCCGCTGTAAATCATACCCGGTCCCGCCCGCAGAACCCTCATACAGCGCAATCGCGCTGGGAACGCTCAACCCCGCAAAATCCGATTTCTGTAACGCGGGATTGACCGGCTTGAGCGGGTCCAGCGGCGCGCCCCACTGCTTATTAACACCATCCCACGCAAAGCGGTTGGTTGGAAACTGTGAATCCGCAAACGGCCCCTTATGAAAACCGAACCACGGCCCATTGGGCTCCTGGGCGACTTCCACCTTCACTTTACCATTCCCGACATAGGTTAGGGTTTCTTCCGAACTGGGCAGATAGACCGTATTCATATCCGTGTTCGGACCCACATAGGCTTGTGAACTATGGTTGTATGCCAGATTCCCAAACACAATAAAATCAACACCATAAGGATTTGCCGAATCATCCAGCACACGGTGGTCAAACCCAACAATCACAACATCACTATTATCAATTGTCGTTATGACAGGCTGACCATCCGGCGATACACTCCATGCGCCATAAACCAATGAACAGGCAATGGGGTCAAAATAATCGTCATCGTCAATCCAGCCAGCCGGTTCACCCAACACAGCCGATGGCGTATTGTACGGCGCAACGCCGCCGAATGTGCCGGATGCATACACCAGCGTCGAAGCAAACTCCGACGCCGATGCCGCACCCGCAACGCTGCTGATCAAGATAAGAATTACTATTTTCATACGTTCAAAAACCAAAACCGTATGGACGAGCCCATAGTACCCGTCCATACACAACAATTCGGCTTATTTCTTACGTGTTGCCAAAACCATCCCAAGTCCCAGCAGCGCCATGGTCGCCGGCTCTGGTACAGGATTGCTGCCCGGCTGACGAACCGGCGTATAACCAGACCCATCAAATTCAGCATACGTCCACAGCAGACTGTACCATCCGCCGTTTTGGACGCCAATCCCGGAAGCTCCCGTCACTGCTGAGGTCCACGCATCGCCATCCTGACTGGTAAAGATATTCCAATACGGCCACAGGCTGCTGTTGTATGGATGCTTGACCGCACCATGATAGGACACATCGTCAATAAAATAATTCGGCGTCTCGCCGCCCCAATTGGTTGCGGTAACAACCAGATCGCCTGCGGCATCCACAGCGGTAATTGCATCCCACAATACCCCGCCGGCGCCGCTCCAGTTGTACTCAAACACAAACGAAGTACCGTAATCAAAATCAAATACGACATGCGCCGTGCTGCTTCCACTTCCGGCGGCGTATTCCGCCGCACCTGAATAGGTCAGAGTCCCAAACGCAACTCCGCCCATCACACCTATCATCATAACTGCTGTCATCACACTGTTTTTCATAATCTTTCCTCAATTTCTCCGCACTCTGGCGGTATCGTTGTTCTGTTGCTTCTGCCGTCGATTTTTTATGAACCGCCGCGACGGGCGGCAGATTAGTCCCGCCGCGGCCGGCTCTTTGAGATAGCACATTATTCCATTGATAAAGATAACTGGTCTGGCACCTGTCCTTTCTTTCGGTCTTTGACGCGAAGACTGCAAAAAGTAAGTTAATAAAAAAAGCCGCTGCTTCGCGAAGGAAGCAACGGCTTGGATTTTGCCAAAAAGGCTGTCTTTTTACGCTCTGTACCCGGGAATGAGTATAAAGAGACAAATCGCCATGTTCCTGCTCGCGAGAACAACTGCAATAGAGGCTTTTTGGCAGGTTTTCTGGCTTGCATCCGCCTCGAGGTCCCTTCCCATCCCGAAGGACAGTGGAACAATACCTCTTGGCTTTGCCTTGTTGGGGCAATGGACACTTACAGCGGCGCGACCGCCGCGGATTTTCACCGCGTTCCCATTTGGTTATTCGTCCCCCGCCGGCACCACACCGACAGACGACAGAACCGAAAAAGCGTTATTCATATTTCAAAAGAACAGGACTCTATCTACCAGTCCCCGCCCATGATTGCAAGAAAAAAAATACCCAATAGCAAAAAATAGCAAGATTACAGCAATTTTGACCCGTTTTGGCAATTCAAAGAACCATCGATTTCGCCGATGACACAGATTTTTTGACTCTACTTTCCACTTTCTCCCCTCGACTCTCTAATCCGTGTCATTGCCGAGCAGGCGGGGATGGAAATCCAGTCCTTTTAGCGGCGAAATCCCCATTCCCATGAAATTGGCTGCCACAAGCTCACCTGTTATGGGGTACTGCCGTCAATCAGGACGACAGCAAAAGATATTAAACATCCATATTGCAAAGATAACAGAATTGGATATAGTGCGTCGAAACAGAAATATATTACAGTAGAAATAGATGAATAAGACCATGAATTATGCAGTAATTATGGCCGGCGGCTCCGGCAAGCGATTGTGGCCCTTAAGCCGGCAAAAAAGACCCAAACAAGTCTTAAAAATAGTGGATGGACAAACCCTGTTGCGCAAATGCTATCAACGCATACAGGACATCTTTGAGGACAACCATGTCCTGGTACTGACTAATGCGGATTTCGTCGAGACCGTCCGCGAAGATTTGCCCGAATTGCCCCACCGCAATATCATCGCCGAACCGGCAATGCGGGATACCGCCAGTGCTATCGGTCTGGCCGCGACAATCCTTCACAAACAAGACCCCGATGCGACGATGGCCGTCCTGACCGCAGATCAACTGCTGGAGCCGACAGCCGTCTTTCAGCAGGCAATGAAAACCGCTTTGAACTTCGTCGACACAAACCCGCAAGCCCTGTTGACCTTCGGAATCCAGCCTACATTTCCAAGCACGCAGTTCGGCTACATCAAACTAAGCCGTCAAGCAACGCCCAACGGCGTACATGCCGTCGAAGCCTTTCGTGAAAAACCGCAGGAGGCCGCTGCCAAAGAATACCTCAACGATGGCAATTACGCATGGAATGCGGGACTGTTTGTCTGGAAATGCAGCACCATCCTTGATAATCTCAGGCAGTTTTTGCCGGCCTGCGTGGAGCCGCTGGCAAAAATCGGCGCCGGCTGGAGCACACAAAATCAGCAGCAAGTACTGGAAGAATGGTTCCCCAAACTGCCCAAAATCAGCATTGATTACGCCGTGATGGAAAAGGCAAAAAATGTATACGGCATTTCGCTCGACTGCACATGGCATGACCTGGGGTCGTTTCGGGCGCTGCGGGACATCCTGGCCGCCGATGCCGCCGGCAACATCGTGGTTTCAACCCTGTGTGAACTGATGGACAGCAAACACAATATCCTGGTTACCGAATCCCAAAATCACCTCATCGCCCTCATTGGCGTCGAAAATATGATTGTCGCTCACAGTCCCGATGCGACCCTGGTCTGTCCGGTTGACTATGCAGATAAACTCAAAACACTGCTGGAACAAATCCAGCACCACAAGCGGGAAAAATTCCTGTAAGCCAGACAGGCAACGTATGGATAAAAAAACCAGAGAATTTCATTTTCCGCCAATCCCGCAGGGATTGAATCCGAATAGCCGGCGGTGCAACCGCCGGAACACAACAATCCAAAAAGCGGAGACATGTACATCCTGGCTGGCACCAGAACCTACCAATCCCCCAACCCTTGCAGTTGAATGACCGTCGGCTATTACATGCCGTCTCCTGCGGGGACTTAAGGGAGCGGGGGCATTTTGGTTCCACGGGCTTAAGAGGCTGTGTCGTAATTAGAACCTATCCCAAAACCTCAATTATTAGGTGAGTAAGAGCCGATATATGA
>CAZICJ010000011.1:0-51222 GCA_964537635.1 uncultured Pirellulales bacterium
AGCGATGTCCCTTTTTTGCAATATGCCAACGCATTTAACGGATGAACCAAAAAAACAGGATGATGCCTACTCTTTGATTTGTTCGTCATCGAAGTCATCTCCTTCGTCTTGCAGTCGCTCCATTGTTTCTTCTGGCATTCCGATTTCGTCATCCCCGCCTTCAGGGGTTGCTTCTTCGATTGCGACATCTTCATCATCGTGGGGTTCGTGGTCTGAGTCTTCCCTGTTGATATCCAGCGGACGCTGCCTGAGATGCAGTTCAGCGCGTCCCTTTTCCATTTTCTTGGCATATTCCAGGCTATACCGTGTCCAAGGGATTGCTTCCAGCCGCGTTTGCTCAATCGGTATCCCGAGTCCCTCACAAATGCCGTAGGTTCCTTCGTCAAATCGTTTGAGCGCCATATCGATTTCAGCCAGGATTTTTTTCTCTTCTGCCATTAGCCCAAGGCTGAATTCCTGTTCAAAATTGTCGCTGCCGATATCGGCCATGTGTACAGGCATACTGGACAATTCGCCGCCGCTTTGAAAAATGCTTTCTTCCATCACGGTAATGTCGGCCAGAATTTCAGCACGCTTATCCAGCAGGAGCTGACGGTATTTTTCACCTTTTTTGGTGTTGATTTTTTCGGTTTTCTTTTTTGCCATTGAGATACCAATACAAATAATAGAAATCAGGGCTTTTTTTCAGAATGGGGAATTATAGGTATTTGCGGCGAATTGGCAACAGAGAAATACAAAAATCGCACAAATTTTTGAATTGCCTCTGTTTATTGTTGTGACAGATAGGCTTTGCGTTGTTTTTCGGGCAGGCGTTCGATGGCATACCGCAGCATCGTTCGCGGCATGGATGCGGCAAATCGGTCTAAAAAGGTCGTTAATTCCGGTGTATCGATCCGTTTGCCCGCTTCACGCAGCATCCAGCCGACGGCCTTGTGAATCAGACTTTCGGGGTCATTGAGCAGCGTTCGTGCCAGATTATAGGTATCTTTTGTCTGTTTATGTCGAATAAACTGAAAGGTGCTTAAAATGGCAATTCGCCTGTCCCAAAGGTTTTTGGACTGTGCTAATTCGTATAGAATTGTACGGTCTTTGTCCAAAAGATAATCCCCCGCAATCGCCGGCGCGGACAGGTCCACCAAATCCCAGTTATTGACAGCCTTTTTATGCTTCATGTAAAAACGGAAAATCGTTTCCCTGTTGGGCGAATCGGCTTTTTGGTACTGCATATTCAATATCAGAAGGGCGGTCAGACGGTGTTCGTGGATTCGGCTCTTCAACAGGTGCGAAATGGCCGGCAGGGATAGGTGTTGGTATTTTTTGGCTATTTTCCGCTGTACAGGGACCTTGATGCCCAAAAAAACATCGCCATAGCCGTACTGGCCGGGTGCGGTCTTGAAGAACCGCTGGAGGATAGCGGCTTGCCTGGGGTCGGCCAGCCCATCCAATTTCTCTATCAATGCCGCTGCGTCTGTGTTCATAGCGTTATTGTTCGAGCAGGCCGTATTCTTTGAGAGCGACGCGAAGTTTGGCTTTTTGGGATTCTTCCAACGGCACCATCGGCAGCCGCAGTTCATCGGAGGCCATATCCAGCATCGCCATCGCGGCTTTAATCGGAATGGGGTTGGTGGCGATACTGAGCATCCCCTTGCCCAGCGGGAAGAGTTTGCGGTGCCATTTGCGGGCGGACACAAAGTCGCCTTCCAGAATCAAGTCAGTCATTGCCTTGACATCGGAGGGAACGATATTGGCTACCACACTGATGACGCCTTTGCCGCCGACAGAGCAAATTGGCAGCGTCAGGGAATCATCACCGGACAAAATCGCCAAATCCGTCCGCTGGGCGATTTCCGAGACGAAATCCAGCGAGCCGGTCGCCTCTTTGATAGCGACGACATTTTCGATTTTGGCAAGCCGTTCCACGGTTTCGATGGCAAGACCTGTACCGCCGCAGCGGCCGGGGATGTTATACAACACCAGCGGGATGTCCACTTCTTCGGCGATGGCCTTGAAATGCTGATAGAAGCCTTCCTGGGTCGGTTTGTTGTAGTAGGGGCAGACCTGCAGAGATGCTTCGGCGCCGACTTTTTTGGCGTAGTCGGTCAATTCAATGGCTTCGCCAGTGCTGTTGGAACCGGTGCCGGCAATAACCGGAACGCGGCCGTCGGCTACTTCGATGACATGCTTGATGACCTGCTTGTGCTCTTCATACGAAAGCGTCGGTGATTCGCCGGTTGTGCCGACGGGGACAATGCCGTCAATCCCGCTTTCGATTTGAAAATCCACCAGTTCTTCGAGTGTTTTGTAATCTACCTGACCATCGTGGAATGGGGTTACGATTGCCACCATTGCGCCGTGA
This sequence comes from uncultured Pirellulales bacterium, assembly GCA_964537635.1. GTDB lineage: Bacteria > Planctomycetota > Phycisphaerae > Sedimentisphaerales > Anaerohalosphaeraceae > Anaeroglomus. The sequence continues at coordinate 2,357 of CAZICJ010000011.1, forward strand.
AACATAATCTGCGTCCTATTAGTAAGAGTTTTTCTGTTATTTTAGGATTCTAAATAATATACCGGCTTTAATACGGTTTTTCAATCAGTCTTCGCATCTCTTCGACCGCGTTTCGCATTCCTGTTAATACCGCTCTGGATACAATGCTGTGTCCGATATTGAATTCGCACAGCCCTTCGATGCGTGCCGCCGGACGGATATTGCGGTAGGTCAACCCGTGGCCGGCATGGACAATCAGCCCTGCCGCAGAGGCAATATCGCGGGCATCCCGCAACTCATTGAGGCGTTTTTCAATCTCAGCATCCGTTTTTGCATTGGCGTACATTCCGGTATGCAATTCCACCGCATCACAGCCGGCCTCCGCTGAGGCGATAATTTGCTGTTCATCGGGAACGATAAAGGCGCTGACCAGAATGCCTTTTTTGTGCATTCGCCGGACGACCTGCAGCATGCGTTTTTGCTGGCCGGCACAGTCCAAGCCGCCTTCGGTGGTCAGTTCGGCGCGGTTTTCCGGTACCAGTGTTACCTGGTCGGGGCGGGTTTGTTCGGCGATGCGGACGATGGGGTCGGCCAGCGACATTTCGAGATTGAATTTGCAGGCGACGGTTTCTTTGAGGATTCGGACATCGCGGTCGTTGATATGCCGGCGGTCCTGCCGAAGGTGGACGGTAATGCCGTTGGCGCCGGCCAGTTCACACTCCGCCGCCGCCCAGACGGGGTCCGGCTCATCGGCACGCCGTGCCTGCCGAATTGTCGCCACATGGTCGATATTTACATTGAGTAATGCCATTTATGGTTTCCTTATCAATTAAGCGGGATAATTATAGCATGGTTAGCAAATTCATCAAGCAGTCGTTTTGAAAAAAGCAGTTCTTGAACACGAGAAACCACTGCCCTTCTGCGGGTTCAGTATAAAATTTCGCAGATTGCACTGATTTAAGATAGGATTTATTTGTCAAAGAGCAATGGCCGGCGATGGGTGGATTACCGGCGGGTGGAATGGGGTTCCACAACGGGGCATGTTATACCATATTTGGGCGGAAAAAGTCACTGAAAAAGAAGACTGAAGTCAGAAGCCTGGAGGCAGAAGTGGAATTTACTGAATAAGGGGGATTCTTCCCCGTTCGCTATGCTCAGGGCTAAGGGCTTTCTGCGGCTCAGAATGACCTCGCGTTGGACAGAATGATAAGGGGGTTGTAATTTTTTCCAAACGGTGTAAGATGGCGGGATGGAATTATCGGGCATTAGCTGTGTGGTGACGGGTTCGACGGGTGTTATCGGCAGGGCGATAGCGTTGTCTCTGGCCGGCGCGGGGGCGGATTGTATCTGTCATTATCACATGCGGGCGGATTTGGCGGAAGAATTGGCAGGCCAGGTTGTCCGGCTGGGGCGAAAGGCGAGGGTTGTCCAGGCGGATTTGCGGCAGGCCGGCCAGATTGACCGGCTGTTTGAGCCGATCAGGGTTTTTTTTCCGCTGCGTCTGCTGGTCAATTCGGCGGCGGTGTTTTGCCGCAGGGCGCTGGGGGATATTAACGCTTCCACTCTGGCTGACATGATGAGTCTGAATCTGACGGCGCCGCTATTGACTTCAGCAGCGTTTGTGCGAGCGATTGGGCAAGGACAGGGCAAAATCATCAACCTTGCCGATGTGGGCGGCCTGCATCCGTGGGCGCATTATGCCGAATACTGTGCATCCAAGGCGGCCCTGATTGCGATTACTAAATCCCTTGCCAAAGAACTTGCCCCGCGCATCACGGTCAATGCGATAGCGGCGGGAATCGTTACCCATCCGCAAGATTTGGCGGCAGAACAGAAATTGCTGTCGCGGATTCCGGCCGGTCGGTTTGGAGTACCGGAAGAAATTGCCGCAGCGGCGCTGTTTTTAGCCCAAAACGACTATATCACCGGTCAGGTCATCCAGGCTGACGGCGGCCGGTATATTTAACTACACTTTGGGCTTCTTTTGGGGTATAGTGAATCGTTCGAGTAGACAGAACAAAAACAGCAATATTTTATTATTGTGATTATAACCTGTTATGAAATCAGGATTTAGCGAAATACAAGAGATATTGGATGACCTGCGTCAGGGCCGGATGATTGTGCTGGTCGATGATGAAGACCGCGAAAATGAGGGCGATTTAGTCTGTGCGGCGGAAAAAACCACGCCGGACATGGTCAATTTTATGGCTAAAGAGGGGCGCGGGATGATCTGTGTCCCGATGACCGGCGATAAGTGCGACCGGCTGGGGCTGCATCCGCAAACATCGGAAAATACGGCTTTGCTGGGTACGGCGTTCACCGTGACGGTGGATGCCAGAGAGGGCATTACGACTGGCATCAGCGCAGCCGACCGTGCAACGACGATTCGGCTGCTTGCCAAACCCGATGTCAGATCGCGTGACTTGGCAAGGCCGGGACATATTTTTCCGCTGCGTGCCAAAGAGGGGGGTGTTTTGACCCGCGCCGGCCAGACAGAAGGGTCGGTGGATTTGATGCGGTTGGCGGGGTTGGAGCCGGCGGCGGTCATCTGCGAGATTATGAATGACGACGGCACGATGGCGCGTGTTCCGCAACTGCTGGAGTACTGCAAAAAGCACAATCTGAAAATGACCACAATTGCCAAACTGGTGGAGTATCGTCTCCAGCGTGAACGGATTGTCCGGCGGTTTCAGGAAATTGCGCTGCCGACGGATTACGGTGTCTTTTCGCTCATTGGCTATCAAAGCCCCGGAACGACCGAGCCGCACCTGGCGCTGTGCAAGGGCGGCGTCGGCAAATTGGACGACAAGGGCAATCCCATTGAGCATCCGGAGCCAGTTTTGATTCGTGTTCATTCGGAGTGTATGACCGGCGATTTATTCCATTCGCAGCGGTGCGAGTGCGGCATTCAGCTTGTACTGGCGATGCAGGCGATTGAAAAAGAGGGCAAGGGGGCGCTGGTGTATCTGCGGCAGGAGGGACGCGGCATCGGGCTGGCCAATAAACTGCATGCCTATAAATTACAGGAGCAGGGGCTGGATACGGTCGATGCCAATCTCAAGTTGGGCTTTGCGGCCGACAAGCGGGATTACGGCGTTGGCGCCCAGATATGCCGGGATTTGGGTCTTCGCAATGTGCGGATTTTGACCAATAACCCGCAGAAAATAACCCGTCTCGGCGTTTATGGCATTCACGTGGTAGAACAGCTTCCACTCAAAGTCAAAGCTGTCGAGCATAATCTCAACTATATGCGAACAAAAAAAGACCGCATGGGGCATCTGCTGGACGAAGACCTTTAATTGCCTTCGAGTTGTTCCCATCGGGCATAGGCGACGGCTCGCTCATTTTCCATCTGCCGCAAGTCGGCGGAGGCTTTGGCGATGGCGGCGGGGTCTTGTTTGTAAAAGGCCGGTTGTGCCATCTGTTCGTGCAGGGCCGCCAGTGCGGTTTCCAATTGCTCAATCCGCCCCGGCAGTGCATCAAGTTCCTTTTGTTCCTTATAGGTGCGTTTTTTGGGGCCGTCTTTGAGCGGCGGCGTTTTTTCTTTGGACGGTTTTTTCCCGTTTGTCTCCGTATCTGCGGCTGGCTCGCCCCGCTGACGCAGCCAGTCATCATAGCCGCCGACATAGTCCCTGATTTTTCCATCGCCCTGCAGGACAAATGTCCCGGTTACAACATTGTTCAAAAATGCACGGTCGTGGCTGACCAGCAGGACGGTACCGGTATAATCAACCAGCAGTTCTTCGAGCAGTTCCAGCGTTTCCATATCCAGGTCGTTGGTCGGTTCATCCAGCACCAGCACATTGGAGGGTTTTGCGAACAGACGGGCAAGCAGGAGGCGGTTGCGTTCGCCGCCGGACAGATTGGCGACGCGGTTGCGTGCCTGCTGTGGAGTGAACAGAAAATCTTCCAGATAGCCGACGACGTTTTTATCCCTGCCGTTCATCTTAATGGTGCTGTAGCCGTCGGCGACATTTTCCCAGACGGATTTATTTTCATCCAGTTGACTATGGAGCTGGTCAAAATAGGAAATCTGCAATTTGGTTCCCATGCGGATTGCCCCGTCGGTGGGGCGCAATTCCCCCAGCAGGACTTTGAGCAGGGTGGTCTTGCCGCTGCCGTTGGGGCCGATGATGCCGATTTTGTCTCCCCGCATAATGGTTGTCGTGAAATGGGAGATTTTTTTGTCGCATCCCGGATAGGCAAAATCCAGCCCCAGCGTCTCGACGACCATATCGCCGGAATCCTGTGCCTGATGGGCTTCCATTTTCACCTTGCCGGCCAGGGCGCGCCTGCGGCGTCGCTGCTGGCGCATCTCCATTAGTGCCCGCACACGGCCTTCGTTGCGTGTTCGTCGTGCCTGAATCCCTTTGCGAATCCAGACTTCTTCCTGTGCCAGTTTTTTGTCGAACAGCTCATTGTGGCGTGCTTCGGCGTCCAGCAACGCCTGTCTGCGGATGACAAACTCATCGTAGCCGCATTGCCAGCTTCGCACCTGTCCGCGGTCGATATCCACAATGCGGGTGGATAGTTTTTGCAGAAACATTCGGTCGTGTGTAACAAAAATCAGCGTGCCAGGATAATTTTGCAAAAACTCTTCCAGCCAGACAATCGAATCGACATCGAGATGGTTGGTTGGCTCATCGAGCAGCAGGATTTCCGGTTCGAGTACCAGCGCCCGTCCCAGCAGCGTCCGGCGTTTGAGTCCCGCCGACAGGGTGGAGACCAGCGTATCGGCGTTGAGTTTCAGATGGGAAATGACGGTCTCGACCTGCTGATGGACATGCCAGGCGCCCGCCGCCTCGATGTGGTGGTGGAGGCGGTCTAATTTATCCAGCAGGATACGGCTATCCTCCTGTGCTAACTGCCGGCTGACCTCGTGATACTCCCTGAGTAAGTCCGCCCGCGGGCCAAGGCCGGCGACGATCTGCTCAAATACCGTACCTTCGATATCCAGCGGTACTTTCTGGTCGAGCATTGCCATAGTCAATCCGGGCTTGCGGACGATTTGCCCCGACAATGGTTCGAGGTCGCCATCGATAATCCGCATCAGGGTCGTCTTGCCCTCGCCGTTGCGGCCAATCAGAGCGATTCTCTCGCCGGGTTCAATTTGCAGAGAGACATTGTCCAGCACAACGGTCTGGCCGTAGCTCATTCGGATATCGCGAATACTTAATAACGCCATAGCAGTTTGTTTATTTTTTGTCCAAATCAGCCGGCGTTGATTTCCGCATCTTTTTGCAGGACTTTTTTGGTTTGGTCTTTGCGGAAACCATCCAGTTTGGCTGCCAATCCAGCATCGGACAAGGCCAGTATCTGCACGGCGAAAATGGCGGCGTTTTTGGCTCCGGCCTTACCGATTGCCATCGAGGCAACAGGCATTCCGGGCGGCATCTGTACGGTACTGAGCAGAGCATCCAGCCCATTGGGGCCTTCGGCGGCGGCCAGCGGCACGCCAATAACCGGCAGGGGGCTTTGGGCGGCCATTGCGCCGGCCAGGTGGGCAGCCATTCCAGCGGCGGCAATAATTACGCAAATGCCGTTGTCTTTGGCTTTTTGGGCAAATTCCGCCGCCTGCAGGGGGGTTCGGTGAGCAGATAATATGCGGACAATGGGGGTTATTCCAAACGCCCTGAGCTGGTCGATGCAGCCCTGCATGGTCGGCAGGTCGCTGTCGGAACCCATCAATACCGCTACCGGTGATTTTGCGATAGTCATTGCTTTTCCTCGCTGAAATAGATACAATTATGTTGCCATAGAACCGAGTATGACGCTAACTATAACCGTACAAAGCGATTTGTACAAGAGCGGAGTTGAGAATATGCTTCGAAAAGCGGCGGTTGCGGGTCAGTTTTATGAGGGTTCCCGGCAGGGCTGTCTGGATGAATTGGCCGGCTGTCTGTCGGAGATGGACTACCACGGGCCGCTTCCGACGCGCATTACGGCGGCGATTGTCCCTCATGCCGGATGGGTTTTCAGCGGGGGGCTGGCCGGGCTGGCGTTCGATACCATCCTTCGGGTCAATCGGCGTGTCGATACGTTTATTTTGCTGGGGGCGGCACATCGCTGTCAGTTGGAATCTCCGGTAATTTATGACAAAGGGCGATGGGAGACGCCTCTGGGACAGATAGAAATTGATGAGCCGCTGGCGGCGACTCTTACGCAATTGGGTGCGGTTAGCAATTTGCAGGCACACCGCGATGAACACAGCATCGAGGTACAGGTTCCATTTATTCAGAATTTATTTCCCGCGGCCAGGATTGTGCCGGTGCTTATGCCGATTGCCGACAATGGGTATGAATGCTGGTTTGGGCAGGCGATTGGCCGGCTGATAAAAAACTCCACGGACAAGACGATTGTTTGTGCTGCATCCACCGACTTAACGCATTATGGTCCGCGCTATGGTTTTTGCCCGCAGGGAAATGGCCAGAAAGCCAATCGCTGGGCGTATGAAGTCAATGACAAGAAATTCATCGACAAAGCCCTTGGGCTGGATGCCGAAGGATTGGTGCATACCGCCGTGCGGGACGGCAATGCCTGCGGGCCGGCAGCGGCAGCGGCGGCTGTGGCAGCCGCCAAAGAGGCCGGGTGCCCAGGCGGCTATCTGCTGGGACATACCAGCAGCGTAGATGTCATGAAAGCCAAATTTCATACATCCAGCGAAGAATCTGTCGGCTATGCGGCAATCGTGTTTTGAGGGACATCGGACGAAATTTGTTCTGGAAAGAAAAAGACCCTTTGCGTTCGATGCAAAGGGTCCTTTGTTTTTATGCGATTAACTGAAATTGGCTGCGGTTAGAGATACTCATTGAGGATGTTTTCCAGCAGTTCCTGTCTTCCGGATTGCAGTTTAGGCTCGCCGTTCTTGAGGATATAAGCTTCCAGTTTTGCAAAATCCATCTTGCCGGATTCAATCTGTTTACCGAATTGGGTATTCCATCCGGCATAGCGTTTCTGTATCGCCTTGTCGAGAACCTTGTCTTTGATCAATCGGGCGGCGATTTTCAGCCCGCGTGCAAATGCATCCATTGAGCCGATATGGGCGTAGAACAAATCGACATTGTCAATCGACTGTCTGCGGACATGGGCGTCGAAGTTCAAGCCGCCGGTGGTAAATCCGCCGGCCTGCAGGATAATATACATCGCCAGGGCGGTTTCGCTGATGTCAGTTGGGAACTGGTCGGTATCCCAGCCCAGCAGCAGGTCGCCGCGGTTGGCATCGACCGAGCCGAGAATGCCATTGGCTGCCGAGAAAGCCAGCTCGTGGTGAAATGTGTGCGCCGCCAGCGTCGCATGGTTGGCTTCGATATTCATCTTGAAATGCGGCAACAGGTTATACTTCTGCAGAAAAGCCATGCAGTTGCCCGCATCGAAGTCATATTGGTGTTTGGTCGGCTCTTTGGGTTTAGGCTCGATATAGAGCTGGCCTTTGAAGCCGATTTTCTTTTTGTAGTCCACCGCCAACTGCAGCAGTATCGCCAGATGATCCAGCTCGCGTCCCATGTCGGTATTGAGCAGGGTATCGTAGCCCTCGCGTCCGCCCCAGAAGACATAGCCCTGACCGCCCAGTTCTTTGGTGATTTCCATCGCTTTTTTGATCTGGCTGGCTGCGTACGCAAAGACATGCGGGTTGGGATTAGTGCCGGCGCCGGCCATAAACCGCGGATGCGAGAACGCATTGGTTGTTCCCCACAGACACTTGACGCCGGTGTCTTTCTGGAGTTTTTTTGCCAGATTGGTAATCTGGTCGAGCCGCTTGTTGGTTTCGGCAAGCGTCGCGGCTTCTGGTGCGATATCACGGTCATGGAAGCACCAGAAATCGACGCCCAGTTTGGTGAAGAATTCAAACGCTGCAACCATCGTCTGTTCAGCGCGAACCATTGGGTCGGAGGCGTTGTTATAGCTGCGGACAATGGTGTTGCTTCCGAACTGGTCGGCGCCCAGTCCCTTGAAGGTGTGCCAATAACAGACGGCAAACCGAAGATGCTCGGCCATGGTCTTGCCGAGGACCTTCTCTTTGGCGTTGTAGTGCTTAAACGCCAGAGGGTTTTTTGATTTGGGGCCCTCGTATTTTACTTTTTTGACTTCCGGAAAAAATTCCATAATACTCTCCATAAAAAAATGTTAAATTCGACAAAAATCGCCGTTATTGTACTCGAAACTGCATCCTATTGCTACAAAAATAATAGGATTTATGTCAAAAAAAGTTTTTTTCTGCGTATTGTTACTGGATTTCCTTTTTCAGTGCGGCCAGCCAGTCGGCATACGCTGCCCGGCAGGGTGCTTTCAGGGCGGCGTCCGGTTCGATTGTCTGGAGTTTTTTGAGCGAGGCAAATGCTTGGGCGGCAGATGGATAAATGCCCGCTCCGATCCCCGCGCCGCGGGCAGCCCCTTGCGAGCCGTCGGTGTTATACAGTTCGACGGTTGCCCCGGTCAACGCTGCAAACGTCGAGGCGAAGATGTCGGACAGGAACATATTGGCTTTGCCCGCACGCACCGTTTGGATTTGGATCCCCATCTCTTTCATGATATCCAGGCCGTAGTTGAGCGCAAAGACGATGCCTTCCTGCGACGCCCGCAGAATGTGTCCGAGTGTGTGCTTGTTGAGGTCGAGGTTATGGATGGACGCTCCGATGTTTTTATTTTCGAGTGTGCGTTCGGCGCCATTGCCGTATGGCAGAACCAGCAGTCCCTGCGAGCCGGGCTGGACTGCCTGGGCCAGAGCGTTCATTTCCGGGTAGTCCTTGCCGGCCATCATCGTATGTTTGAGCCAACTGTTGAGTCTGCCCGTGCCGTTGAGGCAAAGCAGGACGCCGGTACGCGGGGCTTGCGGCGTGTTGTTGACGTGCAGGAAACTATTGACGCGGGATTTGGGATCGTATGCCGCCTTGTCGCAGATGCCATAGACAACGCCGCTGGTGCCTGCGGTGGCGGCGATTTGGCCGGGGTTGAGGACATTGAGAGACAGGGCATTGTTGGGCTGGTCGCCGGCACGGTAGGCAACCGGCGTTCCGGCCGCCAGTCCCAGTTCAGCCGCCGCGGCAGCCGACAGCGTTCCCTGCAAGCCGAATGTCGGTGCGATTTCGGGCAGCAGGGCAGCGTCAAAACCGTAGTAATCCATCAGGAATCCGGCCGGGGCGCCGGCAGTAAAATCCCATAATGCCATCTCGGACAGCCCGGATGCTGTTGTACAGATTCGCTGGGTCATTTTCATCGCCAGCCAATCGCCCGGAAGCATAATTTTATGGATGCGTTTAAAATTGTCCGGCTCGTTTTCTTTGACCCATTTGAGTTTGCTGGCGGTAAAATTGCCGGGGGAATTGAGCAGATTTTTCAGGCAGCGATCAGAGCCAAGGTCGCTAAACGCTTTCTGGCCGAACGGAACCGCCCGGCTGTCGCACCAGATAATCGAGGGACGGACGATCTCGAGGTTTTTGTCCACGCAGACCAGACCGTGCATTTGATAACTGATGCCGATGGCTTTGATGTCGGCGGGGCTGACGCCGGCGGCAGCGATGGTTTTTTGTGCGGCAATTTTGAGATTCTCCCACCACATCGACGGGGCTTGTTCGGCAAAACCCGCCTGAGGCGAGGATATCGGCATTTCCGTCTGCGGCCAGCTCACCGATGCGGCGATTTGGCCGGTTTGAGAATCCAGCAGACTGGCTTTAATGGAAGATGTTCCCGCGTCGAAACCTAACAAATACATAGCGCGTCCTTGTCATAGAAATTTTCTAAAAATATTTTTTAATCCAAAACCGTTTTCCTGCCGCTGTCAGCAGGGTTATCATCAATACACCAGCGAATCCAGCACACGAACCTGTTTCCAGTTGTTCTTGTTGCGATGGACAAATTCGAGATGCTTAGGCGACGCTTGATAGTCGTCGTGGGCTTTCTGGCTGTCAAATACCACATGCAAACTGACATCAAAATCAACCACATTGACCGGACGATTCAACCCTTCAGCCCGTATGCCGGCGGCGAAAAAAACGATGCCCGCATGGTCTTTCAAGTAGGCATAACATTCCTCCGTGAGCCGCTGCCGCTGCTGGGGGGTGTTCTCGTTGAGGGTGAAATAAACATTGTGCGCCAGCATTGGTTTATTCATAGCATCGCCCTTGAGGCACCGGCAGCAGCCGCCAACAAACACTACGGCAAAACCGACCAGAGCCAAGATAATCAATGTATTTTTGCGTGTGATCATAGTTTCGATTATATAGCGATGCCGGCCAATGTCAAGAATCTTCAAAACACGGTTGCCTGCATTTCTTTTCTTTCATTTTTTTGGTTCGGCCAATCCGTTGGAATTATATATATTTAGGCAGGATATGATTGTGTTTTTTACTACGACAGCGTTACTTTTGATATTAATCCGCATTCATCGTCAAAAAATGCGGGTTTCTCTACTAATCAATTTTGTCAAAATCCGTGTTTTTGATACCGAAAACAAGGAGTCCATTAAAAACCAGCGCTGTCATATTAAGTTTAGTCAGGTTGCCAAAAGTGCCGATGTAATAGGGGTAGAAGTTGGTCGGTTTTTCTATAACTTATTTTTATAAAAAGAGTTATGTTTTTTGATAGATTGAATGGCATAGTTCAATGGGTAGGCAATACGGGTCGTTTTTCCCGTTTTGGCGCTGCCACGGCTTGTTCGCTGGTGTATTGCAGTACACACAGCAGGAGCTATCCTCTTATCCTGACACAAATGAATGCCATCGGGGTCAGAAGTGTTCCGGTGGTGATGGCGACCGGCGCCTTTGTCGGGATGATTCTGGCGGTGCAGGCGTACGGGCAGCTTGCAGCGATGGGGTTGGAAGAACGACTGGGCGTGCTGATTAATATCGCGGTCGTCAAAGAGCTGGGGCCTGTTCTGGCGGCGGTGATGCTGGCCGGCCGGGTCGGCGGGGCGCTGACGGCCGAACTGGGGACGATGAATGTAACCGAGCAGATTGCCGCGGTGCGGAGTATGGGAACAGACCCTGTCAGATATCTGGTCGCCCCGCGTGTACTGTCGTGTTTGCTGCTGACGCCGCTGCTGATTATTTATGCGGATTTGCTGGGTATCCTCGGCGGAGCGTTTGTGAGCTTCGTACAGTTCGGCATCAACAGCGGCGCCTATTGGGATTACAGTGCGATGGGCGTGGAGCTGTGGGATATCGCTACCGGTATCATCAAAGGCGTGTTTTTCGGCGGGGCGATATCGCTGATAAGCTGCTATAAGGGTTTTACCTGCCGCGAAGGGGCGCAGGGTGTCGGGGAAGCGTGTACAGAGGCATTCGTCGGATGCTTCATTTCGATATTAGCGCTCAACTATGTGTTTGCAGTGGTGTTGGATGCGGTCTATAAGACATTCTGGCCGCTGCGCCCACTGCTATAAAACGGGTTCACGGAATACAGAATGATACGAGCCGAAATCAATCCCGCAGAGGGCCTGCTGGTTGCCCGAAGTATCAGCAAGACATTCGGCCGGCGGACGGTGTTGGATAATGTATCGCTGGCAATCGAATCCGGCAAGACAACCGTGATTATCGGCGCCAGCGGCTGCGGCAAGACGGTCTTTATGAAGCATCTGATTGTGCTGGAGCGGCCGAGCGAAGGAGAGGTGTATTTTAAGCAGCAGCGAATCGACAACCTGTCTGAACGGGAGCTGGCCAAAGTGCGGACACAGTTCGGATTTTGCTTTCAGATGGGGGCGTTGTTCGACAGTTTGACGGTCTATGAGAATATCATTTTTCCCATTCAGCAGCACCGCGAGGTTGTGGATTACAAGGCACTGGATGAATTGGTCAAGCACAAGCTGGCGATGGTGGGAATGGATGGCTACCAGCATCAGTATCCGGCAAGCCTGTCCGGCGGACAAAAAAAACGCGTTGCCCTTGCCCGTGCGATAGCCTTGGATCCGGAGGTGATTTTGTACGATGAGCCGACAACTGGATTAGACCCAATTACCTCGGATGTGATCAACGAATTGATTTTGAAACTCAATCGGGAGTTGAAGGTAACCAGTGTTGTCGTAACGCACGATATGAAAAGCGCCTACAAAATCGCCGACCGGATTGTGATGTTCCATCGGGGCAAGATTATCGCCGATGGCAATGCCGATCATATCAAGAACCATCCAAACGATGCGGTGCAGCAGTTTGTCGAAGGCCGCGTCAGTGAGGCGGATCTGGCGGCGCTGCGGGTCGGCGGCACCCGATTCAGTACGCAGTTTGCGCCGGAAGACTTTAAATGACCCCCTCTGTCAATCGTATGTTATGAGGGTAAGTGCATAAGAGAACAATATTGAATGCTGGATACAAACAAGATAAACAAGGTGCTGATTTTGGGGGTTACGGCTGTCGGCAAGGGCGGTCTGGCGTTTGATTTGGCAAAGACACTCGGCGGCGAAATCATCAGCATCGATTCGATGAAGGTCTATCGGCGGATGGATATCGGTACGGCCAAGCCCTCGCAGGAACGCCGCAGCCAGATTCCCTATCATTTGATAGATGTGGTCGAACCCAGCGATGCGTTCAGTGTGGATCAATTCCTTGACCGCACCCGTACCGCTGTAAGTCAAATCCAAACAAAAGGTAAGCGTGTGATCGCCAGCGGGGGGACGGCGATGTATATCAAGGCGCTGCTGTACGGTCTGTTTGACGCACCCGCCAGCAACCCGGAAATCCGTCAAAAACTCATTCAGGAAGCCGACAATGTGGGTCTGGAAACACTGCATTTGCGGCTTTGTGCTATCGATCCCGAAGCGGCTGGCCGGATACACCGAAACGACCAAAAGCGCATCATCCGTGCATTGGAAGTCTTTGAGTTGACCGGAAAACCGATTTCACATCTCCAGAAACAATGGTCATCGCCGGCATCCGGCGACTGGCTGGTTATTGGCTTGAAAAGAGATAAGGAAATCGAGAGCAAGCGGATTAATCTTCGTGTTAAGTTGATGATAGAAAAGGGGTTAAAGCAGGAAGTCGAATCGCTTTTGTCCGAGCCTGCACCGTTGAGTATGCAGGCGGCAGCGGCCATTGGCTATGCGGAGATGATACAGCATATCGAAGGCCGCCTGTCTTTGGATGAGGCAATTGAACAGATTAAAATCAACTCCCGCAAGTTGGCCAAAGCCCAGCGAACCTGGTTTAAGACGTTTCAAAATGTTTGCTGGATTGAACTTACGGAAGATGCCGCCGCCGAAGAGGTACTCCAAAAGACCCTGTCGGTTTTGGCGGCAGTCTGACTTCATAAGTCTGACATTTTACCGCTTTACTTTTGCCATTTCGCCGGTTATACTGCAAGCCCTTAATCTACCTGTTTTTAGGAATATAACGATGGCCAAGATACAGATATACGATACCACATTACGCGATGGGATGCAGTCCGAGGCAGTCAGTTTCTCCGTCGAGGATAAACTCCTGATTGCCTATCGGCTCGATGAATTCGGTATGGACTACATTGAAGGCGGCTTTCCCCAGAGCAACCCCAAGGAAGTGCAGTTCTTTGAAGCCCTCAAGAAAAAGCCTTTGCGGCATTCAAAATTAGTCGCTTTCGGCAGCACCTGCCGGGCGGGTGTCAAGCCCGAAGAAGACGGCGGTCTCAAGTCGCTGCTGGACAGCACTGCCCCGGCCTGTACCATCGTAGGCAAATCCTGGGATATGCATGTAACCGATGTCCTGCGGTGCAGTCTGGATGAGAACCTGCAAATCTGTTCGGATTCCACGGCGTATTTGAAAAAGCAGGGGCGTGAGGTGATTTTCGACGCCGAGCATTTCTTTGACGGCTACAAAGCCAATCCGGTCTATGCGATTAAGGCGTTGTCGGCGGCAGCCGAGGCCGGGGCGCGATGTCTGGTCTTGTGCGATACCAACGGCGGCAGTCTGCCGGAAGATATCTTCACCATCACCCAGGCTGTAGTCAAAGCCTTTCCGGCATTGATTGTCGGCATTCATTGTCATAACGATACGGATTGCGCGGTTGCCAATACGCTGGCGGCGGTGCGTGCCGGCGCCCGGCAGGTACAGGGCACCATCAACGGGCTTGGCGAGCGAACCGGCAATGCCAATTTGTGTACGATTATGGCAAACTTGTCGTACAAGATGGGTTATGAAACGGTCATCCCCGAAAAACTCACCACCCTGACGGAATTATCGCGGTATGTCTTTGAGGTGGCCAATCTGGTGCCGTCGATTCAGATGCCGTATGTCGGCGAAAGCGCCTTTGCGCACAAGGCGGGGCTGCACATCGACGCACTGCGTAAAAACCAAAAGACCTACGAGCATATCAATCCTGAACTGGTCGGCAATACCCGCAAGTTCCTCATCTCGGAATTGTCGGGCGCATCCAATGTCTTGGACAAGCTCGAAAAGAAAAAGATGATATCCGACAAGACGGTCGCCCGCAAAATCCTTCAGCGCGTTCAGCAGATGGAACACGAAGGCTATCAGTTTGAGACTGCCGAAGCCAGTTTTGATATCCTGATTAAAAAAGAACTGGGCGATTTTAAGCCTAGTTTTGAGTTGTGCAAATATCATGTCAATGTGGAGCGGCATTTGGATGGCCGGTTAGTAACCGAGGCGACGGTCAAATTAACCGTTGGCGGCATCGTGCAGCATGTCGTCAGCGAAGGCGATGGCCCGGTCAATGCTCTCGATGGGGCGCTGCGCAAGGCGTTGGCGCCGTTTTATCCGCATCTTGCCAATATGAATTTGATTGATTATAAGGTGCGCGTGGTCAATGCCAAAGCCGGCACCGCCGCCCGTGTCCGCGTCGTTATCGAAAGCCGCGACAAAGACGACCTGTGGGGTACCGTTGGGGCATCCGAAAATATCATCGACGCAAGCTGGATTGCCTTAGTCGATAGCGTTGAGTACAAACTGCTTAAAGACGCCGGCCAGTTGCAGGGATAGGCGGGATTAGCGTGTAAAAAAACAAAATGGAGGATCAACCACGATGATGCAGATTAACGCAGACTTTAACAAGGCAATACGAAAGGCAAAGTAGGCAATGAAAACCGTAAAGTGGACAGCCAAGTCGTTCTTTATGATGATGACGATGATAGTATTTGCAGCGTCGGCGTATGCCAAAGACATATCCGCAGACGGATGGCGTCTGGTTATCGATGAGAAATCGCCCTGGGAGAAAGACAATCTCTATCTGCCGAAAGAGGCCCTCGATATGAGCAATCTTCCCTGTAATCCACCTACACAAGGATGGGGACAAGGCCAGTGAACCCTGGATGGGCGGCTGGTACTTCACCCGCAAGCACAAGCTGCTCGATGGACTGCCCGTTGGGCATGTGATGGACTGGAAATATCAGGCCGCCGCGACATACGGACAGGATCATTTCTATGCCGATATGGGCGGCGCGTCGGGACGGGGGCAGGTGTTTGACGCCCAGAATTTAGATGTTGCGGTAGCAATCGGCACCGATCACCAGGGCAGGCCCTGTCATGTTGCGGCGACATGGACATACGAAGGCGTTCCTTTGACCATGGTCAATATGCCTCAGTTTGTTCGTGCCTGTGCCGCCGAAGGGTGGGGATTTAATCACTGGATTGCGCTCAAAATACTGGGCAATGCAATTCGGTAGGCCGATTAGCCGATTATCAGTAGAGCCGCTGCAAAATCTCGTGAAAAAACTCACTTTGGGAAGATGTTGAAAATGGTTTTGACACATTTTTAATAAATAATTTCTGCCATAAGTTATTATTATTAAATAAGTTAAAATTAAACAAAAAATTTTTCTTAAAAAAAGATTGACATTCTTTGGAAAAACCCGTATAATCCGACACTGAGAAGTACTGGAGGAGGTGAAATACCATGTCGATTTTCACCTCATAACGGAAAAGCTATTATTTTGGCTGGAGGTAAAGGATGAAGAAAAGTATCTTAGCAGTAGCTGTTTTTGTGCTTTGCGCAATCGCGCAAGCGGGTTTCACGAGTTTTAATTGTACGTTTGATGATGACCCGAATCAACAGTACCATCAGTGGTCGTTTGTCGCAGACCCCGTGGGTGGCGAGGGCGGCACTCTGACATTACGGGAAAGGTACACCGTTCCCGGCTCAGATTCGGTCAATATGTTTGCGACAACCAATGGGGACCCAATCGTCAGAGCGACCAAATATGTTACCAATGCGAATGGCTACGACTGGACAGGCTATACCCTGACTCTGAATAACGCGACGCCGGGCGTTGTTTTTCAGGCGCCAGCTTCAGATTCCAGTGGATTTTTTACCAGTGCGGTTGTCAGTGGTGACGGAAAAGTGATTACCTACTCTGGTGGTATCGTGCATGAGAATGATGAGGTTGCCTTGAATTTCCGAATTTTGGTACCCGATGAGGGCAACTTTAGCTGGTGCGTAACTCAACAGGCAATTCCGGAACCGGCCACGCTGGCCCTTCTTGGAATGGGTGCATTAGCCCTGATTCGCAAAAAATAAAAGCGAAACCTCCCATAAAGCAAAAAAAGGGGTTAGCCTAAGCGGCTGATCCCTTTTTTTTACGCAACTAAAAGCACTTCATTTTCTGGCCTTTGTCCGCTTCTGTTCGAAAAAAAAACGCTCATATCTGCCCGCCCTTTTAGTGGGATTTTTCCTGCAACGCAACCGAATTTCTTTCAAAACCGTGTTCCAATAACGGGTGTAATTTTATTGAAAATTGGGATGTTTGCAATGGCATTTTGCGTTTATTTCTGATACAATCCCCCGCCATTGGACTTAAACAGGATTTAGAATGGAATCAGTATGGCAGAGATAACCACGAACGAAACACAAAATAACGCCGTCCCCGAACGGGCGGATTTTATCCGTCAAATTGTCATCGAAGACAACAAAACCGGTAAGTGGGATAATCGGGTTCACACACGCTTTCCCCCCGAACCCAACGGCTACCTGCATATCGGACATGCCAAGAGCATTTGTCTGAATTTCGGCATCGCCGCTGACTTTGGCGGCAAGTGCAATCTGCGGTTTGATGACACCAATCCCTCTAAAGAAGAGCAGGAATATGTCGATTCCATCATTGCCGATGTCAAATGGCTCGGCTGGGACTGGCAGGACCGGCTATTTTTTGCTTCCGACTACTTTGAACAGATGTACCAGTGGGCGGTCGAATTGGTCAAAAAAGGCGCTGCCTATGTCTGCGACCTCAACGCCGAACAGGTGCGCCAGCACCGCGGCACGCTGACCCAGGCCGGCGCTGCCAGCCCGTACCGCGACCGCAGCATCGACGAGAATCTCGACCTGCTGGAGCGGATGCGCAAAGGTGAATTTCCAGATGGTTCTCGTACCCTGCGGGCTAAAATCGATATGGCTCACCCCAATGTGAATATGCGAGACCCGATCATGTACCGCATTATGCATGTCAGCCATCATCGCACGGCAGACCAATGGTGCATTTATCCCACCTACGACTGGTCGCACGGACTGGAAGACTCCATCGAAGGCATCACGCACTCGATATGCACACTGGAATTTGAAAATCACCGCCCGCTGTATGACTGGTTTCTCGACCAACTGGGGATCTACCACCCCCAGCAAATCGAGTTTGCCCGCCTCAACCTGACCTATACCGTGATGAGCAAGCGCAAACTCCTGCAGCTTGTTAAAGACAACTTCGTCAACGGCTGGGATGACCCGCGTATGCCGACGCTGTCGGGTTTGCGCCGGCGGGGATTCAGTCCGGCCGGCATTCGGTCTTTTTGCAAGGTCATCGGGGTCAATAAGTTCAACAGCACTATTGATGTCGCTCTGCTGGAGCATTGTATTCGTGAAGATTTGAACAAAACCAGTCCGCGCGTGATGGCAGTCTTAAATCCCCTTAAAGTGGTTATCACCAACTATCCCGATAATCAGGTCGAATGGATGGATGCGGTCAATAATCCTGAAGACCCTGCGGCCGGCATACGCAAAGTTCCCTTTTCCAAGGTGTTGTATATCGAAAAAGAGGACTTTATGGAAACGCCGCCCAGCAAGTTCTTCCGCCTGTCGCCCGGCAAGGAAGTGCGTCTGCGGTACGCCTATTTTATCAAGTGCGAAAAAGCGGTCAAGGATGCCGATGGCAATATCATCGAGCTACACTGCACCTACGACCCGGCAACACGCGGCGGCGATGCCCCTGATGGACGCAAAGTCAAAGCCACGATGCACTGGGTAGCCGACAGCCACGCCCTCGATGCGGAAGTGCGGCTCTATGACCATTTGTTCACGAAGGAAAATCCCGAAGATACGCCCGAAGGTGAACATTTCACTGCCAATCTCAATCCGCAATCCCTGCAAATCCTGTCCGGCTGCAAAATCGAACCGCACGTCAAGGACAGTAAGCACCTCGACCGCTGGCAGTTTGAGCGGATGGGCTATTTCTGCACCGACCCCGACAGTACGGCAGGCAGTTTGGTCTTTAACCGTACCTTGACACTCAAAGACACTTGGGCAAAAATCCAGCAGAAACAATAATCCCCGACAGGTCTTTGAGCGGAGCGGGGACATATTCTCTGTAAACCCAAGCGATGTATTTTACTCTTAATAAAGAGATTTCATATCTTATTTAAAAAGAATTTTTTGTATAAATCCTTGACTAAAAGGACGCTAAGTGGTATAATATAGCTTCAAATTGTCTTAATGTAATCGCGTATTAAGCCGAAATATTCATTAAATATCGACTTTTTTCGAAAGGATATAGTATGAACAGGGCGATTTTTTACTTTTTTTCCATCTTGGCTGTCATATCAATGACTGGCTGTTTTTCTGGAAGTGTGGACAATGTTACGGCATTCACACCGCCGAACAAAGCAAATGTTACTGGTGAGGATTATATCCTCCAGCCGCCGGACGATGTAACCGTTATTGCCACCGGCATTCCTGAATTGGAAGGTGCCGGTACCTCTTCCTTGGGGCAGACGCAGCCTATTCGGCCGGATGGGGTGATTTCTTTCCAGCGCGTTGGCGAAATCCAAATTGCGGGTAAAACCCCCCGTCAGGTTGCCGAGATGATTGCCCAGCGGCTTTCGTCGCTCTATAAGATTACCGGCGACAACCCGATTGAAGTTCGCCCTGTCAATAAGAGCAAGTTTTATTATATGGTAGGAATGGTTCGTGATCCTGGCGCTAAAATATTTACAGGCCGTGAGACGACCCTGTCGGCTCTTGCCAAGGCAGTGCCGAATATCCCGATGGCGTGGGAAGAAAAAATTCAGGTTATCCGTCCCGTTGCCGATTCACCGAACAAATCTGTAATTCTGGAACTGGACTACAAAAAGATGACCGAGCAGGGCGATATGACCTGCAATGTACTTTTGAATGAAGGCGATGTAATTTATGTTCCGCCGACCATTTTTGCCTCTATCGGTATGACATTCCAGGAAATTCTCGGACCGGTACTTCAGGGCGGGTCGGTAGTCAATATGGTCGCCGCGCCATAGTTTGCGGGTAATTCTCCAACCAGACAAAATGGACAGCCAGGATGACATCGCGTAAGATATTAAAACTGATACACCTCGGCGGTATCTGCTGGTTTAGCATGGCAGCGGTTTTCCTGCTACTTGTCGCTTTGCGTCAGGCCAGCGTCCAGTGGTGGGTTATCTTCTCATTTTCTGGATACTCCGCTGTCTTGTTTGTGTTCTTGCTGAATGTCTATATCTTCGCCTTTTTCCAGGGCGTGGTGCGTTCCAAACTGGCTCCGGAGCATCCGCTGACAACGTCATTGACCTATATGGCGTTTTATGACCTGTGTCCCTTTTTGGGTGCGATTGCCGGACTCATCACGGCGGTCTCTATCATCGAGATGAGCTGGCTGGGTAAACTCAGCATCATAGCAGAGGGCACGCTCGGCTTGACGTTTCTGGTATGGATTGCAATAGACCCCTTGCTGGGAGTTGCCGAAGGGTTTATTCCGCAATGTGCTCAATTCCGCAGGCAGCGTTTGGCGCAGGCTGCCCTTGTCCGTCAACGGCAGGAGCAGGAAAACAAAGCGCTTCTGGAAAATCTAAAGATCCGAGACTCTGAAAATAGAGAGCTATGGGGACAAACACTGGGTCAAAGGGCCGAACAACTGGCTTGTGCGATATCCGGCGGTACAGCAGCAAGTCTGGCTGCCATAGAAAAGCAAGCGGTGGACTTGGGCGCAGAAGCGTGGAAAATGGGCGGCGTTATTTGTATGCGGTTTGTTCACAAAAAAATCAAAGAGCATCTACAAAGAGGCGTCATGGACTACCCCGCATTCTGGTGGGATGGCATCGGGACGTGGAAACGACCGTCGCCGGACAAAATGGCATTCACGGAAGGGTGAGTTGCTCACATTAGAAAGGTGTCGATTATGAAAAAATTACAACTAACAATCGTATTGACTCTTTCCTTGTTCGGGTGTTCGGCGGCGTCTTTCGCAGCCGATTACTATGTTTCGCCCGCTGGCGGCGCAGACCCCAACGGCTCGGCAGCTAATCCTTATGCGACGATTCAGGATGCATTGAATGTTGTGGGAAACGGCGACACAATTATTTTGCTTTCGGGTCTCTATACGGGCGGTGGAAACAGGAATCTGACACCGGTGCGGACCAATTTGACAATCCGCAGCACAAATCCTGCCGATCCGGCAATCACCGAACAAACGATTATCGACCCCAATCAACTCGGCTGTGCGTTTTCTCTGAATAACCAATCCGCCGGACTGGTGTTGGAAGGTTTGACAATCCAAAACGGAAAATATCTTCAATTGCCTTCTGGCGGGGCGATTTATTGCGACAGTGTCTCTCCGGTCATTCGATATTGTCGATTTGTTAGTTGTAATGCCGATGGGGAAGGCGGTGCAATTTTTTGCCAAAACAGCAGTCCTGTAATTCAGAATTGTATTTTTGTCGGCAATGCTGCCTCCGGCGGCGGTGCGATTTGTGCCGTAGATAACAGCAGTCTGACTCTATCCAATTGCACGATTGCAGGCAATCAGGGGGATTTTTATGGAGGTGGACTGTTTTGCGATATAGACAGTTCCGCGGTAGTAAAAAACTGCATTTTCTGGGGCAATCAACTGGAGTATCCAGACGATGGAGGCCAGCAAATTACCATTTTCGGCGGAACGCTGACAGTGTCCTATTCTGATGTTCAGGGCGGCGTCGGCGGAATCGCCAAAGATGGCTTTGCCGTCATTAATGAACAGCAAAACATAGACCAAAATCCGCTGTTTGTATTCTTTGACAGTCAGCTTCCAGTCTCTCAGTGCGATGTGCGGCTTCAAAGTCAGTATGGACGATGGAACAAAGCCTCTTCATCCTGGACGCTGGACGCCCAGACGAGTCCCTGTATCGATACTGCCGATATAACAACGGATTGGTCGATGGAGCCGTGGCCCAACGGCAAACGCGCCAATATTGGGGCGTATGGCAATACGATGCAAGCCAGCATGAATGGCAATAAGGCAGACTTCGATATCAACGGCATTGTGGATATGCAGGATTTTTCTGTGTTTAGTAAGCACTGGTTAAGTCAAACGGATGTCGTCATGGATTTTGACGATAGCGGTCTGGTGGATATTTCGGATTTAGTCGGGTTCGCACAGAATTGGTTGTGGGTAAGACCCTAAGAAGTACCGAATTATTGCACGGTTCACTCAAAGACGTTTCTTGCTGGTTTATTGTAAAGAACCCAACCAGTCGGTCCACCCATTGAGGTACAAGGCTTTGCTTTCCAGAAATCCCTCGTTGTGGTCGCCTTGTATCTGGAGAAACCGTTTGGGCTGGCCGGCCGCATCATAGAGCTTTTGTCCCATCGAATAGGGAATAATCTCATCCTGGGGGCTTTGTATAACCAGAATCGGACAATGGACTTGTGAGATTTTGCCCAGCGTGTCATAGTCAAATCGGGCAAATGTTTTAACCGGCAGTATCGGATAATAATGCTTGCCGATATCCGCAAAGGAAGTAAAGGCACTTTCGAGCACCAACCCGTCGCAGTCGATTTCAGTTGCCAGTTGACAGGCAACCGCCGCCCCCAGCGACCGTCCGAACAGCACTATCGACTTGGGCTGGACGGCCTTTTGGGAAACAAGCCAGTCATAGGCGGCTCTGGCATCCAGATAGGTCCCCTTTTCTGTCGGTTTTCCCTGACTTTGCCCATACCCGCGGTAGTCGAATATCAGGCAATTCATGCCCAGTGTGTTGAATATCGACAGGGAGTCCAGGCGGTGGCTGATGTTGCCGGCGTTGCCATGACAAAACAGGAGCGTATGGCGGGCATCAGCACACGGGACATACCAGCCATAAATCTGCAAGCCGTCTTCGGTGTCAAATACCACATCCTCGTACTGCAAGCCGACTTCCGACGGAACAGCCTCTATCCCTTTATAGGGGATATAGAGCATTTTGGGCTGAAGAAGGTACAGCAGTGCCGCCGTGGACACGCCGACGGCAGCCAGAATAAATACGATTTGTTGAGCCATTTTCGCGATCGACCCTTTTTTATACGCTCTGACGCAGGATGGAATGCAAAGCCCTATCGCCAGCGTCATCAGTAGTATTTGTTGTGTTCGCATTTTATGACCGAAATACGGGTGTTCTTTTGCGGATATTTTAAGTTGCCTTAGCCGCTAATACAAGATAAAATATGCCCTTAAAATGATTCATTGAAAAGCAATAGATATGATAAAACGAAACAAGACAAAGACAACCACAGCGGCATCTGTCAAGATTGGCTCGGCTCATCCGGTCGTCATTCAGTCGATGACCAAGACGGCGACTGCGGATGTCGCGGCGACGCTTCGCCAGGTACGCAAACTGGCAGAGGCCGGCTGCGGGCTGGTGCGGATTGCCGTGCCGACGCGCGCCGATACCGAGGCGTTTGCCAAAATCGTTCAGAAATCGCCGGTTCCGCTGGTGGCGGATATCCACTTTTCGCCCGAACGCGCCATTGAGGCGATTGAAGCGGGCGCTGCCAAAATCCGCCTCAACCCCGGCAACATCAAAAACCGTCAGGATATCTATCGCATCCTCGATTGTGCCAAAGCACATCGTATTGCCATCCGTATTGGCGTCAATGAGGCCAGCATCCGGGACTTGAAAACCTCCGATGTCAAGACCGACCGCCGCGTTGCGCTGATGCTCAAAGAGATGAAGTCGTATGTGAGCCTGTTTGAAAAACGCGGCTTTGACAACATCGTATTGAGCGCCAAGAGCGCCGATACGGTGCGGACGATTGAAATCAACCGGGCAATCGGCCGGACATTTGATTACCCGATTCATATCGGCTTGACGCACGCGGGCTTGCTTGAAGATGCGATGATGCCGTCGGCAATCGCCATCGGGACGCTGCTTGCCGAGGGTATCGGCGACACCATTCGTGTCAGCATCGCAGGCGACCCGGTCGTCGAAGCTGTCGCGGCACAGAAAATCCTGCGGCCGCTGGGGCTGTATCCTCACAACAGGCCGGAACTGATTGTCTGTCCAACCTGCGGGCGCTGTCAGGTGGATGTAGTCAAATTGGCACAGAAAATCCGCCGGCTGCTGGAGGCATATCCATCGCCGATTCGTGTTGCCGTGATGGGCTGCGTGGTCAATGGTCCCGGCGAGGCTGCTGATGCTGACCTGGCAATCTGTGCCGGTGCGGGAAAGGGGTTCATCTACAAGGACGGCGTCAAAATCGCGGTTGTCGAAGAGGACAGAATCCCGCAGGCATTTGCCAAAGTACTTGCCGATATGACAAGTCAATGGAAAAAACCGTAGTACCGGGTGCTGTGTCAAATTTGTGAATCATCGTGGTTGGCTGCTGCCGGAGTTGTTCGCAGTGGATTCCAATCGGCATTGCGGTAAGGCGTCATTTTTGGTTTTTTGTTGACGGTTTTTGCTTTTTGACAATAATCACATGCAGTTTAGCAGTTAAAGGATTAAAAGATGCTTGCAGTGCTGATGAGTCCCGGCGAAGTTTTGGTCATTGTGGTTCTGGCGGCGGTTTTGTTTTTCTTCGCTGGCTTAAAAATAGGCAAATCCCAAGACAATCGCCGTAAATAATCAAAGAATCAAAAAAGAAAAAACTTTTTTTGGAGGCAAATTATGAATTGGCAATACAAGAGTGTTTTTATCGGGATTTTATTAGCATTGTTATTGGCCGGCGGTTGCCGCAAGAAAGCGGATATGCCTGCGGCCGGCGGGCAGGAGGAGGCGGCTGCGGTTGAGTCTATGCCTATGGCAGCGGAAAAAGGTGTGGGGCCGGCATGGGTAACAGACCTCGAAGCAGCCAAGAAGATTGCCGCTCAGGATGGAAAAGACCTTTTTATCAACTTTACCGGTTCGGACTGGTGCGGCTGGTGCATCCGGCTGGATAAAGAGGTCTTCAGCCACAAGGAGTTTGTCGATGAGGCCAGCAAGAAGTTTGTCTTTGTGATGATTGATTTCCCCAGAAATAAATCCCAGAGCAAAGAACTTAAGGCGATCAACGATAAACTCGCCAAACAGTACCAGGTGGATGGTTTCCCGACTATTATCCTGGCTGACGCCGGAGGCAAAACTTACGGTGTAACCGGATATGAGGAAGGCGGCCCCAAAGCCTACCTCGAAAATTTGGCCAGGATGCAGGCGGACAAAGGCAAGTAAGCCTAATAAAAATATCCGGCAAGCATCTGCTCAATCTGGTCGGCTGTGGGCAGGGGCTGTCTGCATAAGTCGAACCATAGACCTGGCATACGATTGCGGTAGAGCATTAGCGGCACAATTCCCAGATGCTCGCGGATGGCAGCGGGGGCGATCTTGGCTTGCGGCGGATTGTGCCGCAGGGCGGCGGCCTGTTCGAGCATCTGCGGGATTTGGGCGGATGTAAAGGGGGTTAGTTCAACCGAGGCGCTGCCGGTAATCCAGAACCCGCAGTATTGCGGTTCCTGTTTTCGCCCCGTATGCAATCGGTCTATGTGCAGCAATTCCAGCCGGTCAAGTCGGCATATCCACCGGTATTTTTCGGATTGAAGCTCCGTGAGCCATTCGATAACCTGACGCAGGCGCTGTGCCTTTTCAAACTCCAGCCGGCCGGCACAATCCCGCATTTGCACCGTCTGGCGGTCAATGAGCGGCTGGAGTCCGCTGTGCAGGGCGACTAAGCCATCCTCAATGGCCTTGCGATAGGCTTCCGGCAGGGTCTCTTGTCCGCAGAGGGCGGGGCAGATTCCCATCTGGTAATAGGGGCATTGGGCGAACTTTTTGCTCTTTCCCAAATCCGGTTCACGGCACAGCCCAAACGCCTCATTGCACAGGCGGGCATAGACTCCGGCGGCATTGCGGCCGACAAAAGGCCCCAGTAGCCGGCGATGGGCATTCCATAGCGTTTTTTCCGTCACGGTAAAATAGGGCAGGCGGTCGGCTGTATCAATTGCGACAAAGGTGGTATGGATTGCGGGCTTATGGGCTTTGGCGTTGTTTCCAAAAAGGCTGTCGGCAAGACGGTTAAACTCTATCTGGCGGGCATAATCGCATTCACAGCAGGTATAATAGACTCGCCGACACACTTCGGATACATCGGTTTTGCGTCCGGCAGGCTTGTCGGGGCGAATCAGGCGGCTGCGGGCGGTCTGGCGGATAGTAGCGGTAAGCAATAACTGGATGGGGCTGTCCTGCTGGTCTGCAAACAAAATAAGACCCTTGCGAGCCGGAAGCTGGACAAGGGTCTGTTTTTCTTTATCATCCGGCCGGACATCAACAAATCCTTCAAAGAGTTGTTCCGGCTCGGTCGGCATCACACGCTCATTCCGCTGATAACGGTCTCAAAGACCAGTTTATCGTTGACGACGCCTTGTACTTTGGCGCTGAATTGGCGGCTGCGAACCTTATGGATATGTCCCAACAGATACAGGCGGCTGCCCGGCGAGACGGTTTCGCGAAATTTAGTTTCATCGATTCCCGCAAAGCCGATAAATCCCTTTAACCCATAGATGCGGCGCATAAAGAAGCTGCACAACTGAGCTGCCGCTTCAATCATAATAACGCCGGGCATCAGCGGCCGGCCGGGAATATGACCCCGAATCCAAAATTCCTTGTCCGTTACGTCCTTATAACCAAGACACATCATCTTGCTCAAGTCGTGCCAGATAATACCGTCAAGCTGCGACATTTCAAACGATTGCGGGTTGACCTGAGCGATATCCTCACGGCCAAACGCCACATGTTTCAAATCCAACTCGGACATATTAAACAATAATGTTGGGGGCATACATACCTCAAAAAATACAGACAAAACATCCCCGCCCCGGACGCTATATCCGGTTGTTCACAGGGACAGCATTTATCCAATAGTCTTAATCGACGGTGCGAATTTCAAGAACTTTATTGCGGACTGTCTGGGCGGCCTGCTTGATAACCTGCATTTGTTTGCGCACCCGTGTGCCTGCGGCTTTATTGCCGCCTTCGGCTTTCTGTATATCGTTTTCAATTTCAGCTACTAATGTCTTGAGCTGTTCGTACTCTTGCATTCTATTGTCTCCAAAGAAGGTTATAATTATCCATAATTATCTGACAGCCCAAAAGTGTATCAGCCTTTGAGTCGTTTGTCAAACCCTGTTTTTAGTAAAAGTGCGATTATTTTACTAATTTCAGGGTTAGTTCGGCGATTCGTTTTCCGCGGCGGGCACATTGGCCCAGCACCCGCTCGTCGGGCTTGCCGATGGAAACCGGTCCGTAATGGTCGCCCTGCGGGTCGCCCTGGACAATCATGCCGTGGATGAGCATCGTATTGACTAATTCAAGGACGGTAGTTTCGTTGCCGCCGCCGATGTTGGCGGAACTGGTAAAGGCGCCGCCGATTTTGCCGTCGAGCTTGCCATGTTTGCTGACGGTTTCGTCGAAGAACATCGCAATTTGTCCGGCCGGCCGGCCATAGTACGTCGGCGAACCGACCACAATGGCATCGGATTCCAGAAGGTCGGCAACTTTGGTGTCAGCGACCGTCTTGCAGCGCGTCGGCAGGCCCGCCGCATTCATCGCATCGGTAATGGCTTGCGCCATAGCTTTGGTGTTGCCGCTGCGGGAGTAGTAAATAACGAGTCCTGAAGGCATTGGAAAAATCCTTTCGTTTAATTGGCGGTTTCCAGAGGTTTCATGTTAAGGCTAAAGTCCGCAGGCGCATCGATGACAAACATTTTTTTATCGACGGGCTTTTTGGATTGGATATTGGATATCCGGATATCGTATTTATCGCCCTGGGTCGATACGGTTTGCAGACGCGACGGCAGATAGGTTTTGCCGTCAATCCACATCTCCATCTCGGTATAATCCTCGTTGTAGATTGAATTCGGACGCACTTTCAAAAGGAGACGATACATATCTTTTTCTTTTTCGTCGGGCTTGCCGAGGATGATGATGAATTCTTTTTGCAGTTTATCTTTGCCCGAAAAGCCGACAATCGGGAAATTGCGGCTAATGTATTCAAAAACCTCAACGGGCTTGTTTTCCGGATTCTGCTGGATTTTTTCGACCTGTTTGAGGGTGTAATCGACTTTGGTCAGCCAGACGCCGTCAAACAGATAGTGTTCAGGCTTTTTTTGCTCTTCGGAATCGTCCTGTTTGACGGTGTCGAAGTTCAAGCGAAGCCGTGAGCCGTCGGTATCCTGTAAATAGTACAGTTTTCCCTTGCGAAGCGTCCGGCTGTCCAGCAGGTCGGGGTCCTGGATAAACAGATATTCGATGTCCGCCTGGCACTGCTTGAATTGGTGAGAAGCGGCGTTGATTTTGTCCAGCAGGATGCCGACCGGGCTGTTGGGGTCGATGAGGTTGGGTTCCGCAGATGGCGCAGCAGGACAATCCGACGCTAATGCCGGCAAACAGAGGCCCAGGCCAGCCAGGATCACTGCGGTAATTTTCGAGATGGTCATATCCGGTTCCCTTTTATATTTCAGTTTCGTATTCTGTTCGCAGCAATTCAATCATATAGCGTGCCGCTTTGCTTAAAGTTCTGTCTTTTCGTACCACAATACCCGTCGGGCGGTAAAAAGTTTCGTCGCTCATTGGAATAGCCTTGAGTGTTCCTATGCTTAACTCCATGCGCAAGGAAGACTTAGGTAAAATACTGACGCCGGCGTTAATCTCGACAGCGCGTTTGATGGTCTCTATATTATCAAACTCCATAGCCACACGGACGGTTACATTATACCGTTTGAGGATGCCGTCAATCCAGCCTCGAGTCGGGACATTATCCGAGAAAGCAACGAAATTTTCGCCTTGAATCTGGTGAAGATGGATAGAACTGTTCTGGGACAGCGGGTGGTCCGGCGTGCAGACAAACATCAAGGGTTCATTTTCAAACGGATAGACTTCAATATTCTTGTCCCGGCGGGGGAGTGCCACAACACCAATGTCGATATTTCCCTTCAAGATTTTGTCGTATATCTCTTTGGCATCGTTATATTCGACGGACAGATTGACATCGGGGTAGATAGCCATAAATTTTTTGACATACGGCTGCAAGGTATGCATTCCGATGCTGAAAATGGCAGCCAGGCGGATTTTGCAGCCTGATTGACTCAAATCGGCGATTTCGCTGTTCATTTGCTGGTAGCGTTCCAGTATATCCCGACATCCCCGATAGAAAAATTCGCCCGCCGGCGTCAATTCAATGGGGCGTTTTTTGCGGTCTATTAATTGCGACCTATGGTCTATCTCCAATTGGGCGATTTGCTGGGAAACTGCGGACTGGCTGATTCCGTGAACTTCCGCGGCACGCGAGAAGTTCTTAAATTCCACTAAATCGCAGAATAACTTGGCTGCATCAAGGTTCATAAGCAATACTTATAGTAGTTATCATTGGACTTTTCTTGACTATTAGATTAGATTCATTATAAGTACAGATTATAATTTGTAAAGTATGAATTAATCGATTTTAATTTAGCGGCGTTGATGCGGATTAGGGGAATAATTACGCATAAGGAATAAGGTTCATTGTCCCGTATTTCCGTGTTGTCGGGACTGAACAAAAGAACACTAACACGTTGATTGGGAAAGGAAAATTATGGCCACGCAATTTGTCAACAGCATTATGGAGCAAGTGATTGCCCGCAATCCCGGAGAAAAAGAATTTCATCAGGCCGTTAGGGAAGTGGCCGAATCGGTTCAGCCGGTAATTGAAAAGAATCCAGAGTTTGCCCGCGCCAAGGTTCTGGAGCGGATTGTTGAACCCGAACGACAATTGATGTTCCGCGTTCCGTGGATTGATGACAAGGGCGCGGTTCAGGTCAATCGCGGTTTTCGCGTTCAGTTCAGCAGCGCCATTGGGCCTTACAAGGGCGGTATTCGTTTCCATCCTTCCGTGTATCTGGGTATCATTAAATTTCTCGGCTTTGAACAGATTTTCAAAAATGCTTTGACGACGACCCCCATCGGCGGCGGCAAGGGCGGCAGCGATTTTGACCCCAAGGGCAAATCGGACAATGAAGTGATGTGGTTCTGCCAGTCGTTTATGAGCGAACTGTTCCGTCATATCGGCTCGGATACGGATGTGCCTGCCGGCGATATCGGCGTGGGCGGCCGCGAAGTCGGCTATATGTTCGGCCAGTACAAGCGGCTGAGCAATGTCTTTACCGGCGTTCTGACCGGCAAAGGGCTGGATTTTGGCGGTTCGCTGGTTCGTACGGAAGCGACCGGCTACGGCTTGGTGTATTTTGTGACCCGTATGCTGCAAGATCGCGGCACTGACTGGAAAGGCAAGAAAGTAACTGTCTCCGGTTCGGGTAATGTCGCCATTTATGCGGTTAAGAAAGTTCACGAACTTGGCGCAAAAGCCATTGCGATGTCTGACAGCAATGGTTATATCGTCGATGAAGCAGGTATCGATTTGAATCTGGTTACACGGATTAAAGAAGTCGAACGCGGCCGTATCAAACAGTATGCTGACGAACGCAAATCGGCCAAATATTTTGACGGCTGCAGCGGCATCTGGACAGTTCCGTGCGATATCGCGCTGCCTTCGGCGACACAGAACGAACTGGATGAAGCCGGCGCCAAAACCCTTGTCAAGAATAAGTGCATCGCGGTCGGCGAAGGCGCCAACATGCCCTCCACGCCAGAAGCGATTGAAGTCTTCTTGGACAACGGCGTATCATTTGGTCCGGCCAAGGCCGCCAATGCCGGCGGCGTCGCCACCAGCGCTCTGGAAATGTGCCAGAATTCGATGCGGTTGAGCTGGACATTCGACGAGGTCGATACGCGGCTGAAAATGATTATGAACGCCATTTACGACCAATGCACTAAGGCTGCCGATGCGTATGGTGTCAAGAACAACCTGGTTGCTGGCGCTAATATCGCCGGTTTCCTCAAAGTCGCCAAGGCGATGATGGCGCAGGGTGTTGTCTAACCTGGCTATATCGCAGGAAAACAATTGTGTGAATAGGAATCCCCTTGCCTTTTGGCGGGGGATTCTTTATTTTATGGGCGGGCGGATGTTCGCCCTGATGATTAGCGAGGCAAGACGATGGAACAATTTCCTTATCCCAGTACCGGTTTAGACCATCTCGATGAAATGCTGGAGCGCCTTCAGTATGGCGATAATGTGGTCTGGCAAGTGGACGATATCAGCCATTACAAGCGGCTGGCAGTTCCCTATGTCCAGCGGGCGATTCGGGAAAACCGCAAGATGGTCTATATTCGGTTTGCCCAGCATGAGCCGCTGCTGGAGCCGCAGCCGGGGCTGACGATTATCGAACTGGATGCCGACACCGGATTTGAAGCCTTTTCGACGCAGCTTCATACCATTATTTCCCAGCAGGGCAGGCTGGCTTTTTATTTGTTCGACAGCCTGTCGGACTTGCTGACAGCCTGGGCGACGGATTTGATGGTGGGCAATTTCTTTATGGTTACCTGCCCATACCTGTATGAACTGGATACCCTTGCCTATTTTGCACTGCTTCGGGATTATCATTCCTATCAGACAATTGCCCGCATTCGCAATACGACGCAGCTGCTGCTGGATGTGTATTATCTGGAGGGGACGCAATATGTTCACCCCCTGAAGGTGTGGAACCGCTATTCGCCGACGATGTTTCTGCCGCACCGCGATGACGGCGATCAGTTCACGCCGGTTACCAACAGCGTGGACGCCGCCCGCTTATTTTCATATATTTCAGACAAGGCACGCCGGCGGACTCGCCGAAAGCTGGACTATTTAGACCAGTTGTTTCTTCGTTCCGAAGAACTGCTCAGCCGTCCTTGCAGTGCTGCGGAAAATGAAGCCTTTGTCGATACAATATGCCGGCTGATATTGTGCCGCGAAGAACGGATGCTGGAACTGGTCAAGCAGCATTTTACCATTCGGGATTTGCTGGATATCAAGGCGCGGCTGATTGGCTCAGGCTATATCGGCGGCAAAGCGGTCGGTATGCTGCTGTCGCGAAAGATTCTGTCGGAAGATACTTCGTTTGATTGGCAAAGTCGGCTGGAAAAGCACGACTCCTTTTATATCGGGTCGGATATTTTTCATACCTATATTGTCCAAAACGGGCTGTGGAAGCTGCGAATGGAGCAAAAGACGCCAGAAGGTTATTTTACCAAAGCCGAGCCGCTGGCAGCCGGGATTCTCAAGGGTAAATTTCCCGCTGAAATCCGAGAGCAGTTCCAGGAAATGATTGAGTATTTTGGGCAGTCTCCGATTATTGTCCGTTCCAGCAGCCTTTTGGAAGACAGCTTCGGCAATGCGTTTGCCGGCAAATATGAAAGCCTGTTTTTGGTCAATCAGGGTTCGCCGGAAGAACGCTATGAACAGTTTGAAAATGCGGTGCGGACGATTTATGCCAGTACTGTCGGCGAAGACGCCCTGACCTATCGGCGGCAGCGCGGCCTGGATCAGCTCGATGAGCAAATGGCGCTGCTGGTACAGCGTGTTTCCGGTACGCATCACGGCCCATATTTCTTCCCGGATATTGCCGGCGTGGGCGTGTCGTACAACACATTTGTCTGGAATCAGAAATTAGACCCCAAAGCTGGAATGCTGCGCGTCGTAGCGGGTCTTGGTACACGGGCGGTGGACCGCTGCGACGAGGATTATCCGCGTCTGGTGGCGATGGATCATCCGCTGCTGCGTCCGCAGACCTGCATGGACAACATTCGCCAGTTTTCGCAGCATTATCTGGATGTGCTGAATCTGCCGGAAAACAAGCCCGAAGCCGTCCATACCAAACAACTGCTGGGGATGGAATTGGATTGGGATGCGGGTTTGTTCGCGGTGGAAGACCAGGAAGCGGCGATTCGGATGCGGCAGCTTGGCATCGAAGGCCAGCCGCTATGGATTATGACCTTCGACAGGCTGCTCAACGAGACGGATTTTGTTTCGGTGATGCGCCGGCTGATGGAAACCCTGGAAACGATTTATCATTATCCGGTGGATATCGAATTTACATGGAATTTTCCAAAGACCGGATTGCCTCAAATCAATCTTCTCCAGTGCCGGCCGCTCCAGACCCGCGGCTTGGGAGTTGCGGTTCAAATGCCGGCCAGCTTGCCTGAATCACAGATTCTGTTCAAGACACAGGGCAGTTTTATGGGCGGTTGCGTGGCTCACCATATCGACCGGATAATCTATGTGGATCCA
The DNA here is from genome assembly GCA_964537635.1 of uncultured Pirellulales bacterium. Taxonomy (GTDB): domain Bacteria; phylum Planctomycetota; class Phycisphaerae; order Sedimentisphaerales; family Anaerohalosphaeraceae; genus Anaeroglomus. The sequence goes on from CAZICJ010000011.1 coordinate 34,859, forward strand.
TCTGCGTATATTGAATTGTCCCAGCAGGAAAAATACGAAGTCGCCCGGCTGATTGGCAAACTCAATCGCCAGGTCTGCGACCGCAGCAGGGATACGACTTTGCTGATAGGTCCCGGCCGATGGGGGACATCCACGCCGTCGCTGGGTGTGCCGGTTCGTTTTTCGGAAATCAGCCGGATGTCGATTTTGTGCGAGCTTTCCTATCCCGGGAGCAATTTGATGCCGGAGTTGTCCTACGGCAGTCATTTCTTCCAGGATTTGGTTGAAGAAGAAATCTTCTATGCGGCGCTGTTCTGTGAAAAGACCGATGTCTTGTTCAATGATAAACTGCTCAAAAAACAAAAGAATCAACTGCTCAAGCTGATGCCGGATGCGCAGAAATACAGCCAGACAGTTTTTGTGTATGATACGCATAAATCGAATTTGATGCTGCTGGCCGATGTGCTGACACAGAAGCTGGTCTGTTATTTCAAATCGTCTGCCGCCGCCGGACAACAGGGTTGATGCTCACAAGGATAAACATGAAAAAAAAATCTGCTGCGGCATTATCGCAAATGGTGGAAATGGAAGCGTTTTTCGTGGGAGATTTCAGCGTGCGCAAAAAGAAACCCGCTGCATTGCCGGTTCAGGAAAGCAAACCGTCCAAGTCCCCTGAGCCATTTTTGTCTTGCGAAAAGTTGGATAAAGGTGCCCAATTGCAGTCGTTGGCCGAACAAATCGACCAATGCCGCAAGTGCGAGATCGGTAAAACCAGGCTTCATTCAGTGCCAGGGCAAGGATGCCCGACGGCTCGACTGGTCTTTGTTGGAGAAGCCCCCGGGGCGGATGAAGATGAGCAGGGATTGCCCTTTGTCGGCAGGGCGGGACAACTGCTGGAAAAAATGATCATTGCGATGGGATTAACAAGGCAGGATGTCTTTATTTGCAACATCCTCAAATGCCGTCCGCCGGACAACAGGCCACCCAAGCCCGATGAAATTGCCAACTGTATGCCGTATCTCAAACAGCAGTTGGAAATAATTCAGCCGCAGGTGATTGTCGCTCTGGGGGCGCACGCTGCCAGGACGCTGCTGCAGACGGAAGAAACGATTGGAAACTTAAGGGGCGTATTCCACTCGTATTCATTTTCAGAGGATGTGGCACCGGCCAAACTAATGCCTACTTATCATCCGGCGTATCTGCTGCGCAGCTACACGCCCGAAAATAGGGCACGGGTTTGGGATGATTTGAAGAAAGTGGTTGCAGAGATTGGAATAAAATTATCATAAATTTTTAAAAAAATCGTTGTTTTTAGGATAAAAAAACGGGTTTTTTAAGAAACAATCAAAAAAACTTGATTTTTGAATTGCTTTGTGATAGTATAAAGCTGTCATTTTTATGTGGGGAAGAGGAAGGGCAGTAGAATTGAGGAAAGGTTCTATTGCGGTTTTTTTATAGCATTGAGGAATATTTTTTTTCACAGTGTTTTTCTGCCTGAATTGGGGACGAGGAAAGAGGTTTCGGAAATTTTTCGCAACGTGTTTGTGCTTTTTTGTGCCAATATTTTAAAATTTCCTCGAAAGGAATGGACATGGCGAGAATAAAACTCTTAGGGGTCATTTGTGTTGTCGGGGTGTTTGCCTCGGTGGGTTTGGCCGCGCCGACTTATATCCAGGGCGGTGTCGTGGGTTTATCTGATAATGTTGCCCAGTGGAACCGTGGCGATGCTGGAAGTACGTGGCAGGAGTGGACTTTTGATGATTCTGATAACCCGGCAGCGCCGGAAACGTCCTTCAATCCGTATGGAACTCCCACCGCGACAATGACCGGTAATAACGGCAGTGTGAATTTTGGCTGGTATGCCAATACATTGGGCGGCGATGGCGTCTGGGCAGGAAATACCATTAGCGTTGTTCTGGACATTCCCAATCAGCCGCAGCAGAATCCGTACAAAGTCATTTGGTTTGAAATGGTCTATCGGGCTACCGCTGTTATTCAATCTCCCACGCTGATACTGGATTCAGGCTATCAGGGGGAGCGTTTCTACTATGATGCAGGCGGCACAGCCAACGACTGGCGGACCATGGTGGCAGGCTTTACCATTTATCCCAATCCATCCAGCGAAGCCATTTCCCTGACGCTGTGGGGCACCGGCGGATTTGTGAACTCTGTCAGTGTCGATACCCTGTGTGCGGTGGTTCCGGCTCCGGGTGCTGCGCTGCTTGCCGGATTGGGCGTATCATTGGCCGGCGGTCTGCGGAGATTCTGGAATAAATAAGTAAGAATTGGCCAAGGGGAACGAACCCCTTTGCGATATCTATTTACGACGAGAGATTACTTTTTTTTGAAGGGAGAGTGTATGACAAAGCGTTTGGTTTTAGTTTTATTGGTGTTGGTTGCGGGTGTATCCAGCCAGGCAATCCCGGTCTTGCAGGATGGCGAAACTTATCAGTGCTGGGATTTTTTGACCCCGGACAATCCGGCCCCTGCGACTGCGGCTGAAAATCCGTACGGAACCAGTCCGCTGCTTGCTCAAATCGGATCGTCTCCAAATTCCCAGCTAATGTATGACAATGGTGCATGGTCCAGTCAGGCATTGAACATCGTTATCGAATTGCCTAATAATCCACAGGAAAACCCCTACAAACTGGTCTATGTGGAGATGGTTTATATGGGCGATATTACGCTGTCCTGGGTCAAGGACAACCTGGACAAGGATTTTACCTTGGTATCCAGCGATATTACCGATGTGGCAGGTACTCCGTGGAAGAAGATTTCGGATGTCTGGCGTGTTGAGCCGAATCCGCCGTCTGAGAAGATCTGTTATGGCCTCAGCGGCTCAACCGAACCTGCGGCAATACCGGCGGCAATTGATAGTATCTGCATCCGGACATTATGTGTGCCGGAACCGCTGACGATGGCTCTGCTCGGGCTTGGCAGTCTGGTCTTATTCCGCAGAAAATAAACGCCAATAGTCAAAATTGAAAGACCGTATGGGACAAACACTGTCTCTGCGTCCTTTTTTTGTCCTTGGTGGGTCACTTATAAGATTTTGTCTATGACGGTTGCAGCAGTCAGGGTGATGTCATAACCGGCGGCAGCGCAAATGAGTATCCATCGCAGGAGCGGCCAGCGAATATTACACTTCGCCAGCAAGGCGATTGCCGCAAACAGGCCGGCGGCCAGAAGGAACATCAGAGCGGACTTGGACAAGACGAAAGCCTGGCCGGCCCCCATGCCCAGAAAATGCAGCCCCGCAGCGATGAATGCCGCCGCGGCACAGCCCCATATCCATTTGTTGTCGGATGCGCCCGACCATGCCAGCGCCTGAAAACCAACGCCGGCCAGTGCCGCGATAAACAGCGCCGGTATCGACGCCCACAGAATCGGCGGTACGTCAAAAATCGACGTCCCCAAGCTCAATATCAGGCCGGCTGTAACCGGCGGCAAAATAAACCACCTCCGCGATAGCGTAAAAACAAACAACCCCAGCAGGGAGGCAATAATACCGACATGGAAAAACCCGAAAGCGATATGATTGGCCGCAAAATCGAGAGGACATAGCAGCGTCATAAAGTCGCGAAAATCAAGCCATCGGTTTTTCGGCATTACGAATAGAGTTCCTGGAAATAGGTGTGCGCAAGCCCAGCAGACTGCGGCAATAATCACAAAGGGCGAGAATGCCAGCAGGGCGGTCAGCAGCGGCTTGAGAAAGCTGCGGGAAGGCACCGCCTGAAAGTACACCGCCGGACAAAACAGCCACGGTGCCGCCGCATAAAGCAGTCCGGCCAGCGGATGATATGCGGCAAAGCTCAGCGCAAATGGGCCAAAACCGTAAATAATCCCGGCCAGAAGCGAACCGGCAAGGCTGCTCATCCATCGCCGTGTGAGCATATAACAGCCGATTGCTCCGATAATCGAGTTGAGCGGATAGAGCAGTTTGAGTCCGCCCAGCTCAAACCAGTGAGGCCGATAGAGATAGACGGCCAGCGCCAGAAACGCAAACACCGCTGCGGCCGGCTCAAGAACGGCGGTGATATCTTTGCTGCCGGGTGCTGCAGAGGCGGTTGTAGATGTCTTTTTCATTTCATTTAAGAACAACCTTGCGGTTGCCCTTAGCGATATGTCCTATCCGATAAACGGTTTGCCCGCTTAGTTCCAGATGACGCTGGGCTTTGTCGGCGAAGGCGGGCGGTACAATGACCACATAGCCAATGCCCATATTGAATACGCGATACATTTCGTATGCATCCACCGGTCCGTGTTTTTGGAGAAATGGGAAGATGGCCGGCACGTTCCAGGACTCTTTTTGGATGATGGCGTCGCAGTTGTCGGGCAGGACGCGCGGGATATTGCCGACCAAGCCGCCGCCGGTGATATGTGCCATTGCGTGAACGGCCTGTTTGCCTTTGCATAATTGCAGCAGGCCGACAATGGGTTTGACATAGATGCGTGTCGGCTCCAGCAGCGTTTGTCCCAGTGTCCGGCCGCCCAGTTCCTTGAATTGTTTGCTGAGTTTGAATTTATTTTTCTTAAAGCAGACATGCCGCACCAGCGTGTAGCCGTTGCTGTGAACGCCGCTGGATGCCAGCCCCAAAATCACATCGCCGGCCTTGACATCTTTGCCGGTGATGACTTTATTGCGTTCAACCACGCCGACGGCAAAGCCCGCCATATCGTATTCGCCGGGCTTGTCGTAGATATCGGGCATTTCGGCGGTTTCTCCGCCAATCAAAGCACAGCCGGCCTGTTTGCAGCCCTTGGCGATGCTGGCAACCAGCTCGGCGATAAATGCAGGCGTCAGTTTGTGCACGCCCAAGTAATCCAGAAACAGCAGCGGTTCTGCGCCCTGGACAATCATATCATTGACGTTCATCGCCACCAGGTCGATGCCGATAGTGTCGTACTGTTTCATTTCCTGAGCGATCAGGACTTTGGTGCCGACGCCATCGGTGCAGGCGACCAATACCGGATGGCGATAATTTTTCTTGAAGCGTTTGGGGTCGAACTCCAGGCTCAAGAGGCCCGCAAAGCCGTTTTTCAGGCCGATGACGCGCGGGCCGTACGTGGCGGCGACGGTTTTGCCGATGCGGTCAACCATTTGGTCGTTGGCGTCGATGCTGACTCCAGCTTGTTTGTACGAGATTGTTTTTGGTTTTGCCATGATTTACTCGATATCATCAAACAATTGCATTTGGTGGCGTTCCATCGAAAACTTGTTGACGACGGTCGTTACGGGGATGCGGTAGTGTCCGCTCCAGCAGGCGGTACAATAATGATTAGCAGGCTTGGAGGCACATGACAGCAAGCCTTCCAGCGAAATATAGCCCAGACTATCGACTTTCAGAAAGTCGGCGATTTGCTTGACCGTTCTTTCATTGGCGATCAGTTCCTCTTTGGTCGGGAAATCCACGCCATAGAAGCAGGGATTCTTAATCGGCGGACAGGCGACGCGCATGTGGATTTCCTTGGCGCCCGCTTCCCGCAGCGAATGAATCTTGCCTTTGGTTGTACTGCCGCGGACAATGGAGTCATCCACAACGACGATGCGTTTATTTTTGACAACCTCGTGGACGACGGTCAGTTTCAGTTTGACCGCCAGATTCCGCATTTCCTGTGTCGGAGAGATGAATGTTCGTCCGACATAATGGCTGCGGACAAAGCCCATATCAAACGGGATGCCGCTTTCGGTTGCATATCCGATTGCGGCAGACGTGCCCGAATCCGGCACAGGAATCACGACATCAGCATCGACGGGCTGTTCCTGGGCTAAAATCTGACCGCAGCGTTTGCGGACATTGTGGACATTTTCGCCAAACACCAGACTGCTCTGCTTGGCAAAGTACACGTGTTCAAAAATGCAGTGAGCCGGCTTAATGGTACCGGGCGTTACAAAAAAGCGGCTGTGGACACCCTTTTTATCCAGCGTTACGATTTCTCCCGGTTCCACATCGCGAATATACTTGGCCTCAATCGCATCCAAAGCGCAGGATTCACTGGCAACGCAATACGCTCCTTCCGGTGTCCTGCCCAGACACAGCGGGCGTATCCCATACGGGTCGCGGGCCGCCTCTATCCGGTCGGCAAACAGAAACAAAACCGAATAGGCCCCCTGCAAGTGGTTCAATACATGCCCCAGCGGATCGGGTTTGCAGACATGGGACGGTTTGGCAAGTAAATGGATAATGATTTCCGTATCGTTGGAGGATTTGAAAATCGACCCATACGCCTCGTACTCATCGCGCAAAAAGGCGGCGTTGATTAGATTTCCGTTGTGGGCGACGGCTACCTGTCCGCGGGAGTATTCACCCATAATTGGCTGGGCATTAGCCGGATTTGATGAGCCTGCGGTCGAATACCGAACATGCCCAATCGCAATTGGGTTGTCCAGTCGCTCCAAAATACCCCTTCCGGCTCGAAATACCCGGTTGACATGCCCCATACCGGTGTAGCAGGAGATGCTTTCGCCGTTGCTGCTGGCAATGCCGGCAGACTCCTGTCCCCGATGCTGAAGGCTGTGCAGGCCGAAATATGTCTTTTGTACTGCTTCGGAGTCTCCGAAAATACCGAAAACTCCGCATTCTTCACGTTTATCGTACATCCATACCTCTGGTTTGGGTGATTGCTTAAAATGGAAACCGCCAATAATGTACTGTGCAATACCGGAAATGTCAAACGGATTTATGCGAATCCATAGCAGTATGTTTTGGATTTTATGCTGGAAATTTACGCGATTTTATGGTAAAATGAAGGTTTTCAAATACTTATATCATGATGCAAGGAAACCCTATGGAAATCAGAGTTCCGTTGAGCCGGCCGGATATTACCGAAGCCGAGATTGAAGCCGTCAATGATGTGCTGCGCAGTCCGTTTTTGTCGCTGGGTCCAAAACTCAAAGAGTTTGAAGAAGCTTTTGCCCGCTATATCGGCAAAAAATATGCGATAGCCGTCAATAGCGGCACCAGCGGTTTATATCTGTGTGCCGAGGCGATGGGCATCGGTCCGGGCGACGAAGTGATTACAACGCCATTCACATTCATCGCTACCGTCAATATCATTCTGATGACGGGTGCGACGCCGGTCTTTGTGGATATCGACCCAAAGACGCTCAACATCAATCCCGCTCTGATAGAAAAGGCGATTACCTCGAAAACCAAAGCAATTATTCCGGTCGAGGTCTTTGGCAACCCTGCCGATATGGATGAAGTCTGCCGGATTGCCAAAAAACACAACATCGCCGTCCTCGAAGACAGTTGCGAAGGGCTGGGTTCGACCCTCAACGGCACCAAAGTCGGGGCGTTCGGCCAGATGAGCGTGTTTGCCTTTTATCCCAACAAACAGATGACTACCGGCGAAGGCGGAATGATTTTGACGGATGACCCGCATCTGGCCGAGATGTGCGCTTCGCTTCGCAACCAGGGACGCGGACGCGGCGCCGGCTGGCTGGCACATGAACGGCTGGGGTACAATTACCGCCTTTGCGATATCAACTGTGCTTTGGGTATTGTGCAGCTTTCGCGTATTGAAGAATTTGTCGAAAAACGCCGCAATGTCGCCAAGATGTATCAGCAGTTGCTGGCACCCGAATCGCGGATTATTGTTCCAACCGAGCCGGCGGGCTGCCGGATGAGCTGGTTTGTATTTGTCATTCAGCTTGCCAAAAACTATACGCAGCCCCAGCGTGACAGTCTCTTGAAGAAACTGATTGAACGCGGCATTCAAGTGAGCAATTATTTTCCGCCGGCGCATTTACAGCCGTTCATTGTTGAAAAGTATGGCTACAAAAAGGGCGACTTCCCGATTACCGATGATGTCTGCGGCAGAACGATTGCTCTGCCTTTCCATAATAACTTATCCAGCGAAGAAGCCCGCATCGTGCGTGATGAACTATCGGTCTGTCTGGACTCATTATAGGGCAAACCAATGGCAAAACAGGTTTTAGCAATTGTCGGTTCGTATCGCAAAGGCAAGGTCATCGACTCGGCGGTTGATGCAGTGCTTGCCGGCGCTGCCGAAGCCGGCGCACAAACTGAAAAAATCTATCTGATAGATGCTCATATTGAGTTCTGCGACAATTGCCGCGCCTGCTGTCAGCAGCCGGGCAAGCGGGGCGCCTGCCGCCACAGGGACGATATGGATTCCATTCTCGATAAAATTGAGCGTTTCGATGCGATTGTCTTTGCAAGTCCAATGAATGCCTTTACCGTAACGGCGGTTACCAAACGATTTATCGAACGGATGCTGGTCTATGCCTACTGGCCCTGGGGGCAGCCCGGACCGAAAATGCGTCCTGTCCCGAAAAACAAAAAGGCCGTGATTGTTGTTTCCAGTGCTATGCCGGCCATTTTCGGCAGGCTGTTTGTCAGCCAGATGTTCCGCCTGCTCAAAGGCACGCAGAAAGCATACGGCGCAAAAGTTATCAAGACCCTCAATTTCGGGATGGTTGCCCAAACATCGAACTGGACGCTGCCAGAGAGGTGTCTTAACCGCTGCCGTCGTGCCGGAAAACAGTTAGTAACCCCCTAAACGGTCCATGAGTCGATCTATCCATTTGATGCCTATCATGTCAAAAAATTCCCCGTATGCTTTCTGCATCAATTTCGTTTGCTAATGGCAAAATTTGAATCGGATGTTGACAGACAGGCGGTGAGGGTTTAGGATGTTCGGGCAGTGTTTTTCGTTAAAAAAGGATTGAAATGACGCTGCTAAGGACAAACGAGTGAAAATTGTGGTTGTGATTCCTGCCCGCTATGGCTCCAGCCGTTTTGAGGGTAAAGTGCTGGCTCGCCAGACCGGAAAATATCTCGTCGAACATACTTACGAGAGGGCATTATGCGCCAAGACGGTCAGCCAAGTCATTATCGCCGCTGATGATATGCGCGTGATGGACGCCTGCCGGTCATTTGGGGCGGCCTGCGTGATGACCTCGCCGCAGCATCAAAGCGGCACGGACCGGATTGCCGAGGCCGTTGCCGGCATTGACGCCCCGATTATTATCAATCTCCAGGCCGATGAGCCCGAAATCGACCCCGTCTATATTGACCGGCTGGCCGGCCTGCTGGTCGATAACCCCAAAGCGGATATGGCGACACTGATTTCCCAATTTACGGATATTGCCCAAATTAACAACCCGAACATTGTCAAGTGTGTTATAGATAATAATGGACGGGCAATGTATTTTTCCCGCAGCCCGATTCCTTACGATCGACAGGCCGGCGGTGTTGGAAATCCATCTAATTACTACCGTCATTTGGGCATTTACGGATACCGCCGGGACTTTTTGATGAAATTTACCGCGCTGAAGCCCAGCTTTCTGGAAACGACGGAAAAATTGGAGCAGCTGCGGGCATTGGAAAATGGATTTATAATATTGACGGATAAGGTGAATGAGGTTTGGGATGGCATCGATACGCCGGAACAATACAACGCATTCGTGCGGCGCTGGCAGAATCAAAAAAGATAGGATTTTATTATGCTTATAACAAGAGTAAAACTCAAGAATTGGCGCAATTTCAGGAATGTAGATGTTCCATTGCGTGACCGTGTTTTTATCGCCGGCCCCAATGCGTGCGGAAAGTCCAATCTGCTGGATGTTTTCCGCTTTTTAAGGGATATTGTTAAACAAGGGGGCGGGTTTCAATACGCGGTGCATAGTCGGGGGGGCGTTTCGAAAATTCGCTGTCTGGCGGCCAGACAGGAACCGGACGTGGAAATTGAGGTAGAAGTAAGAGAAAAACTGGATGCAGAGATAAGCTGGAGATACGCTATTGGTTTCCATCAGGAAACACGAGGAAACCGATTGCCGATTTTACGTTATGAAAAAATCTGGCAGGGTAAAGAGGTTGTATTGTTCAGGCCGGACGAAAAGGATAAAGCGGATTCCAAGCGGTTAACCCAGACCCATCTGGAGCAAATCAGTGCCAACAAGGAATTTCGTCCAATATCAGACTTTTTTGATAAGGTGCTGTATCTTCATCTGGTTCCGCAACTGCTCAAAAATCCGGATGCTTTTTCCGGGCATGGCTTGCCGGGGGATCCTTTCGGCAGAAACTTTCTGGAGCGAGTCGCTCGAACGACAGAGAAAACACGAAAGTCTCGTCTTAAGAAAATAGAGACGGCGTTGAAAAAAGCTGCGCCGCAATTGAGCCAGCTGTGCGATACCAGGGATGAGGGCGGTATTCCACATCTTGAAGCCGTTTATGAACATTGGAGAGCCAAAGGGGCAAAGCAGAGAGAAGACCAGTTTTCGGATGGGACACTTCGCCTGATAGCCCTGTTTTGGAGTCTTTTGGAGGGGGATTCGCTGCTGCTGCTTGAAGAACCCGAATTGTCGTTGAATTCAGCAATTGTGCGGGCATTGCCAGCCATTATTTATCGCCTTCAGAAGAAAAAAAGCCGGCAGGTGATATTGAGTACCCATAGCAAAGATATGCTGGATGACAGGGGAATTGAGGCACAGCAAGTACTCTTGTTGACTCCGAAACCGGAGGGGACAAGAGTGGATGTTGCTTCGGACATAAAGGATGTGGTGCAATTGCTGGAAAGCGGGTTTAGTGTTGCCGAGGCCGTAATGCCGCGAACCGAACCCCAAAATGTTCAATTGGAGTTTGTTTTTGACAAATGAAATCAGAGATAGCGGTCAACTTGGTGTATGAAGATGTGCTTAGTCTTGCTGTCTTAAAAAAACTGCTGGATTGCAGTAGCCGGAGATACTCTGTCGGGACAACCTATAATGCGAGGGGGTTTGGAAGAATCTGCGACAAGATTAAAGGTTTCAATCACGCCGCTAAAGGGATGCCCTATTTGATTCTGACCGACCTGGACAATCGGTATCATTGCCCCCCGGAATTAATTGCGGACTGGCTGGGTAATGTACCTGTTCACCCCAACCTGATTTTTCGGATTGCGGTCAGGGAGGTGGAATCCTGGCTACTGGCTGCGAGAGGTTCTCTTGCAAGTTTTTTGGGCATTCAGGAGACAAAAATTCCACAAAATACGGATAGTATTAACGACCCAAAGACATTTCTGCTTCAATTGGTCAAGAAGTCCCGTAAGCGATACTTAAAACAAGATATCCTTCCTCGAGAAGGAAGTACGGCCAAGGTGGGGCCTGACTATAATGGTCGGCTAGTGCAATATACGCAAGATGTTTGGAATCCGAATGAAGCAAGGGAACATTCAGAGAGTTTGAGTCGGACGATTCGTGCATTGGATTCTTTTGAACGTAAATTAGCAAAATCAATAAGGTAAAATATGTCAGACAACAAAGAATTATTTGCCAAGGTCAGCGGGGCATCGACGGATAATGAGTATTTTTTGCCGCTGCCGGCCGGATACCAAAAGGGCAAAACCAAATATGTGATTGTGATGGGGACGGTGATGAGCGGGCTGGGCAAGGGGATATTTTCCTCGTGTTTGGCAAAACTGCTGCTGGACAAGGGCTTGAAGGTTTCCCCCATCAAAATGGAAGGCTATCTCAATATCGATTCGGGAACACTGAACCCATTTCGCCATGGGGAAGTGTTTGTTCTCGATGATGGGATGGAATGCGATATGGATTTGGGGACGTATGAGCGGATGCTCGACCAGAACCTGTCGCGGTCGAATTTTACCACCAGCGGGCAGATTTATCGCTCCGTTCTGGACAAAGAGCGGCAGGGCGATTATCTGGGGCGTGATGTGCAGATGATTCCGCATGTAACCGGCGAGGTCAAGATGAAACTGCGGACGCTGGCGATGCAAAGCCAGGCGGATGTGATATTTGTCGAAATCGGCGGCACAGTCGGCGACCTGGAAAACGCATTCTACATCGAGGCGATGCGCGAACTGGCATACGAGGAAGGGCCCAATAGCTGCTGCTTTGTGGCACTGACGTATATTCTGGAGCCATCGACGCTGGGCGAGCAGAAGTCCAAAGCCGCCCAGTTGGGCATCAAGCAGTTGATGCAGATGGGGATTCAGCCGGACATTATCGCCTGCCGTGCGGAAAATCCGGTTACGGTGCAGGCTCGCCAAAAGATGAGCGTGTTCAGCAATGTGCCGTTTGAGCGGGTGTTCAGTATGCACGACTCGGCCAGCATTTATTCGATTCCGGCGATGCTGCGGGATTGCGGATTGGATTTTGAGGTGATTCGGATGCTGCGGATTGAAGACCGCGTCAATCTGCGTCAGGAACGCAAGGAATGGACGCGGTGGTGCGACTTCACGGATAAAATCGGCAAGGAAACGCATGAAGTCAATATCGCCATTACCGGCAAATATACTTCGGTTCGCGACAGTTACGCATCCATATTGCACGCGCTGGAGCATTCGGCGATTCATTTGGGCTGCAAGGTGCGGATTCAATGGGTCGATGTGACGGATTTGACCGACGCCTCGGCTGCCAGCGCACTCGAAGGCGTCGATGGGGTGATTGTGCCGGGCGGTTTTGGGACGCGGGGGATGGAAGGCAAAATTGCCTGTATCCGCTATGCGCGGATGCACAATCTGCCGTTTTTGGGGTTGTGTCTGGGATTTCAGGCGGCGGTGATTGAATTTGCCCGTAATGTGTGCGGCTTGTCCGGCGCCAATAGTACGGAAATCGACCAGCAATGTGCCCACCCGGTCATTGATATCCTGCCCGAACAGAAAAAGATTGAAGGGCTGGGCGGCAATATGCGGCTTGGCGGACGGGATGTTGAGATTAAGAAGGAGTCGCTGGCGTATGGGCTGTTTTCCAACGCCGAGTCGGTTCGGATGCGGTTTCGCCACCGGTATGAGGTGGACCCGCAGTACATTCCCGCGATAGAAAAAGCCGGCATGGTTTTTTCCGGCAAGGCGCCCGGCCAGCCAATTATGCAGATTTTGGAACTTGCGGGACATCCCTATTTTGTCGGTACGCAGGCACATCCGGAATTGACCAGCAGGCCGCTGAGGCCGCATCCGATGTTTGTCGGGCTGGCCGCCGCCGCACGCAAACGCAAATATGCCGGCCAGACATTCCCCCCGCTCATTGAGTCGGTTTCCTCCGCCTCGCTGTAAAATTCAACTGCAATTTACATCGGCTCATCCATGCAAGTTGATACAGACCTGTATGAAATCTTTGCCCTATGGGTAAGACCAAACAGGGCAATTTATTGTCCCGTTTGGTCTTTTAGGAAGTTCATTTTTTACGAACCAGCAGTCCGCCCAAGGTAAGCAGGGCTAATGTCATCGGTTCAGGAATAATTGTAAATTTGATGTTATCAATGGTCTGGCGGGATTCGGGGTCATTCCGAAGTTGTATAGTGAATGTGGAATTATCACCCCAAACGCCGGTTAGTTTTCTCGTGGTCGTATTGTATTGATACCCCGCTTTGCAGACAACCTCAACATGTTTTATATATCCGGTCTCGATTAGCTGGCCGCTTTGCAAATTGTTAATTTTCCCGCCGCTGATAGTCATTGTGGCATTTCCCAACAGGTCAATCCAATTGATTTCGCCGCCGGATATCGTCGTCTTGCTGTAACCGCCCAACATCAGGTTTCCGATACCACCAGAGCCTGCGACATATGGGGTTGTATTTATTATTGTTAAAAGACTAAAATCCTTCGTCGTTATATCAAGCCCCCCCCTCCAGTTATTATCAATTGGTCGCTTCCCTGGATTTTTTTGGAGCCAAAGAATCCATCCGACACATAATAAATCGTCGCAAAAGAAGGCATTGATAACATTAAAACGATTGTCGCTATCATCTTCTTCATTGTAATTCCTCCGATTCAGATAAGGTTTGAGCATTTAATTGTTCCAGTCCCTTGACATTTTCATTGACGGCATCCATAAATTCCTGTCATGACTGAGCATCAATCTGGTTTTGAAGTTCAGGCTCATTGTTCCACAATTCTTCCAGCCACTTGGCGGAATCTTTTAATTCGGCAAGCTGCTGGGCAATCGACTTTTCGGGGACGACATTCTCAACAACGGCGGTTTCCATCGGAACATATATCTCCTCATTTTCGACGCATTAACAGCCCGCCCAAGGCCAGCAGGGCAAGCGTCATCGGTTCCGGGATTATCGTAAATTTGATATTATCAATGGTCGGACGGGATTCGGGGTCATTCCAAAGTTGGATAGTGAATGCGGAATTATCACCCCAAACACCGGTTAGTTTTTTCGTTGTTGTGTTATATTGATATCCCGCCTTGCAAATAACCTCAATATGTTTTATAAACCCGGTTTCGATTAACTGGCCGCTTTGCAAATTGTTAATCTTTCCGCCGCTGATAATCATGGTGGCATTTCCCAAAAGGTCAATCCAGTTGATTTCTCCGCCGGATATCGTCGTCTTGCTATAACCGCCCAATCTCAAATCCCAAATGCCGCCAACATCTACAGCAAGAGGTGAAGATGTGTTTTTGATTTCTGCGACACTGTAGTCTTTACAAGTTAATAAATCCCCCCCCCCACCCGTCATTAAGAATGTTTGAGAATTTTTCAGTGTTAAAGAGTAAAAATAACCGCTGCTAATTGTGTAATCATATTCCGCAATTGCCGACACCGACAACACCAACATCATCATTATAGCCATCTTTTTCATAGTAATTCCTCCGATTCAGATAAGGTTTGGGTATTTAATTGTTCTAACTCTTTTATGCTTTCATTGACAGCATCCATAAACTCTTTCCACGATGCCGCGTCAATTTCATTTTGTAATTCCGGCTCAGTCAGCCACAGTTCTTCCAGCCATTGGGCAGCCTCTTTTGTTTCAGCAAGCTGTTGGGCAATCGACTTTTCGGGAATCGGTATTTCGGCAACATCTGTTTCCATCGGCATTGCAGCGGTCATTTCCTGCTGCTGTGATCCGGGCTGCATCGCTATCATGGACTGCTGCTGTGCTTGCCATTCTTCGGACAGCCAGCACGCCTGCCACAGCCAGCGGTCGGTGTTGGTGCTGGAATTTGGATCAGCGTCGATAAACATAAGCAAATCCGTCGCATCAATTACATATTGACTATTGCCGTTGGCAACAAAATTACAAATTGGCTCCCATCTTTCTTTGTCCATCAACGAAACATAATACACGCTATTTGGATCGTTGTAGTAAGAATACATCGCGTAATTGGGGTCGGTCAAGGCAGGGTCGTTGGGGGCGTGCGATAGCCACGCTCTGGAGATGAAATTAAATTCGATCAGATTCACCAGCCCATCACCGTTCCAATCCCGTACATTATAGACATCCGTACAGCTAATCTCATCCGCACCGACATCAACACGACTATCGATAATGCGGTCTTCCGTATCCATATCATTTAACCCCACATCATCGTTGACATGAACAGGATTACCTCTGTCCTTGCAATACGAATTGTACGCGAGATGAACATTTATCGTCACATTCGGGTCATCCGAATACGGATAGGCAAACCCCGGCTTGCCGCTGAAATTATTATTGGGGTCTATGCTGTAATTCAATCCTTCCGGGTGATTGGGGTCGTAAACGCAACTGAATTTCGGCCTGATTTTCCATCCCGCAAACTGTTCCTTATTGCCATCCACATTGTTATACCAGA
The DNA here is from genome assembly GCA_964537635.1 of uncultured Pirellulales bacterium. Taxonomy (GTDB): domain Bacteria; phylum Planctomycetota; class Phycisphaerae; order Sedimentisphaerales; family Anaerohalosphaeraceae; genus Anaeroglomus. The sequence goes on from CAZICJ010000011.1 coordinate 50,367, forward strand.
GGATACAGTTTTGAATGTCCGGAATGTTCACATGATTGGGGTCGCTGTCCGCATAAGAAAATGCCTCATTTTTGTTATATACGATTGTGTTATTATAAACAAGAGGTGTATCTTTGGGGTCAATACATCGTATGCCGAAATAGCCCGTGCCGTCAATTCCATTATTACAAAGGGCATTATTTTTGACAGATGCCGCAGAATCCTTTATATAAATCCCATGCTGCTGATTGCCATTTATCTGGCAATTCTCAACAACAACGCTCTTACTATTGCCCTCGTGCCGTATCCCATCATATCTGTTATTTTCCACGCGGCACCAGGTAATCTCTACATCGCTGTTATCCGCATAGATGCCATAACAATAACGAAGATTGTTTCTCACAACGCAATTGGAAATTATCGCCGACACATCCTGGCACAAAATTCCCTGTCCCGGCGAATCTGCTTTCCCGCTTGCCCCCTCTACAACAAATCCATCCAGCAGCGTCTCATTGCCCATCGTAACCACTGTCTGATTGCTCGTCTGGGCATTGGCATAACCCGTCAGCACGGTAAGATACGCCTTTGGATTGCGGTATGCAGATGCACTCCCGCCCGCCGGAAATCCCCCATACACTGACACGCCGGCCGGCAACACAAAACTGGCCTGCAGATAGCCGCCTGGATTGTACAGCCCCTGCGCAACATAAATGATATAGCTTTCAGCACAACTCGATTCGCCCGCCCGCCTTAACGCCCGCTGCAAATCGGTATAAGCATCCGCCCAGCTCGTCCCGTTGTTATTGCCGTTTGCTGTTTTATCGGTTCATCCGTTAAATGCGTTGGCATATTGCAAAAAAGGGACATCGCTTTATGA
>CAZICJ010000012.1:0-48597 GCA_964537635.1 uncultured Pirellulales bacterium
GCAGGAACACTCTTGCCCCACGACAGAATGGCGCCGTGAGTAGAGTCTTTAACGCCTGTCTTAATCCACGCCGTGCAGGTACGGCTGGCAGTGCCGGCAATCCCCTTGTAGCCGGGAACCTGGACATAATCATCCACACCGTCCAGCGCGATGGCGCTGCCTATCTTGCCTGACTGCCAGGTCGGATTGCCCTGAACAGTACCGTTATAGCCGGAAGGACCCGCATCTGTGGCATCCCCGTCAAGCGGCCAGTGAGCCACGAGGAGAGGGATTGTTGAGTCAAGCCAGTTCTCCGCCAACATAATCAAATCCGCTGTCTGCACGGCCCCATTCTGACTGATATCGGCGCCGTTACACCAGGTGGGATCCACACATCCTCCCAACATCCACCGCTGTGCAAACAACGCGAAATCCTCCATATCCACAATCCCGTCATCGGATATATCTCCCGGAATATACGACTCCAGAACAGCCGTTACGGTTCGATTCCCATTCATGGTTACCGTGTTGTTTCGCGTCTTTAGCGTATCATTATCGCTGCCCTGCCACTGCAAAATCCTAAATCCATAATCCGGCGTCGCGGTTAAACCCACGACACTATTAAAGGACTGTTGGCCGCTGGCCGGGCTGATGGTTCCCTGCCCCCCCGCAAGCTGGGTCGTCAGGTAGGGCTTGCTAACCCCCGTCACGGTCGCCGTCCCGGTAGCCCGTATCCCCGAGGTCGATCCCAGGCTCACATTGGTTAACTCTATGTGGCCGTAGCCATCCGCTGTTACATGGATTTTCACATCTGCCCAGACGCCGCCAAAATCTGAAGTTCCATAAGTAGATTCCAGCGCAGTGACAGGCAAGCCATCCGTATCCTGCCCGGTCTCGACAAAGGGACCGCCAACCAACCCGGTGACATCTATCCATGAGAAAAGAATCTTCACCTCAATTTTGGTTATGTTCACCTCGTAGTCATAAACAAGGTATGAGTTGTCCAAAACCGGCGAAGTCGGATTGTAATACACATTGGAGCCAGTAGTGGTTAGTTGTGAAACCGTCCAAGTTGCCGGATTGACCCCAGCCCCAAGAGCTTCAAAGCCTAAGCATCCGGCAATCACAAGAATTATGGCAATATACCCGTTTTTCATTCTTCTACTCTCCTGACTTAAACTATGGTTATCACACTATTCAATCTTCGTCCCTGCTGCGTCACTGTCTTGGTATATTTTCTGAACTTTTCGCTCCGGTCCATCCGAAAACAACGCTGTCTTAAAACCGTGTCCGGTTTTTGGGTACACGCTCACTGGTTCTGCATGGCCTCCGAAATTTCTGCTTGCGTCAGCGGCGTATCATAAATCCGAACATCGTCGATCAGCCCTGTGAATAGGTTGCTGGTGCCGCCAAAACGGCTGCCAATATAAACATCAGATTCCGAAACCGTATTAATTGAACGAGAAGTCATATAACTCAATGCCTCTGGCTGGCCATCCACATACAATAGTATTTCAGAGGTATCAGGGCTGCCATCATCGTTTAGGACAACCGCAACATGATGCCATTGGCCATCCCGCAGGTCTGTGGTACCCACAACATTGCCGCCGGAAACGGACAGGTGTAAGGCGCCAGGAGTGCCAAGAGTGGTGTAATTGACCAGCATATACCAATAGTCGCCGCCAGCAGGAACACTCTTGCCCCACGACAGAATGGCGCCGTGAGTAGAGTCTTTAACGCTTGTCTTTATCCATGCCGTACAGGTACGGCTGGCAGTGCCGGTAATCCCCTTGTAGCCGGGAACCTGGACATAATCATCCACACCATCCAGGGCGATGGCGCTGCCATATTTGCCCGGCACCCAGCTCGGATTGCCATAAACAACACCGTCATTGCCATAGGGGCTGCTGACATCTGTTGGATTGCTGTTGAGGGGCCAATGAGCCACAATATGGGGAGATGTTAATGATGATTCAAGCCAATGCAACGCTAAAACGGACATATCCTGAAGATTAACTATCCCATCCCCCTTGCGTCGAGGCATGATGTCGTAATAGGAGTTTGGCAAAAGCCACTGGGCTGCCAGTATTAGCAAGTCGTCCAGATTGGTCCGGCGATCCAGATTCCCATCCGCCTCAAAGGGGCGGATTTCCGGCAGAACCCGCACCTCGGTCGTAAAGTAGTAGTCAGAATCGCCAATATCGGGGGAGCTGGTTGAATAGTCATAGACCAGTTCCACAAAATAAGCCCGCCAGCCGGTCGCGGGAATTCCGGGATCGGCGACATACACCCCCGGCGACTGCGGTGTCAGCGGGGTTGATGTCCATGCGGGGCCGGTGGATACATAGCGAAAGTCTCGAAAGTCGGGGCTATCGGCCTGCCAAAGGTTCACCTGTTTAGGAGTTTCCGACACGGTAATGGTCGTAGAGCCGTCGTTTTCGAGCACCCATGAGTACTGCGGACGCGTCTGGTTGGTCAGCAGGGAGTCGTACACAACCAGCAGGCTGGACAGAACATCCATCTCTTTGTCCGTCAGGCCGTGATCGGTATTCGGCACGGTACGCAGGTGTGTTTCACCCTGCACTTCATCCATGTAGAACTGAGCCGAATCCAAGACAAAGAACTCGTCGCCTGCGGAGGTAGTGATGTATTTGGGAACGTGCAGCGACGGGCGGTCAAGATAAAAATACGGATCGACGATCTCAACCAGTTCTTGAGCTCGCTGCGTAGGCCATCTGTCGAAAATGCCCATGCCTTCGTAGGGAGTCAGTGCGCTGGACCAAAAGCCGTAGCAGGCCCAGTGATGTGCAAAACTGCGTTTCAAATTCAGCAGGTCGCTGACAATCGGGGCTATTGCGTTCACGCGGGAATCAACGGCCGCCGTCAGCCAGGCCGCCCAGCCATCTTTGGATGCGCCGACTACAACAAAATGTTCAACCCCAGATTGAAATGTCTGAATGGTGTCCATACAAGCAACGACCGACTTGACCATCGGCAACTGAACCGGCCAGTAATTATCCCCCCCGTCAAGAAACTTATCCCACGAGTAGGCAATAATCCTGTCCTGACTACGGCCGAAAGTCTCATCAGAAAACTGCAGCGGCTGATTGGGAACCTGCCCCAACACTACCAAAATCGACCCGGTGAGACTCGCATACTGGGCACGCACAATGTTGGACAGATCGGAAGGGTCGAGCGTCGGGGCAGTGTCGGTATTATTCGTGCCGCTAATTTCCAGCAAAGCGGTATCTTTGTAACCAGGGGTAGGCACAAAAACCATCACCCAGTGCTTCCAGAGCGTCCGATCAACCTCACTGGGGCTTCTCCACTCCTGAGAGGTCAGTTCCAGCCGGTAGGCCGTTACGTCTATACCGACTGAGGAATACGACAATGAAGCATCCTGTCTCCAGCCATAACTCGGCTCCGGCCGGGCCACATAGTCGTCAAGGGCTGTGGCAAAGGCACCGCTATGGGTCAGCAACACGGAAAGAAAGACTGCGACTAACGAAAACCGATTTTTCATCAAACACCCCGCATCTCTTTTGCACAGGTTCATACGGTACCTATTTTTATCACACCTACACTCATTTAGTACAGGCCGCTTGCAAACTCCCCCAAACGAACAGCACAGCTAAGCCGCCGACCTTAATCCTCCACAGAACGTCGCTGTGTGATTATTGTAGCGAAAACACCGTCAATTGTCAAGTTCAAAGTTCTTTTTTCGGAAAAACTCACAACCTTTTTATTTATATGTTGTTATGTTCATTTCAATGCGGTATCATACCTGTCATAATACCGCAAATTTGCTCACAACGGGAAGACAAACAGTATGACTGCTGTGGCGTATCTCGGCAGTTTGTGGAACAACACCCAAGCGTGGCATCTTTCTGATGCTGCAAGATGCCAACAGGTCAAGACCAACCATTAACGGGTTGTTTTATTTCTTGCCCGTATAGACAATTTGCTCTGTCCAGACTTGTTCGACCATATCCACCACGTTCTGCGGGATGGGGATATAATCCAGCTCCAGTGCTGTCTGCTGGCCGTATTGATAGCACCACCGGAAGAAATCGAGCATGAATTGTGCCTGTTTGGCGTTCTTCTGCTGCTTGTGCAACAGAATAAATGAAGCCCCTGTAATCGGCCAGGATTTTTCGCCGGGCTGATTAGTCAATTCTAAATTGAATCCCCTGGCATCCTTCCAGTTTGCATTGGCTGCCGCAGCCTGGAACGATTCGACGGTCGGTAATACCCACTTTTCTTCACGATTGAGCAGTTTGGCAGAGGTCATTTTGTTTTTGACGGCATAAGTGTATTCGACATACCCAATGGCGCCATCCACACGCTGGACATATTTGGCAACACCTTCATTTTTTATCCCGCCCAATCCAACCGGCCATTGAACCGTTTTGCCTTTGCCGATGTTTTTCTCCCATTCCGGACTGACTTTGGACAGATAATCCGTAAAAATCCAAGTCGTGCCGGACTCATCCTCACGGTAGATAACCGTGATGTTCAGGTACGGCAGAAATACATCGGGGTTCAGTTTTTTAATCGCTGGGTCGTTCCATGCATTTATTTTGCCTAAAAAGATATCGGTAAGCAGCGCCGGCGTCAGGCAAATTTGACCCTCTTTAACGCCCCGCAAATTGAACACCGGAACAACGCCGCCGATAATCATCGGAAATTGAATCAATCCAGACTCTTCCAGTTCCTCGTATGTCAGCGGGGCGTCCGAAGCGCCAAAGTCAACTGTTTTTTCCCTGATGGCTTTGATGCCTTTGCCCGAACCCGTTGCGGCATAATCGATCTGAACATCGGTTTTTTGGGCATAATCGAGACCCCATTTGGCATAAATTGGATAAGGAAACGATGCTCCGGCGCCTTTGATTACAACCGAGTAACCTATACCCGCTATGAGGAAGAAAATGTACGCGGATGCCAACGAAATAATGCGATTTTTATTCATAGAACCCTACTTAAATTAGTACATGATGTCGCTATGTTTTTTTAGATACTGCCCCGACACTCTCTCTGGGCAGTATCTTATCGGCAATAATTTCCTGCTTTCTCAAGTTAAATAACCATTAGTTATTTATTAAGGCTGCCGCCAGCCTCGAATTATTAGAGATTTGTTAAATCGATTTTCTAACAAAATTTGCCTCCGTAATTGACCGATGCTGTTTCTTTAGCCTGGCTACGTATGTGTCTGCATCGAAATCTCCAGGCAAGCAACCGCTGAATAAAGGATATCTGATGATAAAAACCTTATTTTGGGACTTGAAAACGGCTTTTTTGCATTTTCTGCAGAACCGGTACCGAATACGGACTACCGTATCGCTGATACTGGGTTTAGGGTTTTTGGTTTCCTGTGCCGGTTTCAGCATTGCTTACTACCGCCATACCCAAAAGAACCGCGAGATATTCGCCCTGTCGGCGCAAAATTATGGGACGATACTGCAAGATAAACTGCAAGACCAGCTTGAAATGCTGCACTTTCTGGAGGAGTTCTACAACGGCCTGATTACCGTATCTCGCAATGAGTTTTGCAACTTTGCCACCAGGGCGATGGAACGGTATGGGGGAGTTGAGGAATTGCTCTGGATTCCGTATGTACCGGCCGATGAAATCTCGACATACGAAAAGCTGGTTCGGACAGAAGGGTTCAAAGGGTTTCAAATTCAGCCCCACATGCCCGAAGCGGATGCTTTTCCAGTCGATTATATTGTCACCAATGCAAAGATTTGTGAATCCACGACTGTGCATGGATATAATATCGCCTCCATCCCGCAAATGCTGAAGCTGCTAACCGAAGTTCGCAACAGCGGCCGTATCACGCTGACGGCCAGTTATGATCCGTCCGGCCGGAAATCGAATCACTATTGGATACTGGTTCCGATATACAACAATATGTATGTTCCCAATGACACACAGGAATTAAGAGCAAAAAATTTGTCTGGTTTTGTCTGCGCCAAGTTTGAACTTAGGCAATTAATGGAGTGGGCATTCCAGGGACTGCAGCTGGATCAATTCAACATTGAATTTCTGGATTCCAGGAATCCGCAGCAGCCCCTGATGTATATCAATGCTGGAAATATTGAGTCCGCACCGCAGAAGGATTTCACCCCGCGACTAATAGAATGTGCCTCGTTTTCCTTCTGCGATCGTCAATGGATGATACGGCTTTCGGCCAATTCGGCTTTTTACGCCGCCAGAGAGAACAAGCTGTCTTACTTCATTTTCCTGCTGGGACTGATACTGACTTTCGGACTTGCCAAATATGTCAGGTTGATACTGAGTCAATCGGCCAAAGTCGAACAACTGGTTCAACTCCGCACTCAGGAATTATCTGACGCCAACAAAAATATCGTTCAGGAGGCAGAACGGTCTGCGATGCTGGCCAAAGAAGCCATTGCCGCCAGCCAGGCAAAGAGCGATTTCCTTGCCAAGATGAGCCATGAAATCCGAACCCCCATGAACGCCGTCATCGGATTTTCCGATATCCTTCGAGATGAAGCTCTAACGGACGAACAGCACAGTTATGTAGATTTGATTTCCAGCGCGGCACACAATCTGCTGAATATCATTAACGACATCCTTGACTTCTCCAAGATTGAAGCCGGCCACATGGCCGCCGACATGCAAGACTGCTGCCCTCTTGAAATTATCGAAAATGTCGTCGAGATGCTCACCGAGAGCGCCAGGAAAAAAGGGCTTCAGCTTCAACTGCGCCCGTTCGAGCCCATACCAGATACCATTCGGATAGATCCGGTACGAATTCGACAGTGCCTGATAAACCTGGTCAGCAATGCAATTAAATTCACCCACACCGGTGCCGTGGAAATTGAGGTTTCGACTGCCGCGATGGAGGATGGGTCTCCTTGCCTGCAAATCGTGGTTCGGGATTCTGGCATTGGGATACCTGCCGATAAACTGGACACTATTTTTTCCGCCTTTTCTCAGGGAGACGACAGTATGTCGCGCAACTACGGGGGAACCGGTCTTGGTCTGACAATCACCAAGCAGCTGATTCTGCTGATGGGCGGTCAAATTTCCGTACAAAGCCAGCCTCAGAAAGGCTCTACATTTACAATCCACTTGCCGCTGTCCATTACATGCGGGCAACCTGAATATACCAACACATTAGTCGGATGAACCCTTATTCTTTGAGCGCCTTTTCCACTGCCGCGATGAGCTGGGGGTCTGACGGTTCGGTTCTGGAGCCGAAATAGCCGATGGTCTTTCCGGTCTTATCGATGAGGAATTTATTGAAGTTCCAGGAGATCGAATTGGCAAATTCGCCGCTTTTGTCCGGATTAGTCAGGTACTGATACAGCGGATGCATGTCTTTGCCCTTGACGGAGATTTTGGAAAACATCGGGAAACTGACATTGAATTTGGTCGAACAGAAGGTTTTGATTTCGGCATCGCTGCCCGGTTCCTGCCCCATAAAATTATTGGCGGGAAATCCCAGAATGACCAGCCCCTGCTCTTTGTATTTTTCATAGAGCGCCTGCAGGCCGGCATATTGCTTGGTAAAACCGCATTTGCTGGCAACATTGACCACCAGGACGACTTTGCCCTGATAGGCGGATAAGGCAATCGGCTTGCCGTCAATATCTGTCATCGTAAAGGTATAAAATGGGCTTTGCATATCAGTCCTGTCAATTGAATAAAGGGCGGTTCGGGCGGTTATGAACAGGGTTTTGAAATCTTTTCCAAAGCAGACATTGGAGGGGGTCTGCGGCACGGCAATCGTCAGTATCTTTTTGCCTGCGGGGTTATAGACCGCGATGTCCTGCGATGTCAAATAGACATTGCCGTATTCGTCGAGAGTCATCCCATCGGAGCCCTGCGGCGCAAAGAACTGTTTATCCGACAGGGTCGCGTCGGGGTTGATGTGATAGACATAGGTCTTGCCGCCGCCGTGGTCGGCGACATAGAGCCGTTTGCCATCCGGCGTGCCGATGATGCCGTTGGGTTTGACCATATCGTCAATGACGCGGATGAGCCGTTTGCGGTCGCCGGAAAGATAGTACACATGCTCGCCGGCCTGCGGCAGATTATCTCTGGGTCCGTATCGGGGGTCGGTAAAGTAAATGCCGTCGTTGGGATCCACCCACAGGTCGTTGGGGCTGTTGAATGGTTTTTCATCGAACCGGTCGGCCAATACGGTGATTTTGCCCTGCGGGTCGATGGACACCACGCTGCCCGCCCCGCCGCAGCAGGCAATCAAATTGCCTTTCTTGTCAAAGTACAGACCATTGGCCTTGTTGGTGTTTTCCAAAAATGTGGATAGGGTTCCATCCAGAGACCATTTGTGGATGCGGCTGTTGGGAATATCGGTAAAATAGATGTTGCCCTGCCTGTCGGCGGCGGGTCCTTCGGTGAACTTGAAACCATCGGCAAGTTGTCGGGGCGCCGATTCAAATGAAACCGGTTTAGGGTCTGACTGCGCGTAGCCATTGATTGCCGCAACAACCGCCGTCAAAACCATGATTCCTGTACGATAATTCATCATAAACCCCTTTCACGAAAAAAACAAAGGCGTCCCAGATGACATTCGAGATGCAAAACGAATGATTAATTTTCGGACGATTTTTTGCCGTTGTGCTGGAGGAAATACAGGACATCATTTCGCACTTCATCCAGCGTCAGACCCATATTGCGGAGTACCTGGGCGGCGATTCCCTCTTTTTCATACAGCAGCCCCAGCAGGATATGTTCGGAGCCGAGGGTATTTTGTTTGAGTGCGCGGGCTTCGGCCAGGGCATCCTTGAGGGCGCTTTGGGCGTGCGCCGTATAGGGCAGCGTCTCATAGTTGCCATCCAGCGGGGCCGAGCCGTGCTGCACCAATTTTTTAACCTGTTCCTTGGCGTGCGGCAAGTCCACCTGGCGATGGCTCAATATCTCGGCGGCGACGCCATCCTTGACTTCGATAAGCCCCAGCAGGAGATGTTCGGTGCCGACATGGTCATGCCGCAAAAGCTGTGCTTCCTGAGAGGCGTGTTCTATGACGCTTCTGGCGTGTTCCGAATAATGTTCAAACATGGTTTTATCTCCTCAACACCGCGGCCGATACGGCCGGCGATTCCATTCGATAAATGTTGGTTGCTTTTCATTTTTTGGCAGGCCCATGCCTGCCATTGACGCCAACCCTACCAGTAAATGCGCCTTTTGTCCAGCAAAAAAACTGTCCGCAAGCAATTGATGCAAAAAATTTACAAACGATACTTACAGGATGGAACATCTCCCGAATCGACTATAAATTATATTCTTTGATTTTGCGGTAGAGCGTGCGTTCGCCGATTTGCAGGATTTTAGCCGCTTCGGTGCGGTTATGGCCGGTCATATCCAGGACGCGGCGGATATGTTCCCGCTCCACCTCTTCGAGCGGACGAGCCGCGAGGTCATCGGCGGGCAGGATGCCTGCCTGGCCGGGGGCGCCCAACTGTTTGGTCAGGGAAATTTCCGGCGGCAAATCCCGCAAATCAATCGTATCGCTCTCGCACATGACGACCATCATCCGCACGGCGTTGCGAAGCTGGCGGATATTGCCGGGCCAGGAATACGCCATCAGCGCCCGCATCGCCGGCTCGGTAATCAGATGGATATCGGCGCTGGTTTCGGTGCAGGCTTCCTTGAGGAAATACCCGAACAGTTCGGGGATATCCTGCGGGCGGTTTCGCAGGGCGGGCAGGGTTACACTGACGCCTTTGACGCGAAAATACAAATCCTGGCGGAATTTCTTTTCTTCAACTAATTTTGCCAAATCCTGATTGGTAGCACTGATGATGCGGACATCGACTTTGATGGCGGCCGTACCGCCGACAGGCATCACCAAACCGTCTTCAAGAACCCGCAGCAGTTTTGCCTGCATCGACAGCGGCATATCGCCGATTTCATCAAGAAACAGCGTGCCTTTGTCGGCCAGTTGAAACAGCCCCTTGCGGTCGCTGACAGCGCCGGTAAAGGATCCCTTGACATGGCCGAACAGTTCGCTTTCGAGCAGACTTTCGGACAGGCCGGCGCAATTGATGGGAAAAAACGGTTTGTCGCGGCGCGGCGAATTATGATGAATCGCCTGCGCGGTCATTTCCTTGCCTGTACCGGATTCGCCCTCGATGAGGATGCTCAAGTCGGTTTTGGAAACGCGCCGCAAGACGCGAAAGACCGCCTGCACTAAAGGCGAGCGGCTGACGATACCCGCAAATAAGAAATCCGCCATCGCCGACTTGCCTGCCGGCAACGGAACTGCCTGTTCGGCCAGACTGACCAATTTGACCGGATTGACCGGCTCGACCACAAAATCCATCGCTCCGCGGCGAAGGCATTCCTTGCAGGCTTCGATGTCCGGCGTGGCGCTGACGACAATGACCGGCACGGGCGGATTAAACCGCCGCACCGAGGTCAGCAGCTCCATCGTACCGGGCGACGCAGAAGGCTGATGCGCAGCAATGACCAAATCAAACCGCTTCTGGTCGAGAAGTTCAATCGCCTGTTCAGCCGATTCGGCAGCAATGACCTTACAGCCCTTTTTGCCGAAATCAGCCGCAATCGCCTGCGCGCTGTCGATACGGCCATCCACAACAAGAATGACAGCGTCTTTATTCATATCCTGTTCACCAAATCCCTGTAGGCACAAAGACAAACTTCCTTGCCGAATCGATATCCGGACACCCGCCGCACAGCCGCAGGAGACGGCTTTTGCCGGCTATTCCTGTGTCTTTTTATTGAGTTCGGCCAGCGCCGCCTTACGGCTGAGCTTGAAGCGTCCCTGGTCGTCGATAGCGAGCAATTTAACCGGAATCAGGTCGCCGACTTTGCAGACACTGTCGGCGTTCTTGATGTAGCCATCCGACAATTCGCTGATGTGGCACAAGCCTTCGACGCCGGGAGTAATTTCAACAAACGCACCGAATTCCTTAATCGAAACGACTTTGGAATTCTGATAGATGCGGCCGACTTTGGGCGGCGTAGTCATCGATTCGATTATATCGCGGGCTCGCAAGTGGCCGTTGCCGCCGACGCAACTGATAGCGATCGTGCCGTCTTCTTCGATTTCGATCAAAGCACCGGTCTGCTCCTGAATTCCCTTAACGGTCTTGCCGGATGGGCCAATAACCTTGCCGATATATTCGGGGTCAATCTTAATCTGGACGATCTTGGGAGCGTAGAGACTCAATTGCGGACGTGGCTTGTCGATCGTCGCCAGCATCGTCGATAAAATCTTCATGCGTGCCTGACGGGCTTTTTCCATCGCGGCAATCATAATATGATGGGGCAGCCCTTCGGCTTTGATATCCAACTGAATCGCCGTGATACCCTTTTCCGTGCCGGCAATCTTGAAATCCATATCGCCGAAATGGTCTTCGTCGCCAATGATATCGGTCAGCAGTTCAAACCGGTCGCCATCGGTAACCAGACCCACCGAAATTCCCGCCACCGGATTGAGCAGCGGCACGCCGGCATCCATCATCGCCAGGCAGCCGCCGCAGACGGATGCCATCGAGCTGGAACCGTTGGACTCGGTAATTTCGGAGACAATTTTAATCGTATAGGGGAAGTCCGTCTCGGCAGGCTTGACTTGCTCCAACGCCTTTTCGGCGAGGGCACCGTGGCCGATTTCGCGCCGGCCTGGACCACGGACGGGCTTAACTTCGCCAACCGATGACGGCGGGAAGTTATAATGCAGCATAAACTTCTGGCCGTATTCTTCGCGAATGCCATCGACAATCTGGGCGTCTTTGCCGGTGCCCAGCGTGCAGGATACCAACGCCTGGGTTTCGCCGCGGGTGAACAGCGACGAGCCGTGCGAACGCGGCAGAATACCGACTGCACAGTCAATCGGGCGAATTTCATCAAACTTGCGGCCATCCGGACGGCGGCCCTCAATCAACAGGCGGCGAACCACCTTGCGCTGCAGATTTTCCAGGATGCGGCCAAGCTGGATATTGGTGCAGCGAGGTTCGCCCCCGTTTTGCGCGGTGCAGTATGTTTCAGCCAGAGGCTTGATAATCTCCGACACGGCCGCGTTGCGGGCAGCTTTGCCGATAATTTGATAGGCCTGATAGAATTTGTCATAAGTGAGTTTTTCAATCTCGGCGACAATGGCGGCATCCAGTTCGGCAACGGTATATTCTTTGGGCTGACCGCATTTGGCAGTCAATTCATCGATCAAATCACAGACACTGGCAATCGCCTTGTGGCCTTCCAGAATTCCCTGGGCAGCAACATCATCCGGCACCTGTTTGGCGTCGACTTCAATCATATTGATGGCGTCGCGACGGCCTGCCAGAACCAGATTGAAATCGCTGACTTCGGTCTGCTGATAGGTAGGGAACAGGACAAACTTCCCATCGACGCGGCTGACGCGGACAGCGCCCAGCGGTCCCTGGAACGGGATTTTACTGATGCACAAGGCGGCGCTGGCGGCAATCATTGCCAGCACATCCGGATCGTTTTCCGTATCGGCACTGATGACCGTTATCAAAATCTGCACTTCGTTGAAATAGCCGTCGGGAAACAGCGGACGAATTGGACGGTCAATCATCCGCGCCGTCAAGACTTCTTTGGTCGAAGGCCGGCCTTCCCGCTTCATGAAGCCGCCGGGGAATTTGCCCGCGGCGCTGTATTTTTCCCGATAATCCACGCCCAGCGGGAAATAATCCCGTTCATCCGTTGGCGCATCGGCAACGCACACCGTCGCCAAAACCATCGTATCGCCGCATGACGCAATTACAGCGCCGTGAGCCTGCCGGGCGATGCGTCCAGTCTCAAGACTGATAACGCGACCGCCAATTTCTTTTTCTACTTTATAAATATTAAACATAAATCACTGCTTTCTTTAAAATTTACTGCCTATTGTCTATCAATGACGTCTTGTATTGCTTGGCTATTCCTGCGCGGAATAGCGCCGCGGCAAAATTATTTGCGCAAGCCTAAACGATTGATGACTTGGCGATAGCGTTCGATATCTTTGCTCTTGATGTATTTGAGCAACGAGGAGCGTGTCCCGACCATCTTGAGAAGGCCGCGACGGGAGGAATGATCTTTGGAATGAAGTTTCAAATGCTCAGTCAGTTCGTTAATCCGACTTGTTAAAATCGCAATCTGTACCTCCGGTGAACCGGTATCCGTCTCGCTGGTCTTATAGTCGGTAATAATCTGCTGCTTTTTTTCCTTAGTAATCATACTGCGTAAAAACCTTTCTTTTCTTTGTTGGAATACCCTATGTATTCCCATCACTTAATCCTAAATTTTACAAGTGATGGATTATATAGGGATTATTTCTAATTGCAATGATTTTTTTCTGCCCAATTTGACAAATTAACGGGTAATTGCAATATAAGACATGATATATCTTCTATGCGACATATTTAGATTTTTGACATCGCCCTTGCAATGCCGTCGGCGATGATTTTGGCAAGTTTATCCTGAAATGCGGCCTGGTTGAGCAGGCTTGCTTCTGTGGAATGGGACAAATAACCGCACTCGATTAGGATGGCCGGACAATAGGTATTGACCAGCACTTTGTAATCGGCACCGCGAACGCCTTTGCTCGGAAATCCCGTAGCGGCCAACGCTGAATCGAGAATGTCGGCGGCCGTTTGAGAGGCCGAACTGGCGGAACGGGCGACATAGACCGTATGGCCGCGCATGGAACGGGTTTCGCTGGAATCGCAGTGGATTGCCACATAAAAATCAGCGCCGGCACGATTTGCCATCGCTGACCTTTCCTCCAATTCTGGATATACATCGGAATTGCGGGTCATCAGCACCTTAAAGCCCTTTTGCTTTAAAATCGCAGCAACCTTTTGCGCAATGCGTAAATTGATGGTTTTTTCGTAAGCGCCTGTTCTGCTGATTGCCCCAGGGTCTTTGCCGCCGTGGCCGGGGTCAATGACAATCAGTCCGCCGCTGGGTTTGGGCTTGCCGGGAATGACCGGCTCCGGCTTAGGGACGGGCGCCTTGGCGACATACACGGTACGCAGCCACGGTTTGATTTGTCCCACCAGCGCCTCGGACAGATGAGGTCTTCCATTTTTACGCTCGACAGAGCCGGTCGTACAGACGAGTTTGCCATTGACATAGACCCGCCCATCCGGATGCGTAAAAATCACCACCCGATTGGCAGAATTGGTCATTTCAAAAAATCGGTCGGTTTCAATGGTTAGCTTTAGCCCCAGCGAATCCGAAATTTGTTCGGGCGTAACACGGCTGGCCGCCGGCGCACTGCCCACAGTCTTGGCAGACTCCTGGCAGCCTGCCAGCCATACCATCGCACTGACCACAACTAAACTGCAATATTTCAAAAACCGCCCCACACTTATCCTTTCGACATCAGTTCACAAAAGATTCATTATAATACTATAAGTTCGGCCAGTACAGGGAATTGCTTTAAATATTGTCGATTTTGCTATGGCTATAATCCGGTATGCTATACCCTGTATCGGAAAGATTAGGAATGTGGGACAATCGCATAGGCGGCCAGCATTTTTTCGACCTGCTCCATCGGCAGCCCCATCACATTGGTAAATGACCCCTCGATATGATCCACAAATTCATCGCCGGTTTCCTGGATGCCGTAGGCGCCAGCCTTGCCCTGCCACAGCCCGCCGGTAATATGCTTCTGAATTTGGCTTTCTGTCAGCATCCTGGGATAGACCACCGTCGTATCCACAACAGACTCCTCAATCTGCCGGCTGTTCCAGACCAAAGCCAAACCGGTAATGACCAGATGCGGTTTGCTGAACAGTTTTCGCGTGATTTGTTCGGCATCGGCAGCGTCGGCGGGCTTGCCGATGATTTGCCCCTCAAAATCGACAATCGTATCGGCGCCCAATACCGGCATATCTGGATAGCGGGCGGCGATATCTCTTGCTTTGGCAATCGCCAGAGCCAGGCAATGGTCTTGTGAGGACAGCCCATTGGTCGCCGACTCATCGACGCTGGAAACGGCCACCGCAAAGCGATAGCCCGCTTTCTGCAGCAATTCTTTGCGTCGCGGCGATGCGGAGGCCAGCACAAACTGAATTTGCCGTTGGTTCATTTGCATTTTGTCTTACTTTATCCTGTTTTCACACAACGACACATTATAGCCGCAGCTTGATTTTTTTCAAGCGGCTATTGTTTCCATCGCCTCGCCGCAGCCCGTAAAAAACACTATTTTTTCTTTGACTTTATTTTTGCGTCGGGGTAAAAGGACGCAAACAAGAGCGAAAACGGATTTTTTAGGAGGCATTACCATGGAACAGGAAAACTCATCCGGCCAGCCGGAACCAGTTGTCGTCCCACAGGTAGCATCTGCCCCGCAAGTCTCTCCAGATGACAAGAATCTGGGGGTGGTTTGTCATCTATTGGGGTTTTTTACCAGTTTTCTGGGACCGCTGATTTTATGGCTAATCAAAAAGGAGCAATCTCCGTATGTGGATCACCACGCCAAAGAGGCTCTTAATTTTCAGATTACCATTATTATCGCCAATGCCGTTGCCACAGCAGGGGTGTTTTTGTGCGGTATCGGCCTTGTGTTATTTCCGGTCGTATGGGTCTGCAACCTGGTATTCAGTATCATCGCCCTTGTGGCGGCGTCCAAAGGTGAACTCTACAAATACCCATGGACGCTGCGGCTGATTAGCTAAAACAACTGGATTCCCGCGTGCGCGGGAAGGACACCAAATAAGATGATTGTTATTGGCGTCACGCAAAAATTTACGAAAGGATTGACCAATGAGTTTCAAGCCGGTTCGCCCTGTTTCTACTGCATTTTATTTAACCTCGTACATCGGCGGGATGGGCGTTTATATCCTGTTGCTGATACTGGGTGTTGTGGGCATTGGTATTGGGTCAGCGATGCAGGATAAAGGCAATGACGCCGGCGTCGCGGTGCTGGGGCTTGGTATCGGGCTAATCGTGATTGGCGTGCTGGTGATGATTTATGCAGTGATTACCCTTTTCAGGCTGTATTACAAGATGTGGGAAGCGATTCAGGATGGATATGCCCGTACGACGCCGGGCAAGGCGGTGGGTTTTTTATTCATCCCATTTTTCAATCTTTACTGGATGTTTCAGGCATTGTGGGGCTATTCCAAAGACTATAACAGCTTTATTGGGCGCCATTCGATTGTTGCAGAACCGCTGCCGGAGACTTTATTTTTGATTTCCTGCATTTTGTCTATCGTTAGCTGTATCCCTTACATCGGCGCACTGGCAGGATTGGCCTCTGCAATCATCCATATAATCCTGATGGTCAAGATTTGCGCGGCAATCAATGCCATTGCCAACGCCCCGCAGACTGAGGATGCCGTGCCAACAGCCGTTGAAGCCAGACCCCATTGGCGCGGGATGTAAACTGCCTGGCGGCTTTTGCTTGCAAATTGCCTAATTTCCGGTATGATGGCCGGCTATGTCGGAAAAAAAACAAGAACAAAAGCCGCACAGCCCGGTGATTTCGAATAAAAAGGCCTATTTCAACTATGAATTGGTGGAAAAGGTCGAGGCCGGCATTGCGCTGGTCGGCACGGAAGTCAAGAGCCTTCGCAATAAACAATGCGAGATGGATGCCTCGTACGCCCGTCTGATGGACGACGAGGTCTGGCTGGTCGGCTGCAAAATCGCCCCGTATGCCCAGGCGTATCATTGTCTCAATCACGAGCCGCTTCGCAAACGCAAACTGCTGCTGCACAGAGCCCAAATCCGCAAACTCAAAGGCAAACTCGAACAGCGGGGCTTTACCCTGGTGCCGCTGCGGATTTATTTTAACGCCCGCGGCATCGCCAAAATCGAACTGGCGCTGGCACGCGGCAAACGGCAGTTCGACAAACGGCAGAAAATCCAGGACAAGGAACAAAAGCGGGATTTGAGCCGCAAAATCAAGAAATATCGATAGAATATCGTTTATATGAGGACATTATGGCAGAGACGAATGAACCAAAAAAAGTGATTATTGATGAAGACTGGAAGAACCAGGCACAGCAAAATAAGGAAAAACTCGAGCAGCAGTCTGAGCCGTCGCCGGATGAAGGCAAACCGCAGCTGCCCAATGCGGATTTTGAGGGACTGGTGTCGATTTTTACAATGCAGGCGTATCAGGCGCTGGGATTGATTCGCGACCCCAGCGAGCCGGAATCCGATGTCGAACCGGACTGGCTGCTTGCCAAATTCCATATTGATATGCTAACGATGCTGGAGGACAAATGCCGCGGCAATCTTAGCGAGCAGGAAGATAAACTGCTCAAGGGCACCGCCAGCCAGCTTCGGGCGATGTTCGTCCAGTTGTCGGGCAAGGCGTGGGAGCGTCCGGGTGTCTAATATCCTGGTGCAAATCATCCGCGACAAGGTGCAGGAAGTCGCCGCCCGAAAGGAGCAGACACCGCTGGACGAACTGCGTGAGCGTGTGTCGTCGTTGCCCAAATGCCGCAATTTCCACCAAGCCGCAACCGCCGACAATCCGCACGGCGTTAATGTCATCGCGGAAGTCAAAAAGGCGTCGCCGTCGGCGGGTCTGATTCGTCCGCATTTTGACCCGATTGCGATTGCCCGCACCTACGAACGCTGCGGGGCGGCGGCTATCAGCGTGCTGACGGATGAAAAATATTTTCAGGGCAAATTGGAATATCTGACGGCAGTCAAGGCAGCGGTATCGATTCCTGTGCTGCGCAAGGATTTTATCATCGACCCCTATCAGGTGTATGAGGCGCGGGCGGCCGGGGCGGATGCGATTCTGCTGATTGCCGAGACACTGCCGGCCGGACACCTGATGGATTTGCTGATACTGGCCAATGAACTGACGCTGACGGTGCTGATTGAATCACACGAAGCTGACGCACTGCTCAAGATTCGCAGCCTGCTGGGATTTCCGCAGCAGCATTATAATCTGCTGGGCATCAACAATCGGGACTTAAAGACGATGACGGTGGATATCAATACGTCGGTACGGCTTGCCGATTTGGTCGATGACCGCCGGCAGTTGGTCGCCGAAAGCGGCATCAAGACCCGCACCGATGTGGAGAAACTCATCAAGGCAGGCATCGGGGCGGTATTAATTGGCGAAACGCTCTGCGCCCAGCCGGACATCGAAAGCAAATACCGCGAATTGTTCAAGCCCCTGGTGTAGGTATGGAGATTGTATGGCTTTTACTGTTGGGGCTGACCGCCGGATTGTTCGGCGGGATGCTGGGGCTGGGCGGCTCGACAATCCTGATTCCAGGTTTTGTGTTCATCTGGGGCGAGAATCAGCATCTCTATCAGGCATCGGCGATGATATGCAATTTTGTCGTAGGGATTTCCTCAGTCCTGGCGCATCGAAAAGCCCAAAGCATGACGCCGGCGCTGCTAAAATGGCTGATTCCAGCGGCAATCGGCGGAGTTGCTGTGGGCGTCTATGCCAGCAATTTGTCTTTTTTCTGCGGACAAAATAGTTATCTGCTCGCCCGCCTGTTCGGATATTTCCTGATTTATGTTCTTGTCTATAACTGCTGGCGGATGTTTCAACCGGCCCGTCCCGCTATGGGCAACGGACAGGAACATCTGCCGCAGCAATACCGGCTGCGGTCTGGAATCATCGGATTTCTCACCGGGCTGGGGGCTGGCCTGATGGGCATCGGAGCGGGAACCATATCGACCCCCTTGCAGCAGACATCGCTCAAGATGCCATTGCGGCAGGCGATGAGCAATTCGGCAGCGATCATTGTGGCAATGTCCTGGCTGGGAGCAGTGTATAAAACCACCACCCTGCCGCAGCACGGCATTGCAATTGCCGAGTCGCTCAAAATCGCTGCCTTAATTATCCCGACTGGTATTTTGGGCGGCTATATCGGCGGCCATCTGATGCACATCCTGCCGCGACTGTGGGTACGAACAGCATTTATTGCGGTGCTGTCGATATCCATTTGGAAACTACTGACGACCCATCCGCAATAGATGCCAGCGTCGCTTGTCGATTCGAGCCGCTGGGGGTGGTTATTTCATCATATCCTGAAACAGCCAGGTTGACAGGTACCGCTCACCGCAGCTTGGAATAATCGCCACAATGAGTTTGTCTTTGTTTTCGCGTCTGGCGGCAACCTGCACTGCGGCGGCAATAGCGGCGCCGCTGGAAATACCAACCAACAGGCCTTCTTCGCGCGCCGCCCTGCGGGAATACTCGCCCGCCTGGGGCGCATCGATATGCACCACCTCATCAATCAATTCCGGGTGATAATTTGCCGGTATAAACCCGGCGCCAATACCCTGAATCTTGTGGGGGGCAGGCTTGCCGCCGGCCAGTACAGGAGATTCGGAAGGCTCAACGGCAATCGCCCGAAATGACGGCTTGCGTTCTTTCAGTGCGCTGCTGATGCCGGTAATCGTGCCGCCGGTGCCGACGCCGGCAATGACAATATCGACCTTGCCATCAGTGGCTTGCCAGATTTCCTGGGCGGTCGTTTTTCGATGTATTTCGGGATTGGCCGGATTGGAAAACTGATTGGGCAGAAACGCTCCCGGCGTGGAAGCGGTGATTTGCTCGGCTTTGGATACGGCCCCTTTCATTCCCTCGGCGCCCGGCGTTAAGACCAATTCAGCACCCAGAATTCTCAACAGTGCCCGGCGTTCCAGGCTCATTGTATCGGGCATGGTGAGTATCAGGCGATAGCCGCGCGCAGCCGCTACAAACGCCAGCGCAATGCCGGTATTGCCGCTGGTCGGCTCAACAATCAACCCTCCGGGGCGCAGCCGTCCATCCGCCTCGGCCGCATCAATCATTGCCTTGCCGATGCGATCCTTGACGCTCGAAAGCGGATTAAAGTATTCCAACTTGAGGGCAATCTGTGCCATGGTATCGCCGCCGATGCGCCGCAGTTTGACCAGCGGCGTATGCCCTATCGTTTGCGTAATATCGTGATATAGTTCCATTGGAATCTCTCCATTGTTGAATACGGTATCATTAACTTTGCGATTTTGCCAGTGCCTGTTCGATGTCGGCAAGAATGTCGTCAATATGCTCAATGCCGACCGACAGGCGGATAAAGTCGGGCGTTACGCCGGTGGCCAACTGCTCTTCGGCGGACAACTGCTGGTGCGTTGTCGAGGCCGGCTGAATTGCCAGCGTCTTGGCATCGCCGATGTTGGCAAGATGCGAAACCAACTGCAGTGCGTCGATAAACTTTTTGCCGGCTTCCAAGCCGCCCTTGATGCCAAAGCCCAGAATCGCCCCAGCGCCGCCGGGCAGATACTTAGCCGATCTGGCATATTCAGGGCTGGATTTCAAGCCGGGATAATTGACCCAACTGACGGACGGATGTTTTGACAGATATTCCGCCGCCGCCAGCGCATTTTGGGCATGGCGCGGCATACGCAGATGCAGCGTCTCAAATCCCTGCAAAAACAAAAACGCATTAAACGGCGACATGGCAGGCCCCATATCGCGCAGCAGCGTAACGCGGGCTTTGATGATGTAGGCGATATTGCCAAGCGGCTTGAGCGCCTCGACAAAATCCAGCCCGTGATAGCTGGGATCGGGGCCATTGATAAGCGGAAACTTGCCGCCGGTCCAGTCGAACTTGCCCGAATCGACAATCAGTCCGCCGATGGATGTGCCGTGGCCGCCCAGAAACTTGGTTGCCGAATAGACAACAATATCCGCGCCGTATTTTATGGGCTGCAATAAGTACGGCGTCGACGTGTTGTCGATAATCAGCGGAACGCCGTTTTTATGAGCAATTTTGGCAAGCTCTTCGATGTCCGCGACATCCAGTTTTGGATTGCCGATGCTTTCGGCATAGATGGCTTTGGTCTTGGGCGTAACAGCCTTTTGAAAACCCGCCAGGTCGCCGGACTTGACGAAATTGACCTTGATGCCCAGCCGCTTGAAAGTATAGTGAAACAGGGTGTATGTGCCGCCATAGAGATTGTCCGCCGAGACGATTTCATCGCCGGCCTGCGCGATATTGAGCAGCGCCAGGGTAATGGCCGATTGGCCGCTGGCGACTGCCAGAGCCGCTACACCGCCGTCCAAAGCTGCAATACGCTTTTCCAGCACATCGGTCGTCGGATTCATCAGCCGCGTATAGATGTTGCCGAATTCCTTGAGGGCGAACAGGTTGGCGGCATGTTCAGCGCTCTTGAACTGGTAGGATGTGGTCTGATAGATAGGCACCGCGCGCGAACCTGTTGTGGGGTCGGGCTGCTGGCCTGCGTGAAGCACAAGGGTTTCCGGTTTTAATGGTTTGGCTGACATCTGCATTTCCTTTCTTATTCGGTTTTTCTATTTTCTATAATAATACCACTTTTGCAAGTATTTGTTCAACGGAAAAAATCTCCCCTGCCTCAGCAATATCGGCATTTTTACCACAGCCGCCGCCGGTAAATAACTGATACGCCTGCTGTCGCTGTCCGTCAATCGTTTTCATGCAGCCGGTTAAGCCGATATCTGCCACTGCACACTGCGCGCAGCGATTGGGGCAGCCGGAAATGGCGATTGTTTTGCCCTTCCACCGGCTGCCGGTCAGCCGTTGGGCAAACTGCCTTGCCAATGTGCGGGTTGCGGTCAGACCGTTGGTACAGGTATCGCTGCCGGGACAAGCAACAATCGCAGGCAGGTTCTCATACTGCCGCAATGGCTCGGACAGAATGATAGGGCTGCTGCTGAATAATTCGATGCCGTGCGTCAAATTGATGCGCATCGCAGCGGCATTCTGCCGGCAGGCTTGCGTCAGCAAATCCGCCGTATCCAGCGATATCTCGCCGGTAACCCATTGCAGCGTCGTTCGATAAAAAACTCCTCGCTGCAGCGGAACCATTTTGAGCACAGGCACAACAAAGGTCTGTTTCGTTTTTTCAAACTGGTCGTGCAGCCGGCGGCGAAATTCTAAATCACCGAGCCGCTGGCGAACATGACGCAGCCGCGCCTTTCGCCGATTTTGCCGGTCGCCCAGCTCGGCAAACAACTCCAGCGCCGCAACCGACAGCCAGACAACCTCCTGAGCGGTCAGCGATGGATACAGCTCGATTCCCGTTTGGGGATGAGCGCCCAGCGAGCCTGCCCCAATCGCACGAAATGTTCCATCGCGATTGGCGACAAACCCCAAATCATTGACAAAGGGTCTGCCGCAGGCACGGAAACAGCCGGAAAAACTCACCTTGAATTTACGCGGCAGCGGAAACATCGCCGGCCTGGAAAACAGCGCTTCACGCACCAGTTTTGCCAGAGGCAGAATATCTGCCGCAGTGTCATCATAGTCGCTTGCCGGGCAGATCGTAATATTGCGCACGCAGTCCCCGCAGGCGCCGTAGGTATCAAGACCCGCCTCGTACAGCGCTCGATAGACCGACGGCATGTCCGCCTCAGGGATATCATGCAGTTCCACATCCTGCCGCGTTGTCAGATGCAGCGGCGACGAGGAAAACCGCCGGGCAATATCCACTATCGCAGCCCACTGGCCGATGTCCAATCTGCCGCCGAATACAGGTATTCGCTGCATATACAACCCCGGTTGTTTTTGCGGATAGCTTCCCAATATCTTTTGCGGTGTATCGGGCAATCCCGCCTGTTTATTGTTCTGTTTTTCCATTGCAGCCGTCACTTTTACAGATAGTATTCGGGCAGATAACGCATCTCCGCCAGCAGCCGAGCAATTTTCTCGGCGACCTGATTCATGTCGTCGGACGCATCCAGACGCAAATCCAGCATCGCATCCGGAATCTCCTGGCGGCCAATACCGACAACTACCGTCTGGCCGGGACTATTGAGCGTCTTTAAGGTCTTGAGTTCGTACTCATCCAAATCGCTAATCGAAGTAATCAATATCATTCCAGCGTCGGTGAATAGATGGGCAGTTTCGCCCAGCCGCCGCAGAAACTCATCGCGCAGCCCAGCCTGCCGCAGGTCGCTGTTAATGCCGGCCAGACTGTTATCCAGACCCAGATAATACACCATTTTGCCCGTGGAAAACAGTTTTTCTTCCAGTTTTCGAGCGGCCGCCCATTTGCCGGTATTAACCGGGCCACACAACACCACCAGCGCCGACCGATGCGAAAACCGCTGCGCTCGAATGTCCGGCGTAATCTCGCTTCGCCACCAGTTAGCCTGCCGCTGGCGTACATGCTCGGCAATCAAATCGGTCTGATTGTCCTGCCTGCCCAGCACCACCCCGCCGCCGGCGATGTGGTAGTTGTCGATAATAACAAACCGTCCGGTCTGAGCAATTGACGAGGACACATCAAACGCAATCGGACGCAGTGTCTCCAGCACACACTCGGCGACATCGTGGCGCTCAATATGCTGGCGATTGCTTTCTGTCGTCAACTCTGAAGCGTCCAGCACGGTATGGATTTTCCGCAGCCAGACGGGAATTTTCGCCGTCGCCAGTTTGAGCACATAGCGTTTGTTATACACCATCGGCTCGCGCCCCAGCCAGAACAGATTGACGCGGATGTGCGTCGCAGTCTGGACAGCCTGCTGGTCGGCGCGGCACAGGATTTCACCCGGCTGAAAATAAATCTGTTCCGTCAATGTAACGCCGACCGATTGTCCGGCGGCTGCCTGCTCGGATGGCGGAGCATTAAACGCCTCGATACTGGCAATTGTCGAACGCTTGCCCGACGGCAAAAAGACCACCGCATCGCCCTTACGGACAACGCCGGTTTCAATCCGGCCGGCCAAGATACGGCGGTCATCCCCGGCTTCGGTAAATTTATAAACATCCTGGATTGGAAACCGCAGGGGCTTTTCTACGCTGGCCTTTTCATTTTCAAAACTATCCAGCGCTTCCAGCACGGTCGTCCCGGTGTACCACCCCGTTTGGCTGCCCCGATGGGCGATATTAACGCCGTCTCTGGCGGCAATGGGAATAAAATGCCTGGGCTCAATACCCACCTGCGACAAAAATGCGGTATAGTCCCGCCGAATCGCATCAAAGACCTGCTGCGAATAGCCCGCCAAATCCATCTTATTGACGCACACTGCCACCTGACGAATGCCCAGCATTCCCAGCAGATAGCCGTGCCGGCGCGAATTTTCCGCGATACCCTCCTTGGCGTCAATCAGCAGCACTGCCGCTTCCGCACGCGCCGCCCCGCTAATCATATTTTTCAAAAACTCAATATGTCCCGGAGCGTCAATCAGAATATATTCCCGTTTGGTGGAGCGGAAAAAACACCGTGCCGAATCAATCGTAATGCCCTGTGCCTGCTCATCTTTGAGGGCGTCCAGCAAAAAGGCATACTCAAACGGCTTGGCTGTTTTGGCGCAGCGCGCCTGGACTTCCTGCAGCTTGCCTTTGGGCAGGGAATCGGTATCTGCCAGTAGCCGCCCGACCAGCGTGCTTTTGCCGTGATCCACATGGCCGATAATCACAATATTCATCTTTTGCAGCGATGAAATCGTGTCTGTCGTATCCTGCGGCGCCGTAATTGTTTTACTTTCTTGAACCATTATTTATCCCACAGTTTCCAACTTTTTGATTTTTAATTTTTGATTTTTGTTTCGAATTTCGTATTTAGTATTTCGAATTTTCTTCTTACATGTATCCTTCGCGCCGCAGGGTTTCCAAACCGCCGCCGTCTTCGGAATCCTGCTGTCTGCCGGAACGTTCGGCGATATTGGAAAACTTGCCGCTCTTGAGTTCTTCGATAATCTGGCCGACCGTGCGGGCGGTCGATTCCACCGTTCCCGTACAAGGCGCGCAGCCCAGCGAACGATACCGCCTGCCGCTGCCCTGATCAAAATACAGCGAGATAATCGGGATATTTTCCCGCTCGATATATTCCCAGATATTCAGTTCCGTCCAGTCCAGCAGCGGATGAATCCGTACATGCGTGCCGGGGGCAAAATCCGTATTGAACTGATTCCATAACTCCGGCGGCTGTTCGGCGACATCCCACTCGCTATGGACATCCCGCGGCGAGAAATACCGTTCCTTGCTGCGGCTGCCCTCTTCATCCGCCCGTGCGCCGACAATCACGCCGGTAAACGGTTGTCCTTTTTCCTGGCGAACCAATTTGCCTGCTGCATGATCCATGACCCAGCGCGGCCATTCGCCGGACAGGGTATGTTTGAGCGCTTCGCTTTTGAGCGATGCACAGCATTGCAGACGCGTCGCCCTGCCGTCGGGAAATGTCTGCTTGTCTTGCAGGGCGCGGGTATTCTGGCCGACAATCAAATTCAGCTTCCACTGCCGGGCAAAGTGATCACGGTATTCAATCATCTCTGGAATTTTGTAATGCGTATCGATATGCATCAGCGGAATCGGCACATGCCCGAAAAACGCCTTGCGAGCCAGCCACAGCAGCACCGTGCTGTCCTTGCCAATCGACCACAGCATCACCAGGTCCTTAAACGACCGGTAGGCTTCCCGCAGAATATATACACTTTGTGCTTCTAATGCATCTAACTGGTTCATTGTTCATTTTCCTGTTTCAAATTAGGACTGCTGCAAGCCGCCCAATGCAGTCCGCATTCTTTATGTTCCGGCTGTTCCCACCACCACCGCCCGGAACGGATATCGCCGCCGGCTTCGACCGCCCGCGTACACGGCGCACAGCCAATGCTCGGATAGCCCTTGTCGTGCAGCGGATGATATGGTATCTCATGCGTGCGGATATAATCCCACACCTGCTGCGTTGTCCAGTCTGCCAGCGGGCAAATCTTATACAATCCAAACTGATCATCCCACGCAATCGGCTCAACCGCCTGACGGGTAACCGACTGCTCCTTGCGCAGGCCGCATATCCAGGCATCCAATCCTTTCAGCGCCCGCTTGAGCGGCTCAATCTTGCGGACATAGCAGCATTGCTTTCGGTTTTCAACGCTGCGGTAAAATAAATTCACGCCGCCGCTTTCGACCATCGACTCGACCTGATGCGCCTCGGGGCAATATACCTTTATCGCAATTCCATATTTCTTCTGCGTCACTTCCATCACATCGTATGTTTCCTGCGGCAGTCGGCCGGTATCCAGCGTAAATATCCGAATGGGTTTGCCCAAACTGCACAGCATCCGGGTCAAAACCTGGTCTTCGGCGCCAAAACTGGTCGCCAGGGCAATTTTACCGTCAAACCGCCGCAAAGCAAATTCCAGTATCTGCTCTGCGCTGAAGCCGGCAACGCTTCTATCAATATGATTCTGTTCTGATTCCATAAAAATCCCGATAATGCCGCCTGTCCTTTATATCTCATAATCCGGCGGCTTAATCTTTCCAAAGTTAATTTTGTGCCACAGCCGTTCGTGGAAATAGAACGCTCCGATTTTCAGTATCGTATCCAGCACGCCGATTCCCGCGGCAAGGTCGATTTTGCGCGTCGCCACCAGCACCACTGCAAAGGTTACCATCGAACCCATCAGCCGATAACTGACTGCCTTGATTATGCTTCTTGCATGTGTTTCCATAGGATTTTAATTTCATCACAGATAATACATCGGTTGATCGCTTTTCTGGTGCTCCATCGCAAGGACATCATCCAGTGTAATATTTTCAAGAGCCGCATAGACTGCTTCATCCAGAATCCGCCACACATTATGCGTCGTACACGAACCCACGCGGCCGCAAGCTCCAGGATTCCTGGCACAATCCACCGGCGATGTGTCTTCCATCGCCCACACAATTTGCCGTACCGTAATCTGAGCTGGCGGACGGCTCAGCATATACCCGCCGTTGGCGCCGCGAAAAGAATCCACTAAGCCGGCCGTTCTCAGGTCAATCACAAGCCGGCTCAAATATTTTTCCGATAACGACTGACTTCGGGCTATCTCCTTGAGGTCAACCGGTACCGTGCCATACCGGCCGGCCAGTTCCACCATCAACCGCAACGCATACCTTGATTTTGTTGAAATATTCATATTTAAGATATACTTTAATTACTACTTGTCCTGTTTTATTAGTAGGAATATATCACACAAGAAAATCCGAGTCAATAGGTTTTTCAAAAAAAATAAAAAACCTTTTTTGTTATTATTTAAGATATGAATTGGACTGTATTTGGGTAAAAAGTAAGCCAGACCCGTCGAGACGGTATCTGGCTTCGGAGGAGGGTGATGAGAACAAATCTATGTATTACGCTCTTTGGTAATGAGCCTTTTTATCCATCTTGTTGCGGTACCTGCAACGTTTGTACGCACCGAAACCGCGAACGTGGAAGCATTATAGTACAACCCCTATCAATAGCAACAAAAAACTAATAATTATTTTAGAGGCGGAATTTGCATCTATGCCCGGCCGGAAACTCCCTCTGTGCGGCCTGCGGCAATGGCGGCCTGCCCGAGCGAAATACCGCCGTCATTGGCAGGCATCTGTTTTTTCAGAAACGACATAAATCCATAATTTCTCAATAGATACAGCAATTTATCGGCAAGGTATGCGTTACAGAACACCCCGCCGGCAAGTACTACACAGTTCAGGCCTGTCTGCTCTCGGGCTTTTCGGGCGAATGTTAAAAATGCCTGACAAACCGTATTGTGAAATTTTGCCGAAATAACATCAATAGGCATGTTTTTCCGCAGGTCGTCTCGGATTTGTTCTACCAGCGGAGGCGCCTGCCAGCACCATTGGCCGCCTGGGGCTGCAATCAGTTGCGGTGGATAAAAATCCTCAACATTGCCGGCAGCGACCGATTCCAACCGCATCGGCAGTTCGGCCTCAAACCGATTGGCGGCACCAAGCCCAATCAATCCCGCAACTGCATCGAAAAGCCGCCCCAGGCTGGATGTGTCGGCAGTATTGAATCGACGGTCTAACTGCGTCCAGATTTTATCGATCTGCGTCGGGACAGATTGCAATGGTGTCAAATACTCCATCCAGTCTGACAAATCGTATCCCCCCTGCCGCAGCAAACCCAGCAAAGGACGAATCGGTTCTTTTGCCGCCGCATCGCCGCCGGCCAACGGATAATACTCGGTGTGGGCAAACCGGCGAAACTGGGCAAGCGAGGCAATCAGGCACTCACCGCCCCAAATAGCCCCATCTGTGCCATAGCCGGTGCCGTCGGCAATCAGCGCTATGACCTGCCCTTCAATGCCGTATTCTGCCATGACAGAAGCGGCGTGCGCCCAATGATGTTGTACGGAAAATACATCGGATATGGCATGCTGCTGGGCATAATGGTGTGCAAACTGTGTGGATAAATAAGCCGGATGCAAATCGTGGACAATCACTTGCGGCTGGATTTCAAATAAGCCGGCCAGATGCCCTATACTGCGGGTAAAATGTCGAAAGACGGCGGGATTTTCGAGGTCGCCGATATGTTCACTTACAATATACTGATTGGCGCTGGCTAAACAGAAGGTGTTTTTCAAATCCGCCCCGACAGCCAGAATCGGCTTGGCGACAGGCGAAGACCGCAGAATCGGGCTGGGGACATACCCCCTGGCGCGGCGAAGAAACGCCGAGCCGCCATCGACAACATGCACCACAGAATCATCAATCTGACGATAAATCGGCCGGTTGTGCATCAAAAACAAATCCGCAATCCCTGCCAATTCCGCAGCCGCCCTGTCGTTGTCGCAAATCAGCGGTTCATCGGCGATATTGGCGCTGGTCATCACCAACACATCCACATCGCTATGGGCAAACAGCAAATGATGCAGCGGAGCATACGGCAGCATAAAGCCCAGCCGATGGACGCCGGAGGCAACCGATGCGGCGATGGGGTTGGGCGTCTTTTGCGGTAATAATACAATCGGCGCCTGCGGACCGACCAAAAGACTGCGCGATACACCGTCAAGATGCGCATAGCGTTCGATAGTCGATATCGCAGCCATCATTGCAAAGGGCTTTGCCTCGCGGTGTTTGCGTCTGCGAAGTTCGGCAACGGCAGACTCCTTTCGGGCATCACAGGCAAGATGAAAACCGCCGATGCCTTTAATGGCAAGAATTTTGCCCTGCTTGAGTGCCAATGCGGTTTTTTCAATGGCACGGTCGCTGTCGGATTCATTCACAGTGCCGGCATTGTCGGCCAGCCACAATTTGGGACCGCAGGCCGGACAGGCAACCGGCTGGGCATGAAACCGCCGGTCGTCAACATCCTGATACTGACGCAAACAGGCCGGACACATCACAAACGCCGCCATCGTGGTATTGGGTCTATCATAAGGAACAGTCTTGAGGATGGAATAGCGAGGCCCGCATTGAGTACAATTGATAAACGGATAATGATAGCGAAAATCGGATGGGTCATTGAGTTCCCGCAGACAGTCGGAACATACGGCACTATCCGCACAGACCCGCAGGTTGGGGCTTCCGGTACTGTCACTGGAGACAATCGCAAACGCCTGCTCGGATGGGCTTGGAGAAATTTCCTGCCATTGGAGGTGGTCGATACGCATCATCGACGGCAATGCGGCAGGTCGCTGAAGGTCTGCCAAAAAATTGTCGATGGCTTCCCGTCCGCCCTGTACCTCGATGAGCACCCCCTGCGTATCGTTGCGCACCCATCCGCAAAGACCCCGCCGGCAAGCCTGTTGATAGACAAACGGACGGCACCCCACCCCCTGCACCTGGCCTGTCAACCGTATCTGGATCCGCATTTCGTCTGATTTCTTGAACATTTGCCAAGACAATACGGTCAATTGCGGAGAAAATCAAGGCGATTTTCGCCAAAAAATCAGCTCCAATTGAAACACAAGTCCTTATTAAAAGAATAGTTATGTTTATTTTTTCAAGATGAAATAATTTTTATAGACAAACTACCGCAAAAGAGATATAGTACGAGGCTCTAATTGAATAAATAGAACTAGGAATTATAAAAGAGGTGTTGTTATGGCACATAAAAAGGGACAAGGTTCATCACGCAACGGTCGCGACAGCAACCCGAAGTATCTGGGTCTGAAAGCATCCGGCGGTCAGGCGGTCATCGCGGGCAACATTATTGTTCGCCAGCGCGGCACGCAGTTTCTGCCCGGCTTTAATGTCGGCATGGGACGCGATCATACTATCTTTGCCACAGCGGATGGAGTCGTACAGTTCTCCGGCAAGAAAATCAGCGTCGTCAAAGCATAGCTAAACAGGGGCATACAGTCTCAAGGGCGGTCTGATTCAGGCCGCCCTTTTTTGTCCACCTCAATATTTTCGGCTGCGAATAATCGAAATCAGCAGCCATAATCCCATTGCCGCAGCCGTGAGAAATCCCAGAATACCGAGTGTTTGGAGACTGACAAGGCCGGCTACCGCGCCAGTCTGAGCGACCAACAGGCTGGAACTGACCAGCAGTGCCGCGATTATCACGGCAAAACTGATGCGGTTAGAGCTGTTGTCCAGCGTATCTTCCAGTTCTTCGAGGTGGTCGTGATGGACGTGTATCTTAAAATTACCCCGCCGTATCTTGCCGATA
This sequence comes from uncultured Pirellulales bacterium, assembly GCA_964537635.1. GTDB lineage: Bacteria > Planctomycetota > Phycisphaerae > Sedimentisphaerales > Anaerohalosphaeraceae > Anaeroglomus. The sequence continues at coordinate 30,280 of CAZICJ010000012.1, forward strand.
ATGGCGGCGGCGTCTTCGGGAAAACGCCCTGCCAATTCGCCGGTTCCAAGAGCGGCCTTCTTGAACTGCTCGAAGATATTTTTGGGATTGACCTTGTCAGCTGTAAAACGGCGGGCATACGGCTTGAGGCTCTCAATAATCTGGAAATCCGCATCCAGCGACCGGGCAAAGGATTCGATGGTCATCAGGCTTTTGAGCATCAGGGTGAAATCCCGCGGAGCGCCGATATGATGACGGCGAATGATATCAAAGCCGCGTCCTATCACATCGCGGAATGGAATATCCGCCAGCGGCAAACCGCTGTACGAGGCAATCAGCTCTTCGATGTCGCGCACCAGATCGGAAAGAACCGTCTGTTCGCCAAGCATTTCCGCCCGTTCGAGGCCGTGGGCAATCCGCCAGGCGTCGCCATCGACCAGCGCCAGCACAATATACTGCAGCAGCAGTTTGTCTTCGGCGGTCAATCTGCCGACTTGGCCGAAATCCAGCGCCGACAATACATTGCCCGGCATCACCAGAAAATTGCCGGGGTGCGGGTCGGTATGGAAGAAGCCATGCTCAAACACCTGCCGCAGGACAAATTCAGCGCCGCGCAGCGCAACCATCTTAGGGTCCAGTCCGGCCGTCCGAAGTGAATCGATATGACTGGGCTTGATGCCGTCGATATACTCCATCGTCAGGATGCCTTCGGTGCAGTAGGATTCGATAACCTGCGGAATATGCACCGCAACATCGCCGGCGAAATTTTTGATAAACCGCTGTTGGTTACGGCGTTCCGAGGCAAAATCGACTTCTTTGCTGACGGCTGCGGCAAACTCCCGCACCATCCGCTGCGGGTCAAAGGTCTCCGGAGCGGCGACACGCCCTCGCAAAAGCCGCGCCATATCCGCAAGAATGTCCAGTTCAGCATGAATGGTCTTGACAATATCGGGACGGCGGATTTTGAGAACAACCTCTTTGCCGTCGCGGGTCCGGGCGCGGTGTACTTGAGCGATACTGGCGGCGGCTATCGGTTCTGTGTCAAACCGCTCGAACAGGTCTTCAGGCCAGCCGCCAAGCTGACGATAAATTTCTTGGCGAATACGCGGATATTTTTCGGGAGCGACACGGTCCTGCAACAATTCCAATTCAGCAATAAACTCCGCAGGCACCAAGTCGGGGCGGGTACTGAGCAACTGTCCCAGTTTGATAAACACAGGGCCCAGTTCCTGCATCGCCAGTCTGGCTCGCCGCGCCATGCTGACCTGATCTATTTTCTGGCGGCCAGCCAGAGAAACGCCCTTGGAGCCGATGCCGACCCGCAGATGCTTTCCAACGGCGCCGGCAAACTCCTCAAAGCCGTACTTCATCAGCACAACCATGATGTGGCGGTATCTCTGCAGCCGGGTTAGAGTCCGACGTATTCCGCCAAACAACGGCATTTGAACTTAACTCCCTTTGGCGAGAAGCTGGTCGAGCTTTTGTTCGATGCGTTTAATGTCGTCTTTAGTGGCAATTGGGTTGGCGGAGATGGCTTTTTTGACCTGTTCGCCAATGAGCTTTTCCATATCCGCACGAGTCCTTTCGGCGGTTTCCATCATTTCCTTGATGAAGCCGCTTTTGTGTTCCCGTTCGGCCTGGCCGCGACTGACATACTCTTCAAAAATCTGCTCGGCCTTTTCTTTGGTCATCGACATCGCTCCCAGTCCAGCCAAAACCACTTTGTCTAATGTTTCAAACATATCGAACCTCCTGTAAAATGAATGGCAGGGTGGCCGGCTCAAAACCATAGCAACCGCATCCCTTAATGCTATCTAATATATCAGAAATGAGGAGTTTGTTCAAGAAAAATGACTCTATTTTTAGAATTTTGCCGTATCCGACAGGGTAAAATATACACTAAATCGTTGCGACCATGCCCTTTGGACAATTCCAATTCAACTTTTATTCAATCTATTGCCGATAGAATATTACCGGAAGTACAATAACGATTTTTCAAGGAACGATAAGATTATTTGAAGAAAGGATTTAAGTTATGAAACGAACAATCATTGCGCTGCTGGTAAGTGCGGCTGTCTGTCTTTGCGGTTGTAAGAATACGCAGTTGCAGACCTGTCAGGATGAAAATGCCGCTCTCAAGGCACAGTTGGAAAAGTCCAAAGTCGAGTTGGCCAGCACCCAGAAGGTGGTCGCTGACAAGGATGCTGAAATCGCCAAGCAGAAGGCTGAAGTTGACAAAGCCAGCACCACCGCCCTGGAAAGCATTCGCTCCATGCTTACCAAAGAAAACGCCGCCAAGGCCGAATTGACCAAGAAATTGGATGCTAAGGATTTTCAAATTAAGGAGTTAGAGGCAAAGATAGCAGAACTCTCCAAGCCCGCCGAAAAGCCGGCGGAAACTCAACCTGCCGCCCAGTAATACGCCGCAATAATCCGACTTTTGATAAGCCGATGCCGCACCAAGTCATCGGCTTTTTTTATTTAATTCGATAGGCCAATCCCCTATATTCCACCCTGTCTTTAGCCAATATTATAAGACTTTTCTCGAAAATTATTGTGTAATCAAAAAAAAAATAACACCCATATTCAGATTTATTATATCTTGGTTTATCCTAATACAGGAAATACCTGTAGTCATGTTTGCGGAAAAAGAATTAAATCGCGGTATTAAACCCTCTTTTTTATCGGCACAGGAAAAAATCCGCATACCTAAACATCCATATTAGAGATATTGTTATGGTAGATTAGGCCTAAACCAATTTTGTTTCCTCTTTTTTTGGGGACTAAATTCCTCTGCTGCTGCCACCGATGGAAAGACATCGAGTTTGTTAACAAAAGCAAGTTGGCCCGAATGGGGTAAATAATTCCAAAACCTGCTTGATACGAAAAAATGTAAAAAAGCACACCATCGGTGGTTTGTTTCGAGTGAGAGTGACAAAAAAAAGAGGATTTTAGAAAAGGGAAAATTTATGAAGAAAGCTATGAAACTGCAAACAAAACTTATCAGCATTGGAATTGTGCTAACCATCCTACCTTTATTGGTAGCAACAGGTTTTATTATTTTGAACAATTCCAAAATGACCCGGACCGCCTCAGAGGAAACAATGAAAGCGGCTTATGCGGATTTGGATCATACCGCCCAGATGATTTACAGGATGTGTCAAACACAAAGCGACTTGATCAATCTGGAATTATCAAATTGCATCAAGGTAGTCTCCGATGTCGTCAACCAACAGGGAACCGTCAATTTATCCTCTGAAACAATCCCATGGACGGCGGTCAACCAATTCACTAAGGCATCTCAGACGATAACACTGCCCAAAATGGTCGTCGGACAAACTTGGATCGGACAAAATTCTGACATCAACACCGAATCTCCCATAGTCGATAAGGTCAAAAACCTTTTAGGCGGCACCTGCACGATATTTCAGCGAATAAATGATCAGGGAGATATGCTGCGAGTCTGCACGAATGTCCAGACGCTGGAAGGGAAACGCGCAGTCGGCACCTTTATTCCGAAAAATCAGCCAGATGGTTCGACCAATCCTGTGGTTGCTTCTCTGCTCGAAGGCAAAACCTTCATCGGCAGAGCCTTTGTGGTCAATCAGTGGTATATCAGCGCCTACAAGCCACTTTATGATTCCGGCCAAAAATTGATCGGCGCTTTATATTTCGGCATTCCTCAGGAAAAGATTGATACACTGCGTAAAGCGATCATGGCAGTTACGATAGGAAAAACAGGATATGTTTTTGTCCTCGATTCCAAGGGTAATTATATCATTTCCAAAGACGGCAAAAGGGACGGCGAAAGTGTCTGGGAGGCCAAAGACGCCGGCGGCAATTTGTTTATCCAGGAAATGTGCAAAAAAGCTTCTGCATTGAACTGTGGACAGTTGGGCGAGCAGCGGTACCCATGGCAAAACAAAGACGAAGCATCGCCTCGCGAAAAAATCGCTCGATTGGCGTATTTTCAGCCCTGGGATTGGGTTATCGGCGTCAGCTCGTATATCGATGAGTTTCAGGAATCGGAACGCGTCCTTACCAAGATGGGAGAAAATACATTCTACGCGATGCTGGGTCTGGCTGCTGTCTCAAGCGTTATTGCTGTTATCATCTGGTTTTTAATTTCACGCAAATTAACCGGCAATTTGTCATCCATCATCAGCAGTCTATCTGCGGGTTCTCAGCAGGTTTCCTCCGCAGCAAGCCAGATCACCTCGGCATCTCAATCCCTGGCGCAGGGCGCCACCGAACAGGCAGCCGGGCTTGAGGAAACATCCTCCAGTCTCGAAGAAATGTCCTCAATGACCAAACAGAACGCCGACAACGCAGTGCAGGCAAATACCCTGGCCGCCCAAGCAAAAAGTACCGCCCACAACGGCGCTTCTGCAATGACGCGGATGGCCGGTGCAATTAACGATATTCAGAAATCGTCCGATGAGACCGCTAAAATTATCAGGGTCATCGATGAAATCGCCTTCCAGACCAACTTGCTGGCTCTCAACGCCGCTGTGGAGGCGGCGCGGGCAGGCGAAGCCGGTAAGGGATTTGCTGTTGTAGCCGAAGAAGTCCGCAACCTGGCAATGCGCAGCGCTGAGGCAGCCAAAAATACTTCTGCTCTGATTGAGCAATCCGTCCAAAATTCCCGCAACGGCGTTGTGATTTGCGGCGAAGTCAAAAAGAATCTGGATGAGATTGTTGTCTCCATCAGCAAGACATCCGATTTGGTCGGCGAAATCGCCGCCGCCAGCAAGGAGCAGGCACAGGGCGTTGAACAAATCAACACCGCGGTTTCTCAAATGGACAAGATAACCCAGCAAAATGCCGCCAATGCAGAAGAATCCGCATCCGCCTCGCAGCAACTGTCTGCTCAGGCCGAATCGCTCAATCAGATTGTCGCACAACTGGCGGTTTTGGTCAACGGATCATCCGACACTGGCAAGCAGACCGCAGGCCAAGTCAGGCATCCTGTTCCCGCTGGAAAGAAGCAGGGATTGTCTCAGTCTGACCGGGCTTTCCATCATATCGCCGAAAAAAAGGCTGAACCGGCCAGCGTTCTCCCACTGGATGACAAGGACTTTAAGTCATTTAATGGATAATATATATCTTTTAATTAACCATTTTAATTTTTAACCGCCAGCGCCTTATGAAAAAACGACTATTACATAAAAAAAGGTATGAATTTCCTTGATTTCAGCGTGCCGCGCACCCGCAACAGAATCAAAAAAAACATAATTGACTTAATTGCCCCCCTTTTTTGGCCGAAGCAGTGGATACTTTGGTTCAAAGAACTTGCCGTTTCTTGAAATGAAAGGCCCTGTTGGGAGTATCGGTTTGAGAAAAACAGGCGTACCAGCAAGCATAGTTCCGCTGGATGCCAAAGACGTTAAACCATTTAAGCAGGAACAAAAATATGAGTACTACAACGGTCAAACAGCAAAATACAGAGAGTATTGAGGGTAAATACCTGACCTTTTCCCTGGCTAAAGAAGAATACGGCATTGGAATTTTGAAGGTACGTGAAATCATCGGGTATGTTCCGATTACACCGATTCCGCGGACGCCGGACTATGTCAAAGGCATTCTTAACCTTCGCGGCCAGGTGATTCCGGTGATCGATTTGCGTCTTCGGTTCAGTATGCCGGCCGCCGAGGTTACCGAGCAAACATGCATTATTGTCGCTGAGGTTGCCGCGGCAGGACATATTCTGCATCTGGGTTTGATTGTGGACCGGGTTCAGGAAGTCCTTAATATTAACCGCAAAGACATCGACAGCACCCCGCAATTCGGCGACTCGGGGGTTTGTCTGGATTTCATTCTGGGCATCGGCAAAGTAGGCAACGCCGTTAAAATTCTGCTGGATATCGACCGCATCGTTGAGGCCGACCAGCTTGCACTGTAAGTTCAGGAATTAAGAATCCACCGTATTAAAATGCAGGAGACTTTAAAATGTCTAAATCACTGATGATAGTGGACGACTCGGCAACGATGCGAAAGATCATTATGCGCACCGTCCGTATGTCCGGTCTGGAGTTTGACCGCACCGAAGAAGCCGGCAACGGCCTGGAAGCGCTGGAAAAACTCAAAGGCAATCCCGTCGATATCGTCCTGTGCGATATCAATATGCCCGAAATGAACGGGATGGAAATGGTCAAACAGGCTCGTCAACTGGATTGCTGCAAAGAAACCAAAATTATTATGGTTTCCACAGAAAGCGCCCAGGAGCTGATTGACGGTATTTTGGCCAGCGGCGCCAACGGCTATATCACCAAGCCTTTTACGCCGGAGCGTTTCCAGGAAAAATTAACCCCCTACATGAACTAACCCAACTGGGAAAGGAATCAACCTATGCTTCAGACAGTATCTCTCGACCAGGTTGTTGTTGACGCTGCCAAAGAAGTCTTCGGCACCATGATATTTATGGACATCGAACAATGCGAATCCCTGCCGCAGCCTATCGAAGGAAAAGCGCTAATCAGCGCCATTTCGTTCAAAGGCAGCATGGAAGGATGCCTGGCAATTCATCTGCCGGAGTCCTGCGCCAAGACGATTGCGGCCAATATGCTCGGCCTGGACAGCGCCGAAGCACTGAGCATTTCGGAAATCTGCGACGCCGTCGGGGAGGTCGCCAATATGACTATGGGCAGCATTAAAACCCGCCTTCAGGCGACCATCAACGATATCCAGGTATCTATCCCCACCGTCATTACTGGACAGGAGATGAATAGCAACAGCGGTGACAATTTCAGCCGCATTTCCTGTTATGCCATGCTTGACGCACAATATCCGATTGTCTTTAACCTGCTGTATCGCCAACCTAAGTAACGAGTTGAGGCTCTATGCCGGACACGCTGAGAACATTGACCGAACAAATTGAGGGGCTGACTCAGGCATCCTATGAGGCGTTTTGCGAAGATATGTCCGGGATGTTTGATGTCAAAGCCGATTGTATTCAAGGTCAGTCCGTCAAGGTGGATTTGAATAAACTGAAAAACGAGTTTAAGAAAATCACCGCCGTCAATACCGTATCGGCGCGCGGCACGCTGGATGGAAAATTCTGGCTCCTTTTGGATCAGGCGGCCATGTTCACGCTGTCGGGAATTGTGGTTATGCTGCCCGAAAAACGCATCAAAGACCAGGTTAAAACAGGTACATTAAGCGATGCTCAAGGCCTCAATGATGCGATCAAAGAGGTCGGCAATCTGCTGGTAGGTTCCTGGGACCGTATTTTTCGGGAGAACCTTGCCGGCCATGTTCACCTTAAACAGGATAAAACATTCATAGGTCAGCCCTGGAGCAACCCGACAGAGGCTTTCGGCGGGGAGCTGTCCCAGGAAGCCTATATCCTTACAGTCAAACTCCAAATCGCCGATTATAACCCGATTGTCTGTGCAGGCGTATTTCCACCGGAAATTTTTCAGCCGAAACAAAATCCGCCCGTACCAGCGCCTGAGGAACAACCCGCAGCCGCTCCGCTTGCCGCCGAGTCGCCAGCGGACTCGCAACCGACAGCGGTTCGCGAACCGCAACCCGTACAACCCGCCGATCCGATAAGCCCCCCTCCACCGCAGCCGGCACATCACGCAACCCTGTCATCTTGTCCGGGCATGGATATCAACAGGCCAGTGATGGCTATTCTGTGTCCGCAATTTACCTGGGTCGGCGCAGAAGACAGCATCGAAACCGCAATGCAATTGATGCAGCGGGACCATACCGGTTATTTATTGGTGGGCAAACAGGGCAATCTGGAGGGTATCTTGTCCCGCACAGACGCCGCCAGTGCAATAAGCCCTTATCTGAAACCTGCTTTTGCCAATTGGCGCCGGCCGCAGGATGACGCTTCCCTGCAAATTCGCGTTAAGTGGTTTATGACCCGCATCGTACGGACTATAACGCCTCAGACGCCTATTGCCGCAGCAATTGATACGATGTGCCGTTTTTCGATCCGCGCCCTGGTTGTGGTCGATCAGCAACAGGTTCGCGGCGTCCTTACAGACTGGGACATTTTGAGAAATCTTATCACCGGCGGCTCTTCGGAACTGGCCGGACAGAGTCAGCCGACTTTACCGGCGGTATCGATATCGCTGTAAAGCAAAGCCTTTGAAAGACAGGAATGAAGCTATGGATGAGCAAAAAAACAAGTTAAGCAGCCTGATTGAACAGACCGCCGCCAAGGTTACGCTGTTGGGTCCGGATGAAACGGACGAAATGACCGTCTGCCAAAAACTGATCGACGATATTCTGTCTGCCGCCGTAGAAATAGACGGCGTTTCCGAACAGGTTCTTTCTCAACTCAAAAACCTCAGCGGACAGGCGTCACAACTGCTTGGCAACGCTGCCCAGAAAGACCAGAAAGATGCAGCGGCGGCAATCCAAACAATTAACACCCTTGTCTGTGATATGCAGACTCTGGTCCAAGAAATCGAAAACGCCTCCGGTTCAAATGAAAAAAACACCGGCACGCCCCCTGCCGCCGCACCGATGCAATTCGCCGAGGAAGATATTCCGCTGATACTGGATTTTATCAATGAATCCAGAGAGCACATTGAAGCTGCAGAGGCCGGCCTGCTCGAACTGGAAAATAATCCCGAAGACCAGGAAACACTCAACCGCATTTTCCGGTCATTCCACACCATCAAAGGGATGTCGGGCTTTTTGAATCTGATGGACATCAACAAGCTGGCACACGCGGCTGAAAATCTTCTGGATATGGCGCGCAAGGGACAGCTTCGACTGGTCGGCGCTTTCAGCGATGCCACCTTTGCCTCCATTGACATGCTGAAAAGCATCATTTCACTGCTCGAAAAAGCCATCAATGACCAGACGCCCTACACGGCATCTTCAAATCTGGATGGCCTGCTGGCCGTTCTGCATGACTGTGCGTCGGGCAAAATCAAAGCCGACTCCGCACCCATCTGCGACGCCGCGCCAAAGACAGAAAAACCGCAGCCGCTCAGTGAAACCGACGACCATAAAATCGACACCCTCTTGACCGGCGAAAAAGAGCCGGCCTCTGCCAGCGCCGCCACAGCATCGGCCGTTACCGCCGAGAAAATCAAAGTCTCTACCGTCCGGCTCGATGAACTGATTAATATGACCGGCGAGCTGGCCGTTGCCCAACTGATGATTTCTGAGCAGGTCGGCAAGACCTGCGATAATGACAGTGATCTGTACCGCAGCGTCTCTCATCAAAACAAAATCGTCCGCCAGCTCCAGGAACTGTCGATGTCGATGCGGATGGTTACCGTCGAAGGCGTTTTCCAAAAAATGGCACGACTCGTTCGGGATTTATCTAAAAAAGCTGGAAAAAATATCGATTTCGTCTGTTCCGGCGAAGACACAGAATTAGACCGAACGCTGGTTGACAAACTGACCGATCCGCTGGTTCACATGATGCGAAACTCTGTTGACCACGGGGTTGAAAACGCTCAGGAGCGGCAAGCCAAAGGCAAATCCGAACAAGGCAAAATAACGCTGAGCGCCTATCATCAGGCCGGCAGCATTGTTATTGAAATCGCCGATGACGGCAAGGGGCTCAACCGCGATAAAATTCTCAAAAAAGCTGTCGAAAAAGGACTGGTGCAGAAAGGGCAGGAACTGCCGGATGAAGATATTTTCAAACTGATCTTCCTGCCCGGATTTTCCACTGCCGATAAAATTACCGACGTATCCGGACGCGGCGTCGGGATGGATGTGGTGCGTAAAAACATCGAATCGCTCAGCGGCAAAATTGATATTCACTCGACCCAGGACAAAGGCACAACCTTTGTCATCCGGCTGCCGCTGACGCTGGCGATTATTGACGGACAGATTGTAACCGTCGGCTCCTATCGCTATATTATCCCCATCAACTCGATCATACACAGTCTCAAACCAACCGCCGACCAGATTTCCACCGTTCAAAATCAGGCTCAGATGGTCATCATCCGCGGACAACTGATGCCGCTGGTTCCGCTGTACAAGCTGTTTAACGCCGCCGACGCGGTCGCCGACCCTACCAACGCCCTTCTGGTCGTCGTTGAAGAAGGCAGCCGTAAATGCTGCCTGCAGGTGGACAATCTGCTCGGACAGCAGCAGGTTGTCATCAAAAGCATTCAGGGGATGGGTACTATTAAAGGCGTATCAGGAGGCGCCATCATGGGCGATGGACGGGTCAGCCTGATTCTGGATATCCCCGGACTGATGCGACTGTCGCAATCGGGACAAAATTAAACCAGAAGGAAATACCGTGTGTGCTTTATCTATACTCGGTGAAAACCTCGTGCTGTCTGAACAGGAATTTGAACAGTTCAGTAAGCTGGTTTATACGCACTGCGGCATCGACCTGCATGACGGCAAAAAAGAGCTGGTTCGGGCGCGGTTGAGCAAACTGATTCGCTCGGGCAATTTCGGCTCGTTCAGCGACTATTATGATTATGTGATTGCCGACTCGACCGGCGCCGCCATCTCGGAGTTGACCGATTCCATCAGTACGAATCTGACCTCCTTTTTCCGTGAGCCGCAGCATTTTGCATTTTTGACCCAAACGCTTGTTCCGGAGATGCTGCGCCGCAAGACGGGACACAATACCCGCCGCATCCGCGCCTGGAGCGCCGGCTGTTCGTCGGGCGAAGAGCCGTATTCCATCGCCATAACGCTGCTGGAGGCGCTGCGCGGCCATGCAGACTGGGATTTGAAAATTCTGGCGACGGATATCTCTCGCAAAATTCTCAACCGCGCCCAGCAGGGACAATACGACGATGAGCGTGTCAGCACAATTCCGCCGACAGTCAAGAGTAAGTATCTGCATGCCAAACGCCACAATGGACAACATCTTTATCACGTCGTGCCGGCACTCAAAGAGATCATTGTATTTAAGTATCTCAATCTGATGGAAAACTGGCCATTCCAGGGACCGATTGATTTTATTTTCTGCAGAAATGTGATGATTTACTTTGACAAACCCACGCAGCAGCGGCTTGTCAACCGGTACTGGCAGGTTCTGGAACGGGGCGGCTATTTGTTCACGGGACATTCCGAATCGCTGACCGGCATCGACCATAAATTCAGATACATTCAGCCGACGATTTACAAAAAGGACTAATCCAGGATGAGCGTACTGACAAAAAATCTCATTGTTTATGTATCAGACGCCAAAATCAGCTCGAACGCCGGCGAGGTGCTGGTAACTTATTCACTGGGTTCCTGCATCGCCATTACTTTCTATGACCCGGTTCGCAAAATCGGCGGCATGATTCATTATCAACTGCCGGCCTCATCGATGGACCCGCAGCGTGCCGTCCGCGACCCATTTATGTTCGCCGATACCGGCATCAAGCTGCTGCTGGACAACCTGATCGGTCAGGGCGCTGAAAAACGGCGGCTTGCAGTCAAGATGGCCGGCGGGGCAGCCATGGACAATGGCCCCAAGGGTTTTGATATTGGAAATCGAAATATTTTGGCCGCCCGAAAAATCCTCTGGCAATACGGCCTGATGCTCAAAGGCCAGGATGTGGGCGGCAATTACCCAAGAAATATGTATCTGTCCATCCATGATGGAACCGTGATGATTAAATCCAACAGCCAGGAAATTATCCTTTAAGGGAATTGCCAATTATGACGCTGACACTGACAAAAACAAATAAAGTCCTTATTGTAGATGATTCGGCGGTCGTCCGCCAAATCCTGAACCGGGAATTGGCACAATTTCCCGATCTCGAGATAGTCGGCACAGCCCCGGATCCGTATGTTGCCCGCGATAAAATTGTGCGTTTAGAACCGGATGTGCTGATTCTCGATGTGGAAATGCCCAAAATGGATGGCATCACATTCCTCAAAAAGATTATGCAGCATAAGCCGATGCCGGTCATCATCTTCAGTTCGCTGACTCCGCAGGGCAGCAAAACCGCCATTGAAGCGCTGTCTGCCGGAGCCATCGACGTCATCGCCAAACCGGGCGCCTCGTATTCGGTTGGCGATGCGTGTCAAATCCTGGCTAAAATCATTCGCTCTATTTCCTATAAAGCTGTCGCCAAATATCAGGCCGCACCGCAGGCCGCCGCTGCTTCAATCAACACCGAACAGCCGGCACACATGGCCGAAACCACCAATAAAATTCTGGCCATCGGCGCTTCGACCGGTGGTGTCCAGGCGCTGACTGCCGTTTTGACTGACCTGCCTGCAACCGCCCCCGGCGTTGTCATTGTACAGCACATGCCGGCACTATTTACCAAATCCTTTGCCGACCGTCTCAACAATGAATGCGCCATCCGGGTCAAAGAAGCACAGGACGGCGACCGGGTTGTCCCCGGACAAGTTCTCATTGCGCCGGGCGGATATCACATGACGCTGCAGCGGTCTGGAGCCATTTATTCGGTCGCAATCAAAGACGGTCCGGCGGTATGCCATCAAAAGCCCAGTGTGGAAGTCCTGTTTCATTCGGTCGCTAAATATGCCGGCCCCAATGCGGTGGGCGCCATTTTAACCGGTATGGGAAACGACGGCGCCGAAGGACTGCTGGCGATGAAACATGCCGGCGCTCATACCATCGCTCAGGACCAGGATACCTGCGTGGTTTTCGGTATGCCCAAAGAAGCCATCGCCAAAGGCGCCGCCGAAGCGATTTTGCCTTTGGATAAAGTCGCCGGGGCACTGATGCGATATGTCCAACAACCATAGAATTAAAATAAAGGCGGCCAGATAACCGAAAAACCAATGACGACGAAAAAACCGTTTTGCCCTTGACTGCGAGGGCAAAATCTGATATAGTCTCCCTATTATTTTTCGGGAGACTGGTATGAATGAATGTTTTATTATCGCACTGGCCGGCGCCATTGGGGCATTAAGCCGCTGGGGGCTGGGCAAATCCGTCCACAGCCTGATGGGCAACGGCTTTCCATACGGCACATTGACCGTCAACGTCGTCGGATGCTTCCTCATCGGCCTGATTATGCCGATGGGCGTCTTCAATGAAAAAATCCCTGTCATCTGGCGAACTGCTGCGACAGTGGGATTTCTCGGTGCCTTTACCACCTTTTCCGCATTCAGTTACGAAACCATCCAGTTGATTCATAACGATGCATGGATGGCCGCGGCAATCAATATCACCGCCAATGTCTTGCTGGGACTGACAGCCACCGCCGCAGGAGTTGCCATTTCCAAAACCCTTCTGGCTGCTTGCTGATATCAAACTTAACAAAAAGGATTTTGACTATGTTCAGGCGACGCCGTCTCATAATTTGCCTATGCCTTGGAATCATGTTGCCCGCTGCGATGGGACAGCAAGCCCCAGCGCCGCTGTTCGATTATCAAACCAAAACGCTGGCCAACGGCATGACCGTTATCACACTCGAAGATTTTTCCTGCCCGATTGTGTCCGTACAGGTCTGGTACAATGTCGGCTCGCGCGATGAACGCCCCGACCGGCAGGGGTACGCCCACATGTTTGAACACATGATGTTCAAAGGCACGCCGCAAGTCGGACCCAGCGACCATTTTGAATTCATTCGCTCCGTCGGCGGCACCTGCAACGCCTACACCAGCTTCGACCAGACCGTCTATTATGAAACCCTGCCCAGTGATCAGTTAGAGCTGGCTTTCTGGCTCGAAGCCGAACGGATGGCTTTTCTCAAAATCGACCAGCAGGCGGTGGATACCGAACGAAAAGTCATTGAAGAAGAACTGCGGAAAAACGAAAATGAACCCTACGGCACGCTGCATAAGAAGCTATTTGCCGCGATTTTCAACACGCACCCATATCGGTGGACGCCCATCGGCAATATCAGCCACCTGCGGGCAACCAGCACGGCGGATTTACGCGAATTCTGGAATACACATTATATCCCCAGCAACGCCACGCTGATTGTTGTCGGCGCTGTCAAACACCAACAAGCCCAGACGCTGGCGGAAAAATACTTCGGCTGGATACAAAAACATCCGGTCCCGCAGCGCCAATCACAACGGGAACCTATGCCGGACAAGCCCAAAGTCATTGAAATCGCCGACGAAAACGCGCCGGCGGCAATGGCGATGCTGGTGTGGCGAACCGTCCCAATGAATCATCCCGACCGCGAAGCGTTGGATTTTCTGGCTGAAATTCTCGGCTCTGGAAAAAGCAGCCGTCTGTATCGCGAACTGGTCGCTGAAAAACAATTGGCTGTGGATGCTTCTGCAGGTTCCTTCAACCTGCAGCAGGATGGACTCTTTCAGGCCGAAGCCGTCCTGTCTGCCGGTGCTGATACGCAAAAGGTCATTCCAATTATCGAAAAGCATATCCTTGCCATAAAGCAAAACGGCGTCTGGCCGCAGGAACTGGAAAAAGCCCGCAATCAGCAGCTTAAATCTATCGTCCAGACCAACTTAACCATCGAAAGCAAAGCGCGTCTGCTGGGAACTGCCGCCGTTACCATGGGCGATGTTTCCCAGGCCAATCAGGTCTTGGACCGCATCCGTGCCGTTACAGCACAGGACATCCAGCGCGTCGCTAAACAATACCTGACCCCATCCGGAAAATTCACGTTTATCATCCAGCAAAATGACAAAGGAATGGCCGCCGGAGCCAAAGACAAAGAAGATATGTCCGTCAGTGCCGCCGTTGAAACCAACGCTCCTGCTCCGGGGCGTCCCGGCGATACACCGCCGGCCAGTTTCCCCCAAAAAGCCCCACTGCGTCAGCTTCAGTTTTCCCGTTTTCCACTGCCGTATGACAGTACAACATTATCCAACGGGCTCAAAGTCATCACCATCACCAATAAGGAGACGCCGTTTGTCAGTGTGCTGCTGGGGCTGCGCAGCGGAGCGGCCGTCGAAACCAAACCCGGCACTGCAAAATTGGCTATGGAGATGCTGACGCGCGGAACCACGCAATACTCCGAGGCGCAAATGGCAAATGAACTGGACAATTACGCCATTGCTATCAGTGCCGATACGACTATGGATACCGCCGCACTGAACCTAAACTGCTTGACCGAACACACCTCGCGGGCCTTGAGCCTAATGTCGCAAGCTGTCTTTAGCCCGCTGTTCGACCCCAATGAATTCAACAAACTCCGCACGCAGGCCCTCACCGAACTATCGATTTCGATGCAGAATCCGGAATATCTGGCGGATAAAGAACTCAAAGGCCGGCTTTTCGGAAACCATCCATACGCCCGAAAAGTCGAAGGCAGCCCGCAGGATATCCAGCAGCTTGGCCCCGACGACCTTAAACAATGGTGGAACGCCAGCGCGCGTCCGCAAGAGGCAGTCTTGATTTTCGCCGGCGATATTGACGCAAAAACCGCCGCCGATATGGCAAATCAATACTTCGGTTCGTGGAAAAACAAAAATACCGCACCCGTCCAATCTCTGGCTGCTATCCCCCCTGCCGCCGAGAAAGCGATTTATCTGGTTGACTTGCCTGGCAGCGCTCAGGTGCAGATTCTGGCCGGACAAGCCGGCCTGACACGCAGCCAGCAGCCGGATTTCTTTACCAGCCGTGTCTTAACGATGTACTTCGGCGCCTCTTTCAACAGCCGCCTCAATGAGACTCTGCGCATCAAAAAAGGATTGACCTACGGCGCCTTTGGCGGATTTTTGGATCAATATAAAAACGCCGGACTATTTACGATTGAAACCTTCACCAAAAATGAGTCTGCTGCTGAAGCCGTCCAGACCATTCTGGACTTGATTGATGACTTACGGCAAAATCCCCCGTCGCCGCAGGAATTGGACAACAACAAAAACTACATCCTCGGCAGTTTTGCGATGCGTCATGAAACGCCGATGCAAATCGCAAAAGAACTGTGGACGATGGAATCCGAAAATCTTGCCAAAGACTACCTCGATTCACTTCTGGATACCGTTTCCAAAACAACCGCCGAGGATTGTCTGCGGCTGGCTCAAAAAACCATCCACCCGCAAAACATCCAGATTGTGGTTGTCGGCGATGCGGCAAAAATCCAAAAAAATCTTGAACCCATTGCCCCGACAACCGTCGTCGGCCGGCAAACACCATAAAAGGCTGAATCCAACTGGAAAAACAACCCCCCGATTTTCTGGAATCAGGGCTTGTTGATACGGCTATTTTATGGTATAGTGTTCGCTCGTGTTGTATAAATAGAGAACTTTGTTTTGTACTAATAATGAGAACTTAGGAGGTTTTGTGCGGGTTTTATCGGGGATACAGCCGTCGGGGAAGCTGCATATTGGCAATTTTTTCGGCGCAATGCGTCAACACCTTGCCTTGCAGCAGGAAAATGAGGGGTTTTATTTCATCGCGGACTACCACGCGATGACAACCAATCCCCGCCCGGATGACCTCAGACAGCGGTCGCTGGATGTGGCGATGGACTATATCGCTCTGGGTCTGGATACGGCAAAAACCGTCTTCTGGCGGCAGTCGGATGTACCGGAAGTAACGGAACTGGCATGGATTTTCTCCTGCGTAACCCCGTTTGGTCTCTTGCAGCGTTGCACCAGCTACAAGGACAAGGTCAGTCAGGGCTTGTCGCTGAATCACGGCTTGTTTGCCTACCCCGTATTGCAGGCGGCTGACATCCTGATTTTCAAGAGCAATCTGGTCCCCGTCGGCGCCGACCAGAAACAGCATATCGAAGTAACCCGTGATATCGCCCAGGCGTTCAATAACACCTACGGCGAGATTTTCCCCCTGCCCAAAGACCACATCTTGGAATCCGTTGCTGTCGTCCCCGGCATTGATGGACGCAAAATGAGCAAAAGCTACAATAATGCCATCGAAATCTTCGAGCCGGAAGCCAGCATCAAGAAGAAAATCATGAGCATCATTACCGACTCGACGCCTGTTGAAGAACCCAAAGACCCCGACAAATGCAATGTCTTTGCCATGCTCAAGCTGTTCACCTCAGAGGCCGAACGCGGGGAATGGGAACAGAAATACCGGCAAGGCGGCACCGGCTACGGCCATGTCAAAAAACGCTTAGTCGAATTGACCTGCGAATTTTTCCGCCCCTACCGCCAGAAACGGCAGGAACTGGAAAAAGATTTGCCCACCGTCGAGAAAATGCTGCTGGACGGTGCTCAGC
The DNA here is from genome assembly GCA_964537635.1 of uncultured Pirellulales bacterium. Classification (GTDB taxonomy): domain Bacteria; phylum Planctomycetota; class Phycisphaerae; order Sedimentisphaerales; family Anaerohalosphaeraceae; genus Anaeroglomus. The sequence continues at coordinate 47,280 of CAZICJ010000012.1, forward strand.
GTGCCAGAACGATTGCCCGACAAACCATCAATGAAGTCCGCTCGGCGGTCGGCATCCGCCCGATGGAGAACCGATGAGCGATTATCGCGTCAATCTGGAAGTCTTTGACGGCCCGCTTGACCTCTTGCTGTACTTAGTACGCAAGGAGGAAGTCGATATCTACGACATCCCCATTTCGCGGATTACTGAACAATATATTCAGTATATCCAGATGATGCAGACTTTGGATATCGATTTGGCGGGCGATTTTCTGGTGATGGCGGCAACGCTGATGGAAATCAAGTCGGCCATGCTGCTGCCGCGCACCGACGAGCAGGCGGCCGACACGGCCCAGCCGGATGACCCGCGAGCGGAACTGGTTCGCCAGTTATTGGAGTATAAACGGATAAAAGATGCCGCCAATATGCTGTCCGAAGCGGCCGAAACCCGCCTGCACCGCTTCACGCGGCCCGATTCGATTCTGTCCAGCATCAAGCAGAACAATGAGCCGGAGTTGGATTTAGACCAGGTGAGCATTTGGACACTGCTGGAAGCGTTCGATTCGATTATGAAATCGACGGGGTTTGTGTCGGGCTATGAGCATATTTCGGACGAAACCTCGATTGATTTATACCAGATAGACATCCTCCACAGACTGCAAACCGAAGGCCCGATGACCCTACGGCAGGTGTTTTGCGAAAAGCCCAGCCGCCTGATAATGATTGGACTGTTTTTGGGAATGCTGGAACTGATTCGCAATCAGCTCATCTTTGTGGAACAACCGGAAGCGGCCGGCGACATTTATCTGAAATCCATTACGGACAAGCCCGCCGAACAGGCCGTGCAGGAAGCCATTTTCGCCCGTCAGGTAATGGAAGCCCAGCAGCCGCAGCAGGAACCCGAGCCGCAGGAAAAAACGCTCTTCGACGAGCCGGCCGCCCCGCAGGCGATATCGCAGAATGAAGAAGACGATGACGACGATGATGATGACGCCCTCACAGGCCAACTGAACGCCATCGAGGTGCCGGATATCGAAAATGCCGCCCAGCCGGCAAAACCCAGAATCCCTATCGTCGAAATCCCTGCCAGCCAGCCTCCAAAGCACGCCGCCGTCGAAACACCTCACTCCGCCGCCCAGCCAGACACACGCTGAACAGGTCTTCCTCTTTTCCAGTGTCCATTATTTGTTTAGCGCCGCATTTGAGGGGGTTTATCACGGATAGACATTCTGGTTGCCCAATGTCCGGAATAGGTAAAAATACCTAATTTTGGAAAAATTTTTTATTTTTCAAATTTTTCTCTTGACAAATAAGATAAAGGGGGGGGTAATATGCCCTTT
>CAZICJ010000013.1:0-45394 GCA_964537635.1 uncultured Pirellulales bacterium
AGTTCCACCTTAACTCAAAGGTGTTTCTGTCCAACGCATGGGGACAACCTCACTTGGCGTTCAATCTGGCTTTTGTTCAATTGTTGCATTTTGTTGAAAACTCCTAATTTAACTCCCATACTCCTAATTGCGATTTTAACCAATCCTTAGCCGTCATGCAATTTAGATGATTGGGTGTTCATTCGCATATCTTATCAGAACCAACATCCAGATATGAGCCTTTCTTATAGATAATTGCAGAAGGAACAGAGTATATTTTATTCCCAGTAAATTCGCTTCCATTACTAATCTCTGGAATTTCTTCGCAAATAACTGCGGGTTCTGTTTCCTTGAGACAGTTTTTTATGCTTTTTACAGCCATTGAAATCTTTCTTTTGAAAGGCCTTATTATTTTCTTAGTTCACAACCAAACAAGTATATAATAAACAAGTTATCGCTTTGCAAGTCATTTCCGAAATCTTTCCTGTCTATCCCGCGAATCCCGTCAAAAAAACTCCCCTTGTGTAGTTAGCGTCTTTTGCGTCTTTAGCGTTAAAAAATCCCCTCTTATTTGGTATTTCTGAAATTATCCCCATTTTGAATTTGTTTCATATTTCGTGCTTCGGATTTCGAATTTTCCACCCACTCTTGAGTTCTTAAAATAGCACCAATTACGCTAACGTTATCCTGCTATCGACCCAAAAAATGAAATAATTTTTATCCCTTGTAAAATAACGATTTATCCGCATTTTGACCGTTCAAAACACCCCTATTTTCGACCAAAACACGCATACCGCCGGGTAGAATGGAAGGGGTACGTCGCCCCTTGGTAGGGTGGGCCATGCCCACGCTGCTTATCGTTTTTATAAAAGCAGTTCAAATTTGTTTATGATTGAGTCCTTATGATTTATGATTCTTCGAATCCTGTCAATCCCGTCTAAAAAAATCTGTGTCATCTGCGAAATCTGTGGTTTCTCCTGACTCCGAACTAAGAACCACGAACTAAGAACTTATTCCCCGAAAGGAAAGCAACTATGGTTTCCATCAAACGCCTCGAAGCCAACCGCCTCAACGCCCAAAAATCCACCGGCCCCAAAACACCGAAAGGCAAAGCCAAAGCCGCTCAAAACGCCGTCTCCCACGGCCTGACCGCATCCCGTCCTGTCCTGTCAATCGAAGACAAGGATGAGTTCGATTGCTTTGCCAACGACATTCTTGTCTGGCTCGACCCCCAAAACCCCATCGAAACCCTGCTCGCCCGCCGCATCGCCATCCTGTCCTGGCGATTGCAGCGTGCCGCCGTCTATGAAACCCTCGTCCTGGACAATCTCCTGCAAAACCAGCCCGAATCCGCAGATGCCGATGACAATCCCGGCAAAATTCTGACCGCCGACTTCCAAAACCAGCAAACCCTGACCAAAGTCCAGAATTACGAAACACGCCTCGAACGCTCGATGCTCCGCTGCCTGAACACCTTGCGGCGCATCCGCGACAGCAAGTTGATGACCTACTCCAGAATCCAGGACTATCTCTACGGCGCGGAAGACTTGCCGAAGCCTTATTTTAAAGATGAACAAAACGAACCCAAATTCCCCGACCACATCCGGTAACGAATGAACCCAACCCCCCAAAGCTCTCCTCCTTACAATGGCCAGTCCGTCATTCTGAGCGAACCGAAGAATCCCTCTCCCCAAAGCTCTCCCCCTTCTCAAGGGGGAGTGTCGCGAAGCGACGAGGGGGTCTTACCAACTCAACACTCAGAACTTAGCACTCAAAACTTCTCCCCCTGTGTCATTCCCGCGCAGCTTGTCCTGAGCGAAGTGAAGGGAGCGGGAATCCAGTCTTCTCCTAAAAACTCCGAACTTGAATCTGTGCAATCTGCGGAATCTGTGGTTTCTCCAATCCCCGCCGCCCAAAAAGCCATAGACGATTTCGACTTCTACCCCCGCTGGGACAGTGTCGTCCTCGATTTGGTTGGCTATCCGTCTGCTAAACGAAGAAAAATGACCAAACAAGAACGCGAAGAAGCTGCCGACCAGGTGCTGGTCAACCTCAAAGACCAAAAACAATTCCTGCTCGACTATAACCTCATCACCGCAAAAACGAAAAACGAACCCATTTTCCCCTGCTAACGGCTAAAACCTAACAGCTAATCGCTCTTTGAAAAAACAAACCCATTTTCGCAGCCCGTCACCCCGAACGCAGTGAGGGGTCTGTTTAACTCAGTATGCCGTCTGCGGCATTCCACAAAATGAGGGCAATGCGTTACTATGGTTGTTCGGCCGGCGGGATGGTGATGCGTTTGCCCAGCACGATGCAGTTGAACATCGCACGGCTGACCTGATAGCGCGTCAGGAACCGATTGCTGCCGGGGGCTTCTTCGTGTGAAACAATGACCTGCTGGTCGAGGTCGAAAATACGAGCCATCAGCGCCTCATGCTGCCAGACTGCCGGATTTGCCAGATCGATATCGGATGCGAAATAAAACAGCTTTCGCCCATCTTCCCAAAATACCCAAAGTTCATTTGCCACCGGCGACAGGGGCGCCAGGTGAACCATTTTTTCTTTGGCGGCGATCTCGGCGGTCAGTATCTTCTCCTGCGCTGCCTGCTTTCGCAGGGCTTGCCGCAGCCGCTCTATCAAGACCGCATCGGGAAAATCCTGCTGATTGCGGGTTCGAAACAGATAGTCCCGCATATCCTGCATATTAACCTGCACCGCCCGACAAGAGGCAGGAAGGCTTTGCGGCACATCCATCCGCGCAACCTGCGTAATCTTAAAGGTCTGACTTTTGACGACGGTGTCCAACTCCTCGATGGTGTAGTCGGCTTTTTTGACTTTGATGGACAGACTCAGTTGCGGCAGGAGAATCTCGCCCAGCAGGCTGCGGTCGCCGGCATCCAGCACGGGGTCCAGGCGGCGGACCCAGAATGTGAAGTGTTTGGAGCCGATAATCCGTTCGACTTCGGACTCATCCAGATACCATCGATACAGATGGCGGACAATTTCAAACAAATAAGGCTGTTCGAGCAGTTCAGAGTGGACTTGCGGGACGGGCTGGTTTGCCGTCGGGGCGGTTGTCCGGCAGGCGGGAAGCATTGTCATTAAAACCAGAACACACGCGAATTGATACAATCGAGCAAGTTTCATTTGGGCTGCTTTCTCAATGTGAAGAAACGGTTTCCACCCAGCGAGCCGTTATTGGCTGAAGGAATCGAAACAAAATTACCGCCGGGGTGATACATATCCACATCCGTCATCCAGGAATACGCATGGCCGGTAACCTCGACGGAGCCAATCCGTTTGATGCCGGCAAAACAGTCTGCCCCTTCGATGCCTTCCTGAATGTAGTTTCGAGCCAACTCCTGCCCATAGTTCAGCAGGATGCTGAAGCGTCCGGGCTTGCTGCCGCTATTGGCGATTTTGAGCAGATAATTGATGCGTTCTTCCACGCGCGGGTCGGCTACATACTGTCCTTTGGCATCGCGGTAGAAGCCCTCGCATTGCCGTCGCCCGCCTGTGCCGGTGATGACGTCAATGATGTCCTTGGAGCGTAAGCCGGCAATCTGCTGCTGGGTGTAGCCGGCGGGAATCAGATGAATCCGCGAGTGCAGCACCCAGAGAATCTCATTCATGGCGTTTTTGGTGTCTGTCTCACTGATGTAAGCTCGTTCGCCGGGGAAGGATACTTCGTTGATCAGCAGACGGGCAAGATAGCCGGAGGGGGTATCCGCCTTATCCAGCCGGGCAAACGGGTCAAGATCAGACCAGGCTGCCGCGGCTAACAGCGTCAAAGCCGTCAGCAATATCCATTTGCAATAGCATCGTGTTTTGCAGTGTTCCATGCTCGCCGAATCCATTCTATCGTTAAATCGCTAATGGTATTATCATACCCGTAATTGGGTTGATGAGTCAACATAATATATCTCGCCTTCGGCGGCTTGAATTTTATAGCCCGAGGGGCGATATGATAGAGCCATGCCCGGCATTTTTACAGAGTTTGCCGGTTGATGATTTGTCCCTGAAGGCTGATGGTGATATCGTTGATGGGCAGGTCGGATTCGGCCTGCTGTTTTGCCATTTGTGCGATTCGTACCACGCCGGTACAGCAGGGGACTTCCATGTGGACGGTTGTGATGCTTGCCGGCTTGTTGTGCCGGATGATCTGTGCCAGTTTTTCGGTGTATGTGCCGCAATCGTCTAATTTTGGACAGAATACGACAATTGCCTTGCCGGCCAGCAGGGTGCTGTGGAAATCAGCCATTGCAAACGGCACGCAGTCGGCTGCCAACAGGATATCCGCGCCGGCAAAATAGGGCGCCTGCGGCGAGACGAGTTTTAATTGTATTGGCCACTGTGCCAGTTGGGATTCGGCAGATGCTGCCGAAGGGGCGGCGGCAGGGGTGGTCTTTTTGGCAAACTGCTGCGCCCGCATCCCCGGACAGACAAAGCCGCTGTCGGCGGGTGAGGGGGCGGCAGGCTTTGCGGCGGCTTTCATTTTTGCCAGATACTCATGGGTTGCCTTTTCATCGAAGTCAGGCGCCTCGCGCTGTTCGATAGTGATGGCATCCTGCGGGCAATGCCCCAGACAGGCGCCCAAGCCGTCGCAATAGATGTCGCTGACCAATTTTGCCTTGCCGTCAATCAATTGAATTGCGCCTTCGGCACAGGCATTGACGCACAGGCCGCAGCCGTTGCATTTTTCCGGGTCGATTTTTACGATGTTTCGCAGTGTCATAACAGCCTCATAAAAAACACCGGCGGCCAACAGCTTGCTGCGCACCGCCGGTGATAAAGTGTCTTATGCCGTTTTCAAAATGGCTTTCAAGTCTTCCTGTGCGGTGGTCGTCGGAGCGATGTTGAAGTTCTTGACCAGCACATCCAGCACCGCAGGCCCGATGAACGCCGGCAGCGATGGCCCGACCTTGATATTCTTGATGCCCAGGTGCAGCAGGGTCAGCAGGATGCAGACGGCTTTCTGCTCGTACCAGCTCAAAATCATCGACAGCGGCAGGTCGTTAACGCCGCACTTGAACGCACCGGCAAGGGCGACAGCAATCTGGATCGCCGAATAGGCGTCGTTGCACTGGCCGATATCCAGCAGACGCGGGATGCCGCCGATGTCGCCGAAGGGAAGTTTGTTGAAGCGGTACTTGCCGCAGGCCAGTGTCAGAATCACACAGTCTTTGGGGACAGCCAGGGCAAAATCGGTGTAGTAATTGCGTCCGGGCTTTGCGCCGTCGCAGCCGCCGACGAGGAAGAAGTGTTTAATCTTGCCTGCCTTGACGGCATCAATCACCGTGCCGGCGACGCTCATCACGGTATTATGTCCGAAGCCGATGGTGATGGTTTTTTCGGGTTCATCCGCCGCAAAGCCTTTAGCGACAAGGGCGGCATCGATGACCGGTTTGAAGTTTTTGTCGGCGATGTGTTTGACGCCGGGGAATGCGACCAGGCCGGTCGTGAAAATACGGTTGATGTAGCTGTCCTTGGGCCTCTGGATGCAGTTGGTTGTCATCAGAATCGAGCCGGGGAAGGCGTCGAACTCCTTGTGCTGATCCTGCCAGGCGCCGCCGTAGTTGCCGACCAGATGCTTGTATTTCTTCAATGCCGGGTAAGCGTTGCAGGGCAGCATTTCGCCGTGGGTATAGATATTGACGCCTTTGCCTTCGGTCTGCTTGAGCAGCAGTTCGAGGTCTTTGAGGTCGTGGCCGGACACCAGAATCGATTTGCCCTTGACGGCGGAAATTTTGACCTGTGTCGGTTCCGGATGGCCGTAGGCGCCGGTATTGGCCGCATCCAGCAATCCCATGACGGTTAGATTGACCTGCCCGACCTTGAGCGCCATGGCTACCAGTGAATCAACATCCGTTGCTTTGGGGCCGGTCAGGAAATCCAGCGACTCATGGAAGAACGCATAGACGCTGCCATCTTCTTTGCCCAGAACCGCGGCGTGGTCGGCGTAGGCGGCAGTCCCCTTGAGACCGTAGAGGATTAATTCCTGCAAGCCGGCGACATCAGCACCGAGCGCATCCAGTTTTTTGGCCAGACTGAGCAATTGGGCTTCAACCAGCATCTGGTCACGGCTTTTGGGTGTTTTCCATAGTGCCGCTTCAGTGGGTTTATCGCTGCCGCCGTGTTTGGCATAGAGCGAGGCGAGGCGGTCTTTGACCTGGCCGGCCTTGATGATAATGGCTTCCAGCCGTGCCGGGTCGAAATTGACATTGGTTACTGTCGTAAAGAGGGCTTCGGTAACAAACCGGTCGGCCTCCTTATCGGGGATGTTTTTCGACCGCAGACGGTGGGCGTAAAACGCGATGCCCTTGGCGGCATGGACCAATAAATCCTGCAAGTCCGCGGTTTGCGGGTCTTTGCCGCAAACGCCCATTTTCGTACAGCCCTTACCCTGGGCGGTTTGTTCACATTGATAACAAAACATGATCGTTCCTTTCAAAAAAGTTTTATATCGTTTTATAAATACAATTTTTCGGCTAATTGTTTGCCGGTGTCTGTCCGCCATACAGTTTCAATCAGATGCCGCTTTTTGTCCTGTGTCCAGTCTGCGTAGTCCTCTGCCAGATTCACAATCCAGTCAGCATCCCAGATACAGCGAAACTCGGGCGTATCAATCCTGCTGCCGCTGTGATGACTGCCGACAATGTCGCATACATGGTCGATATCCGGCTGCGGCCAGCCAAGCGATTCCAAAATCGCTCGAGCTATCGGCGGTCCTTCCATTTCCTGATACATACCGGCAGCGGAGTTGTATTTCCGTTCCGCCTGCTGAATTCCGATATCATGCAGCACTGCGGAAGCCCAAACGATGTCTATTTGTGCGGACACAGACGGCTGGATTTTTTCGGCATAGTCGAGCACCGCCAGGGCATGATGGATACGCTTCTGGTCTGTGCCGAATACCGCTTTCATTTTTTCAATCAGTATCTGCCTCATACGATTATGGCCCTATGCTCGTATCATTGTCAGCAGCATTTTGAATCGCTGGCCGGCCGTAACCGCGTGGGGGATATTGGCGGGCATAATCAAAATCTGGCCGGTGGAGGCTTCAATGTCTTTGCCGTCAATGGTGAATATACCCACGCCGTCCACCACCTGCACGGTTGCATGATAGGATGCGGTATGTTCGCTGAGCCGCTGGCCTGCGTCAAAGGCAAACAGGGTGATGGTTCCAACCGGTTTATCGAGGATGGTTTTGCTGACAATCGAATCGGCGGCATAATCAATCAGTGAATCCAGCGATTGGGATTTGCCTAAGCAGCTTTCCAATACGGTATTGCGTTCTTTGGTCATTGCGGCGATACTCCTGTAAAGGTACTATCATTGTCCCCTGTGGGGATGGTTTGTTCAAGTGTTGTTTCTTTTAAATGTCGAATAATATCCGTTTGCAGGCCGGCCAGTTTTGGGTGCAGCGGACAGTTTCTCTTCATCGGACAGGCATAATGGCCCAGCAGACACTTATTGACGCTGATTCTTCCTTGTATAGCCTCGACAATCTCCAGAAATGTAATTTCCGCCGGCGGACGGTTCAATTGAAACCCCCCGCGGGAACCCATCGTGCTTTTGAGGACCCCGCTATTCTGAAGTTTTTGGAGCAATTTACTCGTAATTGCATAAGGTACATTGTTTTCCTGTGCCAGTTTCCGTACAGAAACCTGCCGGCCGTGCCGGTAAGCGCCGGCCAAACCAACGGCCAGCCGTAATGCGTAATCTGTATTTCTACGAATGATATCCATTTTTGTTATCTCGCTACCATTTATATTAGACTAAAATAGTCCAACTTATTCGTTTTGTCAATAAGAAAATTTGAAAATACTATAAAATTCCTATAAGTTATTTTAATTAAATGAGATATGGAAAATTAAGATTTATTTACTGGTCTTTTTTTGGTATTATGTTATATTCCGTTGAAATCAAAGGCTCTTTTGAAACGTCCCATTTATGTAAATTATAGCGGTTTTTTTATATTTTTAGTAAAAGATAGCGGTTTGTGACATTATAATGTATCAGGAAACGATTTTAAAAAGAGAAACAAGAGCCTGAGTAACGTAGAGAGAAAGGGAAATTTGTGATTATATTCAAATGCACCAAATGCAGCCACGAATTTAAGGCGCCGGATGAATACGCCGGCAAAAAAGTACGCTGCAAAAATTGCAATAACGTCAACGTGGTTCCTTCTTCGCAGCCGGCTGCGGAGGAAAAGCCGGTAATTCGAAGCTGCAATGATAGTGTTGTCGCCTATAACAATCTGCTCAAAGAACTGCTCCAACAGGAAAAGACGGCTCCCGCCGTTGAGTTGGATGCCCACAAGTAATCGTCCAAAGGAGAACATTCATTTCTCGCATTTCCGCCGCCGGCATAGGTCTGTTTGATGTGCCCAATTCGTGAGAAACGGGGTTAGCTGCATGCAGGCATCTCGATTTTATAGTCAATCCATCACACATGGGCGGCATACGCTTAGTCCAACCGAGTCGCATCACTTAATCAGCGTCCTGCGGGGCAAAATCGGCGACTCTGTCGAATTGTTTGACGGTAGAGGGGGGCTTGCACCCGCCGTAGTGGTTTCCATTCGCAAGGGCGATGCGGTCGTCGAGATAGACCATGTCCATCGTGCTGTCCGGCCGGCATGTCCCAAAATCATCCTGGCCGCCGCTGTTGCCAAAGGACAGCGTTTTGACTGGATGCTGGGCAAGTGCACTGAATTGGGGGTTGACCATATCGCCTTAGTCAATTACGAGCGAAGCGTTCGTGCAGGCAAGGAATCCGCCTGCGGGCGTTATGCGGATATGACCATCGCTGCGGCCAAGCAGTGCCGCAGGCTCTTTTTGCCTGCCATTTCCGGCCCTCATACACTGCCGCAAACCCTTGTTGAACTCCAACGGCAATATCCCGGCGCATCACTGCTGTTCGGCAGTGTTGCCGACGGCAGCAAGCCCATTACACACATCGCGCCGATTACCGGCGATGTTGTCGTGTTTGTCGGTCCCGAAGGGGGGCTAACGGAGTCGGAGGAAAAACTCCTGCTCGATAACCGGGTGATCCCTGTACGGATTGCCGTCCATATCCTTCGCACCGAAACCGCGGCGGTTGCTTTTGCCGCTGTGTTAGAGTCGCTTCGCCTTACGCCTCGGCCGCTTTGACCGAGATGATTTCCACCGTTTGAGTCGGCACATCGTCATAGTGTCCCTTGCGGCCGGTCTTGACGGCGGCGATTTTATCCACGATGTCCATCCCTGCCGTTACTTTGCCGAAGACCGCATAGCCGATTTTGTCCGGCGAGGAGCCGCGATAGTCTAAGAAACTATTGTCCGCATGATTGATGAAAAATTGGCTGGTGGCGCTGTCCGGGTCGGAGGTGCGTGCCATTGCGACAGTGCCGCGTTTGTTTTTGAGTCCGTTTGCCGCTTCGTTGATGATCGGGTCATTGCCGGGCTTGTCCTGCATAGCAGGGGTCAAGCCGCCGCCCTGAATCATAAAACCGGCGATGACGCGGTGGAATATCGTGCCATCATAATAACCATCCTGTACATACTCCATAAAGTTCTTGACCGTAATGGGCGCTGCCGCCGCATCCAGCTCCAGCGTGATGTCGCCCAGTGTCGTCTGCATTTTAACCGTCGCCATAATGTCCTTTCGATACCTATATTTTGTACTTGGTTGTCCTGATAATGGAAACCTGCCAAGCCGGCAATTATGCCGCAAGGCAGCGAGAATATCCAGCAGAAATTATAAAATGGGACGTCGCCGGCGTGGAGCTTGCGTATATCAGGTCGGGTCTGTGCACTCTGAAATTGGCAATCCGGTAAATCGATATCAGCCCCACCGGCATCACAGAGAGGATTTTCGCCCGACTTCGGAAAAACCACTGTTTTAAGCATCAAAAAAGTTTTTTGCTTTTCAATCTAACCAGAAACAAGTCCTTTGCTAACAAAAGATATAAATTCCTATGATACAATTTCCAATATGGGGCGTTTATTGGAAAGGGTTTGCGTGAGACAGCCACAAAATAGAGCCGACAACTGGCACGGTCGGGACATTTTCGTATTGAGCGACCTGCATATCGGGGATGGTTCTGTCAAGGACAACCTGCTCAAAGGCGACAACCAGACGCTGTTATACCGCCTGCTGGACAAGGTCGAGCGGTCGGGTGGCAAATTGGTGCTGTTGGGGGATTTATTTGAGTTATGGCGCTACAAGCCGCAAGCGGTCTTTGACCGATGGCAGGGTTTGCTGGATCGTCTGGCACAACTGGATGCGGTGTATGTGCCGGGCAACCATGACGGTCAATTGTGGCAGCAGCGGGAGTATTGGCAGCGGCAGCATCCCTTTTTCGGCGCCCTGCGAAAGCCGTTTATCATTTCCATCGCTGGCACCCATTACAAGTTTATGCATGGCCACGAAGTTGATCCGATGATTTCAGAATCGACGGATAGACTATGTCCGATTTTGTGTATGCTGGCCCGACCGCTGGAGATGGGTTCAAGCAACTGTCTGGTAACCTCCGACCTGCTGACCGAGGTACTCTTGGAGGCTGGCGAGCAATGCCTGCACCTATGGCATCGGCTGACGCGGCAGTGGAACCGGGCGGTCTATGACCATCTGGGTATCTCCGAAGACGGCTGGCGCAGGCTGATACGCCCTATCCGCACGCGCAATATGATAGCCCGGTTTTTCCAGCAGCAGCAGAGGGGGGTTTATGATGTTACGATAACAGGCCATACGCACAAGGCCGGCAGATTTCGGAATTGGTATTTTAATTGTGGAAGCTGGACGCAGTCTGTGGTAAATTATCTGCGGATCGACCCTGATGGAAGCGTTGAAGTCAATGACTATTGGATGCAGGGTCGGCAGGTCAATCAGACAACGGTGTTATAGGCTTTTGACAGGATGCGTCAGTTGAAAATTTTATTTGGGGTTGCCGGCGAAGGCTTTGGTCACAGCAGCCGTTCGGAACTGATTGGCCGGCGGCTGATGCAGGCCGGCAGCGATGTGCTGTTTGCCGCCTCGGGCAAATCATTGTCCTACCTGCAGCCGCTGTTTGCGGGTCGCGTTGAACCGGTCTATGGGCTGCATTTTGTCATCAAGCAGGGACAGGTTCAGCCGCTGCGGACACTTGCCGACAATGTCATTCAGTACCGCAAGGGATTTTTAACCAATCGGCGGTTATTTAGCCAAAAAGTCAAAGACTTCTGCCCCGATCTGGTTATTTCCGATTTTGAGCCGTTCAGCGCCTGGTGGGCGTTTCGCAATCGCGTGCCATGCGTCTTCGTCGATAATGAACATCTGCTGACCATGTCCAAACTCGACAATGTCCCGGGTATTTTGAACCGCATCAGGGCGGATATTGTTACGCGCGGCTATCACACGCGTGCCCAGGCGTATGTGATTATGAATTTCTTTGCCGCGCCGCTCAAAAACCGCAGGGCTGTCTTTGCCAATCCGGTCGTTCGCCGCCAGGTGATGGAGCAGACCGTCCAGCGCCGGCCGCATATCACGGTCTATTCAACCGAATCCAGACCCGAAAAAAAAGCCAAACTCATTGATGTGTTCAACCGGTTTCCATCGCATCCGTTTTATATCTACGGTTTTCATACCGAAGAAGAACACGGCAATTGTGTCTTTAAGCAAATCAGCACCGATGGATTTCTTAGGGACCTGGCGACAGGGTCGGGCGTTGTGGCCACCGCAGGGCTGTCTCTGTTGAGTGAATGTCTGTATCTCAAAAAGCGGATATTTATGGTGCCGCTTAAAGGACAATTTGAGCAGCAGGTCAATGCCGTGTATGCCCAGCGTCTGGGGTTGGCCGTCTGCGCGGATGATATTCAGCAGGACAAACTCAAACTGTTTCTGGATGGGTTGGATGAGCCGTTTGGCGATGACCCCCGTATCCTGTGGCCTGACAATGAAGCGTATTTTCGTATTCTCGACCAAACCCTCCAAAAAATTGGCTTTGACCTCGGCATCGCCTCAAAGCCAGCCCTGTAAATCACACCGGCTTTGTGTATTCAAACGCAAAATGTTTCTCGGCGTCCAGTGCGGCTTTTATTTTCGCCAGGCGGGTTTGCGTACCATCAGGGGAGGCATTTGATGCGGGGGGACCGAATGCACATTGGTGCGGATGCAGCCTCGGCTACTCGGATAGATGGTCCTGTCCGGGCTGCTTAGGGCGGTGTCTTTGCGCCACCACTTTATTATCCATCGCACGATTGACATTTAGATTCTTTCCATAGTGAGTCCGCTAATGCCAGACATATCGGTCAAAACAACCAATGGCTTAACCGCGTAAAAAAACTGTAAAAACCACCCCATAGCCGAGGACGGTTTTGCTTATCTGTGCCAAATCCTCTATAATAGGGATGCGTAAAAGGTCTGATAATATATAGAATAGATAAAAACAGACATAATAAGGCTAAAATAATGTCAATTATTCGAGAATCCAAGACAAGCATTCATTTCGGAATACAATTTCTGCTGGCCGGCGTGGCCTTGCTAGACCGCCATACCATTTTGGAGTTTGAAAAGCAATTATTGGCAGCAGGGGTGGAGTTTTCGCAGCGGTCTGCCCGCCCCAATGGATTCAGTCTGATCCGCCAGGAAGGCTCTGGTTTGCAGGTGTCGCTGGAAACGGCCGGCCCTCAGGTGCTGCAATTGCAGATTGTCGCGGCAAACCCCCAGTGCGGTTTGGAGATGTTTGGCCGGGATGCCGATGCCGTAACCGAGTCCTATCAAAAAATCAGCCGTACCAATCCTCTGCAGATACTGACTACCAGCGTGTGCCTGCGCCATCTGTACAGCGTACAGGGTCATGCGTTCCAATACCTGTGGGAAAAACGCCTCGGACAATCCAAAGAGGATTTCAAGTCGCTGGGCGGCCGTCCGGTCGCCGGAGGCGGATTGCGGCTGGTGTTGCCTGCCCATCAAATCGGCGACCAGGAGCCGGTATCGGTTGAACTGCGGATGGAATCTTTTATGCGCGAGCCGGACAAGATGTTTATTGAAATCGTGTATGGCTGGCCGCGTCCGCGTACTATCGGTCAGGGGCAGAGTTTTGATTCACCCAGATATCTGACGATGACCGAAGATTTCGCGGCTAATGAAGTATGGAATTTTTTAGTCTGCCAGAAATAACGCAATCCGGAGTGCGGCTTGACGGGACAATCAAATTCACTATTAAAATGGCTTCTACCGCTGCTGGCCGCAGCGGCAGGCGTGGTATTTTACGGCATCTGGTTTTATGAATACATCACATTTCAGGTGCCGCTGCGCCTGCCCGGAGAAGATGGCCGGCCGGTCATCTCCGCCGAGATGCAACTAACCGGCGAAGGTATTTTGGAAACCTTCGACGGCAAACCCTCATCGGTGCAGGGCGACTGGCCCTGTTTTCGCGGGGCGGCGTATGATGGCGTCAGTCGGGAAACAACCCCGCTGCTGCGGCAAATTCCGCCGGCGGGATTAAAACCCCTGTGGAAACTCGAATTGGGCGAAGGGTATGCGGCGGCGGCAATCTGGCAGGGGCGTGTTTATCTGATTGATTACGATATGAAAAAGCAGGCCGATGCGGTTCGCTGTGTGAGTTTTGATGATGGCCGCGACATCTGGCGATATTCCTACCCAGTCAAAATCAAACGCAACCACGGAATGAGCCGCACGATACCCGCCGTCGCCGACGGCGTCGTGGTTGTCATCAGCCCTAAATGCCAGGTCATCTGTCTGGATGCCGTGTCGGGACAGAAAAAATGGGCTATCGACCTGATACGGGAATACGGGACTAAAGAGCCGCTGTGGTATGCAGGCCAGTGTCCGCGAATCGAAAAGGGACGCGTAATCATCGCTGCCGGCGGCAAAGATGTACTGATGATGGCGGTGGACTGTCAAACGGGTCAGGTCGTATGGAAAACACCCAACCCCGACGGCTGGCAGATGTCGCATACATCCATATTGCCGATGGATTTTGCCGGTAAGCGGATGTTCGTCTATGCTTCCGACGGCGGCATCATCGGTGTGAGTGCCGACGATGGGCAAGTCCTCTGGAAAACCGACCAGTGGAAACTGCGTATCAATGTGCCGTCGCCGGTCGATATCGGCGACGGACGAATTTTTGTATCTGCCGGGTACAATAAGGGCAGTGCAATGATTAAACTGGAAGATAAAAACGGGACTATTGTCCCCAATATTCTTTATACGCTCAAGCCGGATATTTTCGGCTCTGACCAGCAAACACCTATCTACTATAATGGGTACATTTATGGCGTGCGTCCCGGCGAGCAACTTGTCTGTATGGATTTGGAAGGCAAAATCCGCTGGGCAAGCGGCAGTGCGAACAAATACGGCCTCGGAGCCTATATGATAGCGGATGGGATGCTGATTGTCCTCAACGACGATGGTTTGCTGTCGTTGATTGACGCAGTACCGGATGGGTTTCGTCTGTTGGGTCAAACAAAAGTACTGGATGGCCACGAAAGCTGGGGTCCGCCAGCCATCGTCGCAGGCAGGCTGATTGTGCGGGATTTAACCAGTATGGTATGTCTTGATATTGCAAAGGGAAATTAGGTATGCAGCCGGATACAAAAAAGCGTTCTGCAAAGTGGCCGATCATTATCGTGCTGGCGGGTTTGGCAGCCGGGTTGTTGGCGGTGTATTTTTTGGACGCCTTCGGCAAAAACGGCAGCGGCTTGCCGGACGATTACAAATATGATATCTCCGACTATACCAAAATCGACCCATCCCTGTTTTTATACCAGCCGGCAGGTGCGGCAATGCAGACGGGCTTCAAACAAGCCCGTGCGGTTGCCGTTGCAGGCGGACAGATAGCCGCAGCCGGCGACAAGGCGATAATTCTGTTCGATTCAGCCGGCAATAAGACCAAAGATATTCCGTTGGACTTTGAGCCGACAGCGGTGCTGGTCGATGCGCAAAGCCGCATACTTACCGCCGGCGGCGGGACACTGGCAATTCTCGATATGCAGGGTGCGGTGGAGTCCTCATGGAAACTACCCGCCGAGAACGCATATATCACCAGCATCGCCGCGGGCAAGGACGATATTTTTGCCGCCGATGCCGTCAATGGTGTTGTTTATCGGTTTGATCCGGCCGGCACACTGCTGGGCAAAATTGGCCAAAAAGACACGGCGCGCGATATCCCCGGCTTTGTCATTCCCAGTATGTATTTCGATATCGCCCTGGCTGCCGACGGTCTGCTGCGGGTCGTTGACCCGGGCAGACATCTGATTATCGCATTCACATTCGACGGTCATCGGGAATGGGATTGGGGGCTTGCCAGCCCGCAGGTGGAAGGTTTTAGCGGCTGCTGCAATCCGGTCAATGTCGCCATTGCTCCCGACGGCTCATTTATCACGGCGGAAAAAGGCCTGCTTCGGGTCAAACAATACGATTCGGATGGTAAGTTTCTGGGCGTTGTCGCGGGCCCCGATGAATTGGACTGGACGGGACCGATGCGGGTATGCAATGATGAAGCCGAATGCCAGAGCAAGGGATTTGATGTCGCCGTCGATGAAGCTGGCGGTGTTTATGTATTGGATACAACCAAACAGGTAATTCGAAAATTTGTGAGACAATAACAATGACAGCAAACAGCAATACAAACCGCCGCGATTTTTTGCGTCAAACACTGTGGGGCGGCGCTGCGGCCGGACTGGCGGGCTTGACGGCGGTATTGGCATCGCGTCAAGACAGCGGCCGTACCGTCTGGCAGATTGACCCGCTCAAATGCGTCGCCTGCGGCAAGTGCGCCACATTCTGCGTCCTCAATGAATCCGCCGTCAAGTGCGTCCATTCCTACGGGATGTGCGGATACTGCGACCTGTGCACGGGTTATTTCCGCCCTGAACCCAAAGAGCTTTCGACGGCGGCGGAAAATCAGCTTTGCCCGACCGGCGCCATTATTCGTAAATTCGTCGAAGAGCCGTATTTTGAATACAGCATTGAAGAATCCCTGTGTATCGGTTGCGGCAAGTGCGTCAAGGGCTGTACTGCATTCGGCAATGGCTCGCTGTTCTTGCAAGTCCGCCACGACCGCTGTGTCAACTGCAATCAGTGCGCCATCGCCGACGCCTGTCCTTCCGGGGCATTTCGCCGCGTGCCGGCAGACGCCCCATATTTGCTGAAAGGACAGGGATGAGACGCCCGCTGCTGCTTTTTCTGATGCTGTCGGCGCTGGCCGTTGCCGCCTACGGCGTGCAGCGGTTTCCGCCGCCGCAGTTTGATACGACGCATCCGCTGCCGCAGACTTCTATCCCTGCGCCGCGCATCGGGCTATGGGTCTGGATAGACAGCGCCGCATTGCTGGTGGCGTTGTCGGCGGCAAGCTGGCTGACGCTCAAAAAACGCCGCCGCGGCTGGATTGCGGCGCTGATGATTGCTTCGCTATTATATTTTGGCTTTTGGCGAAAGGGATGCGTCTGTTCGGTCGGCGCTATTGGCAATATCGCTCTGTCCGCGTTTCAATCGGATTATGCGGTTCCGATTGGTGTGCTGATATTTTTTATGCTGCCGCTGGTTTTTACGCTGTTCTTCGGACGCGGTTTCTGTGCGGCGGTCTGCCCGCTGGGGGCGATGCAGGATATCGTTTTAATCCATCCGCTCAAAGTCCCGCACGGGCTGGAATCCGGTTTGCGACTGCTGGCTTATCTGTACCTGGGGCTTGCGGTTTTAATGGCGGCAACGGCAAGCGCCTTTATCATTTGCCGCTATGACCCCTTTGTTGGTTTCTGGCGGTTTGACGCCAATTGGAATTTATGGGTGCTGGGGGCAAGTTTCCTTGCCATTGCGACGGTAGTCGGCCGGCCGTACTGCCGGTTTCTGTGTCCTTACGGCGTTCTGCTGCGTCAATTAAGCCGCCTGTCTCCCTGGCGGGTTACCATCACGCCGGATGCGTGTATCCAGTGCCGGCTGTGCGAGGATGCCTGCCCGTTTGGTGCGATTGAAGCTCCGGCGGCGGCAATTCCCAAAAAGCATTATGTTCACAGCAAACGTCGCCTTGTGCTGCTGATTGCGCTGATACCGGTTTTGGCGGCAGCCGGCGGCTGGATTGGGATTAAATCCCATTTGCGGCTGGCGCAAAGCAATCCGACGGTCGCCCTGTCGGAGCTGGTTGCCGCTTACAATCCCGGCGCAGTCAAAACGATGCCGCATGAAATAGAGGCATTTATACAAAGCGGCCAGGATGCCGCGCAGCTCCAGCAGACTGCCGATGGAATTACGAAACAATTTTACATAGGCTCGGCGCTCGTCGGCGTGCTGATGGGCTTGCTTGTCGGCGTCAAAGCCGCCGCCGCAATGGCGGTTCCGCACAATACCGACTATGAGGCCAATCGTGCCGGCTGCTTTGCCTGCGGCAGATGTTTTGCCTATTGTCCCATCGAACAAAAACGACAACCCGCAACACAGGAATTAACGCAATGAATCCAAACGACGCAATCACAATCAGTCCGTTCTATCAGGGTTTGCGCGGTGTGGCCGTTGTCTGTGCAGCCTTTGCTGGAATAACCGCTCTGCTGCTGCTGGCGGCGGGCTATCAAGCCTATATCGTTTTGCCGCGACAGCAGGCCGCATTCGAAGTGATGCAGGAGCAGGCCAGGGCCAAATCCGCCGACGCAGCGATGCAGGAGCGGCTTGCCAGTTTTGACCGTCAGATTCGCGGCAATCAATTCCGACAGCAGCATTTCATCCGCAAGGGGTCGCTGTTTCTGGTGATAACCTTACTGGCCTCGGCGGCGGCATTCTTGACCGTTGGCAGCGGACAGAAGCCCCAGCCGGATGTTCCGCAACCGGTCGAACCGGCTCAATTGCAGATGCGCCGCAGTCAGCAGGCACAGGTGGCGGTGATGACCGTCGCCGCCTGTATCGGCGGGGCGGGTTTATATCTGTCGCTGCAGTCCAGACCTGTCCAGGAGTCTCAACCCGCATCACCGCCGCAGGCCGCCGCAGCGCCGGCCGATTGGGCGGACAGGGCAAAAGGGCAGTGGCCCTCATTTCGCGGCATCTGGGGCGACGGCGTTTGCACTGTTGCGGATATTCCAACCCAATGGGATGAAAAAGCCGGCAAGGGAATTATCTTTAAATCGCCTGTCGCTTTGCCCGGACACAGTTCGCCGATTGTCTGGGCAGACCGTATCTTTATCAGCGGCGCCGATGAAAAAACGCAGAAACTATTTTGTTATTCCGCAGCGGACGGCAGACTGCTGTGGGAACAGGTGATTTTGCCGCCGGCCGCCGCCGGCCGCCAGGCGCCGGAGATTATGGAAGATACCGGCTATGCGGCTTGCACACCCGCAGCCAACGATACCTATGTATGTGCGATTTTTGCCACAGGCGATATCGCCTGTTTTGACCACAGCGGCAAAAAGATGTGGGATAAAGCATTTGGCGTGCCGGAAAGCAGTTATGGGTATGCCGCCTCGCTGGCGGTCTTTGGCGATTGGGTCATTGTGCAGATGGATGTCGGCTTTGAGGTTGGAAAGAGCAAGCTCTACGCAATCGATATGGCAAGCGGAAAAGAAATCTGGGCAGCCAATCGGCCTGTACCGAATTCCTGGACATCGCCAACGGTCGTTAAGACCGACAAAGGGTATCAGATTCTGACCAGCGGCAATCCGTATCTGATCGGCTATGACGCCCCGACCGGCAGGGAATTGTGGAGAGCCGAATGTCTGGGCGGCGATGTGGCGCCGACGCAAATTCTTGCCGGCGGTCTGGCGATTGCCGTCGAACCGTATAACAAAATTCCCGCCGTCCGTATCGACAATGCCGGTGGCGATGTATCCAAGACTGCCCTCGCCTGGGAAGCAAGTGGCAATATCCCCGACATCAGCAGTCCGCTCAGTGACGGCACGCGTTTGTGGACGCTGTCCACGGATGGCACACTCGATTGTTTTTCGATTGCCGACGGCAGCAAGGTCTATTCGCAGTCGCTGGATGCCGAGACCCATGCCTCGCCGTGTCTGGTTGGCGACAAGCTGTATATTCTGACGCGGGACGGCCAGATGATTATCGCTTCTGCCGGTGCGGAATACAAAGAAATCCAACGCGCTGCAATTGAGGAGAAATGCTACGCCTCGCCGGCATTTGCCGCAGGCAGAATTTACCTGCGCAGCGTCAGCCATCTTTACTGCATCGGGGAAAACAAATGACAATTGAAACAATATGCCAGTGTGCGGTTTTTAGACAGGAGGAACCACAGATTACACAGATTTCACAGATTGTCATTCTGAGGCGAAGCCGAAGAATCTCTTTCTTATTCTTGTGTTCCTGGGTTCTTGAGTTCTTATGTTCTTGCAGCAAGGACAGGGTTGGCTGCGCCCACGCCCCCATGTCATTCCCGCGCAGGCGGGAATCCAGAGTCCTATTTTTAACTTTTTGTTTTGAAATTTTAAATTTGTTTCATATTTCGTGCTTCGAATTTCTGATTTCCTCTCTTTACCCGCAGGGTCAAACCCGAATAGCTGATGGTACAACCGCTATAATACAAAAAACGCCATCCCTTTTCTTTTCTCTATCCTGTAAATCCTGTCTAAAAAAAATCTGTGTCAATCTGTGTAATCTGTGGTTTGCTGTTTTTTTCAAGTTCAAATTTGCTGTCCGGAATCAACGATGCCTCCAATAGACACAACTGAAATTGACCAAATTATCGAGCGTATCGGCTCGACACCGGATAAGGCGCTGCCGATTCTGCAGGCGATTCAGCAGCAGTTTGGCTATCTGCCCGCCGAAGCCCTTGACGATGTCTGCCAAAAGACGCACATCAAGCCGGCGGCGCTCTGGGGTGTGGCGACTTTCTATGATCAGTTCCGCATGACCCCCAGTGGACAGCATACGATTCGCGTCTGTGTCGGCACTGCCTGCCATGTCAAAGGTTCCGAGCAGGTCTATGAAGCGTTTCGCCGCCATCTGGGAATTGCACCTGACAGCGATACCGATGCACAGCGGCTTTATACCGTCGAAAAAATAGCCTGTCTGGGTTGCTGCACCTTGGCGCCGGTCGTGCAAATCGACCAAAAAGTCTTCGGGCCTGTACAGCCGCAATCTGTCGGCGAGGTGTTGAAAGCCGCTGACGAAGACAATGCAAACCAGGGCGATTCAGACAAGCCCAACGCACTGCGGGGCATCCCCATTGCCGAGTTGCGCATCGGGGTTGGTTCCTGCTGTGTGGCCGGCGGCAGTATGCAAGTCAAAAATCAATTGGATAAAACCATCGTCGCAATGGGGCTGGCCGGACAACTGACCGTTAAACCTGTTGGCTGTGTTGGGATGTGCCATCAGACGCCGCTGCTGGAAATCGCCGGCAAGGGCGATAATAATGATACGCTCTATACCAAAGTCGATGCCTCCCAGGTTGGCCGGATTTTGCGGCGGCATTTCAAACCCGCCGGATTCTGGCGGCAAGTCAAAGCGGCTGCCGGTGAAAAAATCGACAATCTCCTGCAAAACCAGGAAGCCCCATCGGCTCGCATCGCCGTCCGCGATGGCGAAATCTGTGCCTTTCTCGGCAGACAAATGCACATCGCCACCGAATATTGCGGCCATCTGAATCCGCTGGATATCGACGAATACATCCGCCACGGCGGCTGGCAGGCATGGGAAAAAGCCAAACAATGCAGCCCTGCTCAACTGATTGAAACCGTAAGTGCCTCCGGTCTGCGAGGACGCGGCGGGGCGGGATTCCCGATGGGTAGAAAATGGCAAGCCGTCCGCACCGCTGCGGGCGACGATAAATATATTATCTGCAACGGCGACGAGGGCGACCCAGGCGCGTTTATGGATAGAATGATTTTGGAAAGTTACCCCTATCGCGTCCTGGAAGGCATCGCCATTGCCGCCCGTGCCGTTGGCGCTCGGCGTGGCTATCTGTATATCCGTGCCGAATACCCCCTTGCGGTAGAGCGGATGCAGGCGGCGATTGATATCTGCCAAAAACAAAATTTACTCGATGGCTTGGAATTGTCCATCTCACAGGGCGCTGGCGCTTTTGTCTGCGGCGAAGAGACCGCACTGATTGCCTCCATCGAAGGCAGACGCGGTATGCCCTCCCTGCGTCCGCCTTATCCCGCGCAGGCAGGCTTGTGGGGCAAGCCGACGCTGATTAACAATGTTGAATCATACGCATCTGTCCCCTGGATTTTCCGCAACGGCGCCGATGCCTTTGCCGCTGTCGGCACATCGACCAGCAAAGGTACCAAAGTCTTTGCCTTAGCCGGCAAAATCCGCCGCGGCGGGCTGATTGAGGTCCCGATGGGCGTCACCATTCGTCAGATTGTTGAGGAAATCGGCGGCGGCCTTGCCGACGGCAAACAATTCAAAGCCGTCCAAATTGGCGGACCCTCCGGCGGCTGCGTACCGGCTGATAATGCCGATATCCCCATAGATTACGAATCGCTTCAGCAGGCAGGCTCGATGATGGGTTCCGGCGGCTTGGTCGTCATGGATGAAAACGACTGTATGGTCGATATCGCCAAATACTTTCTGCAATTTACCCAGCGGCAATCCTGCGGCAAATGTACCTTCTGCCGCGTTGGAACCAAACGGATGCTGGAGATGCTTGAAAATCTCTGTGAGGGCAAGGACTGCGACTTAGACACACTGGAATCGCTGGCACAGCAAATCCGCCAGTCCAGCCTGTGCGGACTTGGCAAGACCGCACCCAATCCGGTTCTATCCACATTGAAGTATTTTCGGCACGAATACGAAGCACACCGCAAAGGCATTTGTCCTGCCCGCCGCTGCAAAGCCCTTATCTATTACCAAATCAATGACAACTGTATCGGCTGCACGGTCTGCGCTCAGCGTTGTCCAGTCGGGGCAATCGAACCTGTACCTTATCAGAAGCATCAAATCAAGCAGAACCTGTGTGTCCGCTGCGGCACCTGCAAAAGTGTCTGTCCCGAAAAAAATGCTGTCGATATCCAAACCGGGCAATAAATGGAAAGCGCAATGACCCAGCAAAATCACCCAATTCATTTGACCATCGACGGCAAGGCGATAACCGTTGCGGCCGGCTCGACCGTCCTGCACGCCGCACAGCAGGCAGGTATTGCGATTCCAACACTGTGCTATCTGGAGGGCTGCAAAGCCTCAACAAGCTGTATGGTCTGTGTCGTGCGGATTGAAGGATATTCATCGTTGATTCCATCCTGTGGGATGACCGTGCATACCGGAATGGTTGTTTCGACTGATACGCCCGAAGTGCGCAAGGCGCGGAAGACGGCGCTGGAATTACTCCTGTCCGAACATGCCGGCGATTGTGAAGGTCCCTGCCGTATCGGATGTCCGGCGGGAATGGATATCCCGCGCATGATAAGGGCTATCCGCGATGGAAAATTAAGACAAGCGATTGAAATCATTAAAAACGATATTGCGATACCGGCGGTACTGGGCAGGATTTGCCCAGCGCCGTGCGAAAAAGTCTGCCGCCGCGGCCAGCACGATGAAGCAGTCTCCATCTGCCTGCTC
The DNA here is from genome assembly GCA_964537635.1 of uncultured Pirellulales bacterium. Lineage (GTDB taxonomy): Bacteria > Planctomycetota > Phycisphaerae > Sedimentisphaerales > Anaerohalosphaeraceae > Anaeroglomus. Next base: position 22,459 of record CAZICJ010000013.1, read on the forward strand.
AAACGCTATGCGGCAGATGCGGATTTGACTTCGCCTCAGCCGTATCGTCCCGCCTGTCGTCCCTCGACCGGCAAGCAGGTTGCCATTATTGGCGCAGGCCCCGCCGGTTTATCGGCAGCGTACTATCTGACCCGGCTCGGACACGCCTGCACTATTTTTGACCGCAATCTTCTGCCCGGCGGAATGCTCCGCTATGGCGTCAATAAAAATATCCTCAATGAGAAGATACTGGATAAAGAAATAAAACAAATACTATCTCTTGGGGTTGAACTAAAACCCAATACCGAAGTTAATGCCGCCATTCTGGATACACTACCCAAACAATATGATGCGGTCTTTCTGGCGGTTGGCAATCAGGATAAAGCAGCTCTCAAATCGTTCCAATTGGAGATGACCGACAGGGGGATAAAAATAGATAATGAGAAATTCACCACCAGCAAGCCCGGCGTTTTTGCCGGAGGCGAGGCCGCGGGCAGACGCAGGCTGGCCGTCCGTGCCGCCGGCGATGGAAAACAAGCCGCCTTTGCCATCGACCAGTATCTGAATGGACAGCAGATAACAGGCGAGCCGCAGTTGTTTAACTCTAAATTAGGCAAAGTGTTAAGTGAAGAATGGCCGCAGTTGCTTCAAACCGCATCTGGTATATCCAGAATTGCACCCCAGGATGGTTTTTCAAGTCAACAAGCGGCACAGGAAGCAGCCCGATGTCTGGATTGCGACTGTGCCAAAAAAGAATCCTGCCTCCTGCGCCTGACCGCAGACCAGAACAATGCCGTCCAGTCCGCGTATAAGGGCTTACGAAAAAAGTTCTTACGAATTTCTAATAACAGGACGCTTGTATTTGAGCCGGGAAAATGTATACTGTGCGGACGATGCATTCAGACAGCCCAAAAGGCAAACGAAAAAATAGGTTTTTGTTGGGAAAAGAGGGGTTTTGATACATCCGTCGCGGTTCCACTGGGAAAATCCATGGATCTGGCGCTGGTAAAAAGTGCTGCGGATTGCGTAAATAATTGTCCAACCGGGGCGTTGAGTTTCGGTCATTCAATATAATGTCTTATTAGAAAGGGATTTAAAATGGTTCATAAAATATGGATGGCGAGTATCTGTGCGGTGCTGCTGCTAAGTGGAATGGCTCTTTCGGCAGACTGGCCTAACTGGCGAGGTCCCAATCATGATGGGATTTCTCTGGAAAAGGACTGGGATGCCTTTGCCTTAAATGACAAGACTCCAATTACCTGGACTGCCGAAATTGGCATCGGTTTTTCATCTTTTGCCGTCGCAAACGGTAAACTGCTGACAATGGGTAATGTAGATAAGAAAACCGATGTTGTTTGGTGTTTTGATGCGATGACAGGAAAGCTGTTGTGGAAGTACGAATATCCAGAGGACTTGAATCCGAAATACTACGAAGGCGGTCCCGGTGCAACCCCAACTATCGAATCTGACAGGGTTTATACCATCAGCAAAACAGGCAAAGTCTTCTGCCTCAATCTGGCTGATGGCTCAGTTGTCTGGCAAAATGATCTTAAAAAGAAACATCCGGAGTGGGGTTTTTCAGGTTCGCCTTTGATTTTGGGTGAAAAACTGATATTGAATGCCGCCAAGAGCGGTATTGCACTGGACAAGTCAACCGGCCAGGCCTTGTGGACGAGCGATGACCAAATAGCGGGTTACGCCACCGCAGTCAAATCTGTCTCTCAAGATAAGACAACCATTTACATTTTCGGCAGTGAGATGCTGATGGGCGTTGATGCATCTTCCGGAAAGTTGCTGTGTTCCTATCCGTGGAAGACCAGCTACGGCGTCAATGCCGCCGACCCGATTGTTATCGGACAGGAAGTGTTTATCACATCGGGCTACAATACCGGTTGCGCCCTGCTCAAAATCGAAAATAACGAATTGACAAAAATCTGGGAAAACAAGGCGATGCGGTCGCAGATGTCCGGCCCGGTCGCGATTGACGGCTATTTGTACGGAATTGACGACAATCAATTGTGCTGTGTGGAATGGAAGACCGGCGAAAAAAAATGGTCTGAGCCAAAAACCGGCAAGGGCAGCCTGATCGCCGCCGACGGCAAATTGATCGTCTTGGGTGAAAAAGGGCGGCTGATGACAGCGCCGGCCTCGCCAGCCGGCTTTACGGAAATAGCCGGCGCTGATGTGCTTTCCGGCCGCTGCTGGACGCCGCCGGTATTGGCCAATGGAATGATTTATGCCCGCAATGCCGCCGGTAAACTGGTTTGCGTGGATGTTCGTGCCAAAAAAACAGTTTCTCTTGCGGTTATGGATTCCAAGAGTTCCCAAGCCGATTGGCCTCAATGGAAAGGCATTCATCAGGATAATAAAAATCCAGAAACGGGACTCCTCAAACAGTGGCCAGCCGAAGGCCCCGCAATGCTGTGGGATGTCAAGGGGCTTGGGGACGGCTACTCGACGGTCAGTATTGCGGATGGCAGAATTTATACGACTGGAATGAAGGACGGACAGGGTTTTTTGACCTGTGTTGGACTGGATGGCAAAACGCAGTGGCAGGTTTCTTATGGTCCCGAATGGACAAAAGCGACGCCGGGCGTCCGCTGCACACCGGCGGTCAGCGATGGCAAAGTGTATGTTATCAGCGGAGTGGGGCAGGTTGGCTGTTTTGACGCCGCCAAAGGCGACAAAATCTGGCAAAAAGACCCCTTCACCGCGTATGAAGGCAAGCTGGGTACATGGGGTGTTTCTCAATCGCCTGTCATTGACGGTGACAAATTGTTTTTTACCGTTGGTGGGGACAAGACGACAATGCTTGCTATCAATAAAAATACCGGCGATGTCATCTGGGAAAGCAAAAGCGTCGGCGGCAATTGCGATTATTGCACGCCGCTGCTGCTTGAACACGGCGGGCGCAAACTGCTGGCGACATCCGTCAACAAACAGATTGTCGGCTTTGACGCAGCCGACGGTGCAATTCTCTGGACATTTGCCGCCCAGGAGTTTGCCGCCAAGCCCAGGGATATTAATCCTGTTACACCGGCGTATCACGATGGGATGTTGTTTTTCACCAGCGGCTACGACCAGGGGTCGGTGATGCTTTCGCTTAATGCGGACGGCTCGGCGGTCAGTAAGGTCTGGACGAATCCGAGTTTTGACACGCATCACGGTTCGGTCGTCGTCGATGGGGGGTATATTTACGGTACAAACTGGAACGGCAACGGCGACGGCAATTGGATTTGTGCCGACTGGAAAACCGGCAAGACCATGTACGAAACATCCTGGGAAAACAAGGGTTCGCTGACTTATGCCGACGGTATGCTGTACTGCTATGAGGAAAAAAACGGCAATGTCGCATTGGTTAAAGCGGACCCGAAAGAATTCAAGGTTATCAGTTCTTTTCAGATCAAGTTGGGCGATGGGCGGCATTGGGCTCATCCGGTTGTTTGCGGCAAGCGGCTTTATATTCGCCACGGTGATGCGCTGATGGCGTATGATATTGCGGCACAATGATAGTTCAAAGTTTATAGTTTATAGTTCATAGTTTAGAATTCGGAGAGGTGAAAATGGTTGTACGAGTGATGAAATGCGTTTTTATTTTAGCGGTGGTTTGGATGAGTGTATCGGCGTGGGCGGAGCAATTGCCTATCGCCAATTATTCCTTTGAGACGCCGGTCATTGACCCCAATACAAATCCATTTTTGGCAGTGCCGGTTGCGCCGATGTGGATAGAACTGGCCGATGCCGATGACATATACGGCTATAACACCGGCATTTTTCGAAATACGGAGCCCAACAGTCCCGCTGGAGACCACATTGTCAATCCGGATGGCAAACAGTTGGCGTTTCTTTGCAGTTTGCAGGGTAATGCGTTTTTGCAGGAGCTGCCCGAATCGTATGTCTTTGCGACAGGCAAAAATTACCGTCTGGCAGTCGATGTGTGCGTATCTCAATATACGCCGTCTTTTCCGCTGATTCTTGCCCTGTACTATCTCGACGGCGGCCAGCGAATTGATATTGCGATGACATCGGTCTCGCCCGCTTCATTAACACCCAATAGACTTGTAGCATATTCTGTGAACCTGCCGGCGGTGCAGGCGAGCGACCCTTGGCAGGGCAAACGCATCGGTATCGCCATTCGTGCCACGGGAACAGGACCAACCAGCGGCGGATTCTGGGATTTTGACAATGTTCGCCTGATGGAGTATACGCTGCTACCCGAATTGGCCGGCGGCGCCCCGGTCAATCTGGAAGATTTTGCCGTGCTGGCCGGCCAGTGGCTGGATTGTGACAATGCGGCTGCCGACCTGACCGGCGACGGCTGCGTCGATGGGCAGGATTTACTCATCCTGACGGAGTATTGGCTGGATAATGTGTGATGCGGGCATAACGGGACATCGCGGTCGCCGGCCGGCATTTACGCTGATTGAGCTGCTGGTCGTCATTGCGATTATCGCTTTGCTGCTGGCGGTCATTGCCCCGGCGCTCAAGCAATCCCGCCAGCAGGCACGCAAAATTATATGCATCTCCAATTTACGCAATACCGGCATTGCCATCCGTGCGTATGCCAATGAGTATAACGATACGATTCCTTTCGGTCCCGAAAAACGCCCCTTTACCGCGACCAATTTTTATACCGCCAAGGGCAATGTTACCAATCTGCTGTCGCTGCAGGGCGGCGAACCGGTAGGGCTGGGGCTATTGCTGGCGGGTTATTTGGACAAACAGCCCAAGGTTCTTTTTTGCCCCGCCGCCGACCAGCCATCCAATGCCGATGAACAATTGGCGCAGGTCGGCAGGGGGCAGGCCCAAAGCGATTACTACTACCGCCATGCCTCCATTGCTGTTTTGTTTCCCACGCCGGCGATGCAATTCGACTACCGCATTCGCCTGGGCAATCTGGGCAAGAACCGAAACGGCCGCAGCATTTCGGCGCTGGTCTCCGATGTGCAGTTTCTGGCGCACCCATCGCTGGAATCATTCAGCGTGTTCACGCGAACCAGTCATCGGCGCAAAGTGCATAATGTGCTGTATGCCGATGGGCAGGTTGTCTCGTATGATAATACGGATGACCGGTTCACGGTCAATATCGGCGCCGCCCCCCATGATGCACTGAACAGAATCCTCAAGATGTTCGAGCTGGCTGATGAAAAACAGTAGAAAAGCAATGTCAGTTCGTAGTTCTTAGACGGAAGAAGCCACAGAGGGCACCGAGAACTCAGAGTTTTTTTCTTAACCACAGATTACGCAGATTGACACAGATTTTTTTAGACGGGATTAATGGGATAGATGAGATATACCCTTTATTCCAGTTCTGTCTTCTGGCTCCTGACTTCAGACTTCTTTTCAGTATTGTCCCGTTATAAGTCGAGTAGATATAATTGGTTACATAACTTGCTCTTTGAAAAGTTGTGAAGATCCGCAGGAAACAGGCTTTTTATGGGTGTTTTCTCGAAAAGCATTATGCCCAAAACTTGCAGAATTTCGTACATACTGGCTTCCAGATCGAGTTCCTCTTTTAGGATCGCAACCAGCACATAAACACTGATGGCGATCCACACTTGCATCTTGACGGCGTTGGGCGTCGTGCCATAAAACGCTTTGATGTGGAGATGCTGCTTGATCCATTTGAAGAACAATTCGATCTGCCAGCGATATTTGTACAGCCGAGCAATCGTCCACGGTGACAGATTGAAGTTGTTGGTCAAGAACACGAAACGCTTGTCCAGTTCGATATCGACGTAATGGATTCGGCACAGCAGTCCGGGATAATGCAGCGAGCTTTTCGAACCCGTCAAACGGATGGCTTGATCGCTGCGCAGTCCTCGATTTTTGTCCACCGGATAAGATTGATGGTGTGCAAAAGCCAGGTTGTCTTTGGCACGCGTGACAAAGAATGATTGCTGCTGATGGATATGGTATAAACGCTGAAAGTCGATGTACCCCTTGTCCATGACATAGAAGGCTCCGGCCTCGAATAGCACATGGTCGAGAAAATGCACATCGTGTATCTGGCCGCCTGTAATGCGGATAAACGCCGGAATATTGCCTCGCAGGTCCAGTTGGGTATGTATCTTGACGGCACTTTTGTGTTGCCGATGCTGAGCCCATGGAAACAGCGTCAGGGACAAATCGATAACCGTAGAATCCAGTGCGTAAATGGCTCGTTTGAGATTCATCGCCAGTGGTTGATTCGTATAAAGTCTGCGGGCGTGTTCGATCAGAATCAGGGCGATATCGCGATAGATTCTCCAGTCGCGACCTTCGTTGGCTTTGGCCAGGGTAGTTCGCGAGACCTGTGCTTTCATTCCGGCATGATACAGTTTGGGACCCGCGGCACGAAGACAGGCTTCGATGTCGCGTAAACTCTCGCGACCAGTCAACTGGGCGAAGGCCATGCAACAATACTGGTCGAGGCATGTAAAGGTTTTGATACGATGATCGCCCCGATAGCGGTCGACGCAAGACTTGAATCGCCGTCGCCGAAAGTGGTCCATGATTTGTGAGAATACAATTTGACCGTCGTTCATGATTGGCTCCTTGAAGTAATCCAGATCCATTATCATACACGATCAAATTGAAATCGATACAGGTCATAATTTTCTTTAAGTCTTTAAATTGTTTAGGGTTATAATAAAATTGCTAAATGTTGACGGGACAGTACTGATTTTCCCTTGTAAATCCTGTCAAAAAATATAATCTGCGAAATCTGTGTAATCTGTGGTTTCTCCTGTCTCCGAACTCCGAACTAAGAACTAAAGACTACCTCCTTTTGCCTGCGACGCAATCAATTTAATCTTCTGCAGGTCCAGCTTGCCCGAGCCCAGTATCGGTATCGCCTCAACGCCAATCAGATTTTCCCGGCGCGGCTTTGCCAGATTGGGCAGTTCGCTTTGGCTGAGCAGTTCAAACAGCCGGTCGCCGTTCATCGCCGACTCGACATACAGCACGACTATCTGCTCGCCTTTTTTCTCATCGGGGATACTGGTTGCCGCGACAAGCCTATCCTCAGCGGCAAGCCCCTTGTGGCAGACTTCCTCAATCGCCGTATGCGAAACCATCTCGCCGGCAATCTTGCTGAATCGTCCCAGCCGGTCGGTAATCGTAATAAACCCTTCCTCATCAACCGTTGCGATATCGCCGGTATTGTACCACCCATCCACAATCACCTCGGCAGTCTTTTGCGGCTGATTGAGATAACCCTTCATCACATTGGGACCCTTAATCCACAGCACACCCTGCTTGCCCGGCTCGACAATCCGTCCCGTCTCAATATCCGCAATCCGCGTCGCAATGCCCGGCATAGGCCGTCCCACGCTGCCGGCTTTGGTGCCGCGTCCGACCCCGCCGTCAATCGCGATATCCGGCACATTGAAGCTCACCAGCGGCGACAGTTCCGTCGCCCCGTAGCCTTCCAGCGGGCGAATACCGAACTGCTGCTCGAAGCTGTCGGCAAGCGACGGTTTCATCTTCTCGGCGCCGGCGACAATCAATTGCAGACTGGCAAACTGCTGCTTGGTGCAGCGGCGAAGATACGCCAGCAAAAATGTCGGCGTCGAAAACAGCATCGTGCATCGCTGCTCGGCAATCGCCTGCCCGACCGCCTTGCCGTCGATGGGATTGGGCAGATAATACGCCGACACGCCGGCCAGCATCGGCAGCCACATCGTACAGGTCAGCCCGAACGAATGAAAAAACGGCAGCACACCGCACAGCCGCACATCGCGGCTGAATCGATACACCATCTGTGCCGTCTCCACATTGGACAGCAGATTATGATGACTGAGCATCACGCCCTTAGGGCGCGCCGAACTGCCCGATGAATACAAAATCGCCGCTGTCGCATCCGGGTCCACCCGCCGCCAGCCACCCAGCAGCCGGGCAGGCACAATCCTCGCCTTAGCCGCCGCACACAGTTTATCCAGCCGCGTCAGCGAACCGGCCATATCCTCCAAAAACAGATAATTCGCATCCTCAGCTTTTAATCCCAGTTTTTCCAGAACCAGCCGCGAGGTCAAAATCGTCTGGATGCCGCATTCATCAATCGCCGTCTGCCGGTCGGCCGGCGATACCGTGTAATTCAAATTGACCGCTGTCTTTCGCAGCAGCCCGATAGCGACATTGGCAATCGCCCCACCGGCGCTGGGCGGCAACAGAATTCCGATATGGTACTGTCCGGCCAATGGTTTTCGGTACTTATCCGCAAACGCCGCCGCCGCCGTGAGGGTCTGTCCGTAGGTGAGCGACCGGCCGGCCGCATCCGCGATGCACGGACGCTTCCAATTGCGGCGGGCGATTTTTGCAAATGTCTGCGCCAGCGACAGCCGCCAGCCTTTGCGGCATTCCATCCAGTCGCACGACAACTCCAGCACCGCCTGGCGAATCTGCTGCGCCGTCGAATCGGCAGGCATCGGCTCGCCGAAATGCACGCTAACCGGATACGGCAGCGGACGCGGAAACCGGCTGAACAATTTTCCATAGCGATAACAGGCGACGCTGTCCCACAACCCGCCCAGATACACCGGAATTACCGGGCAATCCGTCGCCTTGACAATCTTTTCCAATCCCGGACGAAATGCCCCCAAATGCCCCGTCCGCGTCAGCGCCCCTTCGGCAAAGATGCACACCAGATACCCATCTTCAATCGCCTTGCGGGCTTGCTGCAAGGAACCGACCAATTGCCGCGGCGGGTCGGATGCGCTGATCGGAATCGCCCGGATAAAACGGAAAAACGGATTGAGCCGTTTGCTTTCGTAAATCTCCCGGTCGATTAAAAACCGTATCCGCCGGTGTTGAGCGGCATTGAGCACCAGCCCATCCGCCCACGAAATATGATTGGCAACCAGCAGTGCCCCTGAAGTCAGCGGCAGATTTTCCGCGCCGAACACCCGCAGCCGGTAAATTGCCCGCGCCAGCATCGCCAGCACAAAGCGGTTGACATACTCCCGCAAATAATACAGCGACACCGCAAACACCGCCAGCCCGATAACGCCCGGCACAATCCACAGCCTCGCCGCCGACATCCCCAGCACGCTGCACAGCCCCGCAATACCCGCCGCCAGGGCAACGCCCATCCACCCGATGCAGTTGGACGCCGCCACCACCCGCCCCAGAATCGCCCGCGGCCCCCACAACTGAATATACGCATAGACCGGCACGACATACAGTCCCGCCCCGATGCCCATGACCGCAATCAGCACAGAAATCATCCACAGTGCCGGCTCCAAACTCAGCCCCAACGCCCCCAGCGAAAACAGCAGCGACCCCAGCGGAATCAGCCCCGACTCCATCGACCGGCCGGAAATCACGCCCGCCAAAAACGACCCCAGCCCAATCCCGACAGCGGCAATCACAAACAGATACCCGCTGTGGACTTCCGTCAGACCACACGTCTGAATCCCGTAAGGAATCAGGTTAATCTGTGCAAATGCCGCCAGAAACATAAACCCCGCGCCGGCGACAACCGCCGCCGTCAGATTGCGCTGCGGGTAAATGTCCCGCATTGTTTTGTACAGATCCACCACAAACAGCGGACTGGCCGTCTCGCCCTGTCCGCCGGATGCGGCAGTTTTCTTAATCCCCAGCGAAGTCGCCAGCCCCGCCGCCGCGACCAGAATACAGCCCGCGCCGGCCAGGGCGTAATTGCCGCCCGACAGTTCCGCCAGCGCCGGCGCTGCCCCGATACCCAGCACAATCGCCAGATAGGTCCATCCTTCCAGCAGGCCATTGGCGTGCGACAGTCGGCTGGGCTCGACCAATTCCGGCACAATCCCGTACTTGCTGGGGCCGAAAAACGCGCTCTGGGCGCACATCAAAAACAGCACGCCGTAGCAGAATATCGGATTGCCTGCCCAAAACGACACGACTCCCAGCGCCATCAGCACAACCTCGGCGACTTTGGCAAGTACGATAATCCGCTGCTTGCTGAACCGGTCGGCAAGGATGCCCGCATATGGCGTCAGCAGCAGAAACGGAACCACAAACACCAGTGCCGCCGTCGAACTGATTTGCGATGCCTTGTCCTGTCCGACACGGTTTATCAGCAAAAACATCATCAGCCCCTTGAACAGATTGTCGTTAGCCGCGCCCAAAAACTGCGTGGTGTTCAACCACAAAAAGGATCGATTGAGTGTGGTGCTTTGTTTTGTTATCATTTAAGCCTTTTTTGCAGACCGGGTCATTTCCTTATATCCTATTTCTATTTTAGACAGGATGGACAGGACATACAAGACTAATCCTTCATCGCCACCTTCCAATTTTTCTTCTGACCCGCAGGGTCAAGCCTCGTGCATCCAGTTTATCCGTTTTGTTCACTGCGCCGAGCATTAGCTTTGCCTTATGAGCGTGTACCAGCAGGGGTTCCATGCCGCAAGCCTCTATTTCATCGACAATCCAGTACCAATTACCGATCGTCTCCACCGCAACGCTATCCCCTTTATCCCATGTGGATAGAAAATCGGCAATCTTGCCTTTTTGATGCTCAATTCGCTGCTCACATAAAAATCGCCCTTGACGGTCCTGTGCGCAAACTTGACTATAGTGTTTGTGTGAATCCATGGATATAATTTCCATCAGTGTGTCTCCTTTCCGCGGCAGTGTAGCCGCTGAATAATGGTTTTTTCTATGCGGCATTCTAACCGCAAAGGGGGACACACGCTTTCATAAAATCATTCCCGCGCAGCTTGTCCTGAGCGAAGCGAATGGAGCGGGAATCCAGAAAAACCCCCGTTCGGTCAGAACAGGCGAATCCGTGGGATATAATCCTGCTCTTAACCAGTCCGCAAGCAACGCAACACCCCCATTTTTTAAAAAATAAAAAATCGCTTGCAAAAAAATCAGACCCGCTCTATAGTACACTCCATAGAATTGTTAGCATAACATACGCGACGGCCATGCAGGCGCCGCCAGTCAAGGGAGTTGGGCGATGTTTTCCAGAAACATCCGCCAAAGAACGCTATGGATGACAACAGCCAGGTACAGCAGGGATTGGAATCTGAAGAGCTGAAAAAACAGCTTGCCGCGGCACAATTGCAGCAAGATCGGCTGCTCCAGGCAATGCTCTGTGCTTCTTCGGAAATGGTTGTTGTGATGGACCGGCAAGGGAGGATTCTCGACGCCAATGCAGTTGCGGTACAGCGGCTGGGAAGATCGCTGGAGGCGATTCGAGGCGTTTGTGTGTATGATTTATTTGACCCTCAGACCGGCAGCCGCCGCAAGGCAATGCACGAAGAGGTTTGCCAAAGCCGGCAAAGTCTTTTTTACGAGGACCACCGCAACGGACGAACCATAGAGAACCATCTTTATCCGATTATCGGCGAGGATGGCGAAATCGCATCGGTTGTGGTTTTTGCCAAAGATATCACCGAGCATCGCCAAAAAGAAGATACGCTGGCATTTATCCGCACCCTGCTGCAGATATGCCAGGACACAAGCCAAATCCAGACACTGCTCGACCAGTCGGTCCGTGAAATTCGGCGCTTTACCGGCTGTCAGGCGGCCGGCATCCGTTTACTGGATAAAGGCGGCAATATCCCGTATCAGGCATACGAGGGCTTCAGCCGCGAGTTTTACAATAAAGAAAGCCCGCTTTCAATCCAGCGGGACGACTGCATGTGCATCCAAGTCATTGAGGGCAAGACCGATCCGAGCAAGCCGTTTTTTACGCCGTTCGGCTCATTTTATATGAATGGCACTTCCGCGTTTCTGGCTGCCGCTTGTGAACAAGAAAAGGGAAAAACCCGCAATGTCTGCAATGAATACGGATACGAAACCGTGGCGCTGGTGCCGATTCGGAACCAGGAAAAAATCCTGGGACTGATTCATCTGGCAGATACCCAAACTGGAATGATGCCGCAGCACCGGCTGGAAGCCGTCGAAACAGCCGCCTTGCAGTTGGCGACGACCATCCTGCATATTCAGTCGCAGGTGCGGATTCAGGACGAAAAAGAACTCGCCCAAAAATATCTGGATATCGCAGCATCGCTGATTGTGGCTCTGGATGTAAAAGGCAACATATCCCTGCTGAATAAAGAAGGCGCAGAGATTCTTGAATGCGACCAGGACACAGCAATCGGCAAAAATTGGTTTAATACATTTGTCCCCGCTTATGAAAAAGAACGTCTTGACCGGGTATTTAGAGCCGTATTGGATGGGCAAACGAAATATTCTGAATATGTCAATTCTGATATCATAACATTCAGGGGCAGTATCAAAACGATTCGATGGCATAATAGAATATTTCACGACGTCGAAGGTGCGATTATAGGGACCTTGTATGCTGGCGAAGATATTACGGAAAAGAAAAACGCTGAAAATGCACTGCGCGAAAGCGAGGCAAAATTTCGGACAGTCTTCGATGCGTCGCCGGTGGGCATGGCGCTGCTGCGCCCCGACGGGTATTTTCTGCTGGTCAATGAGGCATTCTGCCGGATGCTGGGCTATTCCAGTCAAGAAATGCTGCGATTAACCTATGCCGATATCACCCTGCCGCAAGATGTGCCGGCCAACCGCCTGCAGGTGCAGGCTCTGCTGGACGGCCAGGAACGGCAATTCAGTATCGAAAAACGCTATGTGCATAAGAATGGCTCGGTGATCTGGGCGATGGTGAATGTGGGATTGGTGAGAGACACCGCCGAAAAGCCATCTTATTTTATCGCCCAGATTCAGGATATCACCGCTCGAAAACGGGCGGAAGAGCAGTTGCGGTTTCAGGCGGCAATCCTCGATCAGATTCAGGACCACATCACCGCAACGGATATGGATGGATATATTACCTATGTCAATCAGCCGGAACAAGCGTTTTTGGGTGCGAACGCTGAGAGCCTAATTGGCAAACATGTATCCATGTACGGCGAAAATTCTGAACAACGCGCAACCCAGCAGGACATTATTGCCAACACCCAAAAATTCGGTAAATGGCGGTGCGAAATCGTCAACTACACCCCGGACGGCCGGGCGCATCTGATGGATTGTCGAACCCAGGTGCTTTACGATACCAACGGACAGCCCGCCGGCATGGTCGGCGTTTCAACCGATATAACCGAACGCAAACAGATCGAAAAACAGCTTCAGGAAAGCGAAGAGCGGTACCGTGCCCTGGTGGAGTTTTCTCCCAGTGCGGTTGTTGTTTTGCAGGATCGCAACTATGTCTGGGCAAATGCCAAAGCCCTGGAACTGCTTGGCGTTCGGCAAGTCAGCGACCTGGCCGGCGCCGATGTGATGCGGTTTGTCAGTCCGGAATTTCAAGGCATCGCCTATGCGTGGATCGTCAAAGCTGAACAGGGCGAGATGGTTGCCCCCCTGGAAATCCAAGCGGTGCGTGCCGACGGCGGTAAATTCTGGGTTGAGGCACGTGTTGCCCCGATTCACCTGCAGGGACAGCCGGCGATTTTGGTTGTCGCCGACGATATTACCCACCGCAAGACAGCGGAGCTGCAGCGGCAGGCATACCAGAGCAAACTCAAGGCGCTGGTAACGCAATTGACGGTTGTCGAGGAAACCGAACGCAAACGCATTGCCGCTGAACTCCACGACCGAATCGGTCAGTCGCTGGTCTTTGCCAAGATGAAATACGACCTGCTGGCTAAGACCCTTGCCGATGTCCAACAAAAGACGGCTGCCGAGGAAATCGGACACTGGCTTGGCGCCGCGATTCGGGAAACCCAGACATTGACATACAATTTGGGATCCGTTACGCTGTATGAACGAGGATTAAGCATTGCAATTCAGGAGTGGATTGATGAAGATTATGTTTGCCGTCACCCCGTGCGTGTGCATTTTCAGCACGAGATGTCAAGCAGGCTCAAAGATCATATCGAGTTATTTATATTTCGTACCGTGCGTGAATTGCTGATCAATGCCGCCAAACACGCCCAGGCCGGACAGGTGACTATCGCCCTCATCGAAACCGATGGCTGCATCCGGCTGACCGTGCAGGACGACGGCATCGGATACGAAACCAGCATCCGCCGAAAACACGACAAGCCGCAGAAACATTTCGGATTGCTGAGCATCCGGGAGCGGCTGGATTATATGAATGGCACAATGGACATTGTTTCACACCCGGATAAAGGAACCACGATAACCATCGTAGTCCCGATCGGCCAATCCGATCGCATAGAAAACAAACAACTTCGTATGGAGGACAAACAACAATGAAACTGGTACTGGCAGATGATCATCAAATCGTGCGTGCAGGATTGCGCAAACTTATCGAAAGCTACCCCGATATAACTATCGCAGGCGAGGCGGCCACCGGCCGTGAGGCTGTCGAGATGGTGCGTTCGCACCGGCCGGATATTATCATTATGGATATCAGCATGCCGGAATTGAATGGATTGGAAGCCGCCCGCCAGATTCGGCGGGACTTCCCCGATACCAAAATCATCATCCTGACAATGCATCACCGCTGCCAATATATCCGCGACCTGCTCAAGGTGGGGATTTCCGGCTATGTTCTCAAACAGGATATCGTCCACGACCTGATCAGCGCCATCGAAGCATCTCAAAAAGGCGGCATTTACCTGAGTCCGCAGGTCTCCTCCGTGCTGGTTGGGGATTATATCAGCGAGAAAAAAGAAGGATATTCGGATGCACTGGGGCTGTTATCCCCGCGAGAACGCGAAATTCTCCAGTTGATCGCCGAAGGCAAAACGACCAAGGAAATTGCGATCCATCTGCACATCAGCCCCAAGACGGTAGAATCAACCCGCCGACGAATTATGCAGAAGACCAAGCTGTTCACAGTGGCCGAATTGACCCGACTTGCCATCGCGGAAGGGCTCACATCGGAGGCATATTAGCCTTTTTCAGAAAACTGGGATTCCAATCCAGGTCAGAAGCTGAAAAATAGCGTAATTTGGAGGATAAAATACAGGAATATCCTTTATGACCTCCCGGGGCATTTTGGCGATAATTGATATGTTATCGCTGTTGGTGAGCTGCTGGAGACTACGACCCGAAAGGCTGAAACGATGGATAATACAGTTGGACTTGTCCTGGTGGATAACGACCCTATCTACCTTAGATTGTTCACAAAACAATTAGAGAGAGCCGGGCTTTTTCATCCCCTCACTCATTTTTTTACCGCAGAGGCTTTTTTGAGTTATCTGTGGGAAAATCAAGGCAGCGCTGACACATCGGCTTTATTGTTAATTCTGGATATTCACATGCCGACAATGAGCGGCATCGAGTTGTTGAAAAAACTTCAGCTTATGCCGGAATTGGCGAATCGTGAGTTGACCATTATTGCCAATAGCACCTCGTCCGACCCGGATGAACGCCGCCAATGCCTGGAATTGGGCTGCATCATGCACCATGTCAAATCGCCCTATAATGAAGTACTGATCGAGGCTATTAAATCCCGCCTTCAGCAACATTCCATAGTCGGTTAATACCATAACAAAACCACACGGCAATGAGCCGTGCCGCTTTGCGTCCTGCAAGCCGGCACAATCCTGTTTTCATCTCAAAACTCAAGGATAGTAGCCTAATCCTTTATTGCCCTAATTTCATGTGGGGAAATGAGCCAATATAAAACCGCGTTAAGAGAAATTCTCTAATTTTTTCATTTTTCCTATTTTAACTAAAGATTTTTTATCAACATTCACGATACTTCCTATGTTGCCCAGATTAACATTTTAATAATAACAAAAAATGATTTTGTTAAAATAGGAAAGAGAGGTAGTTATGGTAAAAGAATTTGTTCTCGAACGGTACTTGACAGCGATTCTCAACGGAAATCGTATTGAATGCAGAACTATCATTGAGGAAGTTCTTCAAACTGGCAATCCTGCCAACCGTGTATATACGGAAGTCATTTGGCCGATTATGGTTGAAATCGACGGTTTGTACCGCCACGGCAAAATCGATTCCGCACAGGAAGCCTTCGCCTCCCGCATCAACCGTACTATCGTCAATCAGCTCCAGAACAAGCTGCCTCGTAAGTCCTCTTGCAATAAGAAGATAGCTGTCGCAACAGCCGCCAATGAAAAAGCCGAACTCGGCGGACAGATGATATCGGACCTGTTTGAAAGCGACGGCTGGGATGCTCGGTTTCTGGGCGGCTCTGTCGAGCAGGAAGACATCTTGAGCTTTGTGCATAACTACCGCCCCGACATCCTGATGCTGTATGGAATGGATGGTAAAGATGCCCCTGCTGTCCGCCGGCTCATTGACTCCATTCGCAATGTTAACGCCTTTCCCGAAATGCGGATTATGCTGTCCGGCGGGGTTTTCAACCGTGCTGATGGGTTGTGGGAAGAAATCGGTGCCGATCTGTTCGCCGAAACCGCCCAAGAGGCACTGCAGATTGCCCAGAAAAACCCGGAAACCCTGCCAAAACCGGTTCGGGTCATTAAATCCCGCTATAAATGCTCTGATGCATCCGAATCGCTGGAGTCGGTCACCAACTAATTATGCGGCGATTGGGCAGTCTGCTCACCTGAAATACTGGACTGCCGTATCCGCCCGCGCAACAACGGGCTCTGCGCGGAGATGACACGGACAGACGGGATCGGATTACAGGGCAATATGCTGGGGTATAAATCCAGCAAAATGTACGGGTCCTTTATTACCGGCCAAACTATCTCTTTTTATATAACATCCAAGGCAAGCCTGCAAAAATTTTGTAATAATCCTGTTGCAAAAGATGGTTCACAGGACTATAAGAAAAGGTTTGTTATAGAAACAATAATGTCATTTAAGAATGTTGGTATAAATTATGATTCTTACGCAGATTTTGCAGCCGAATTGTATTTGTGCGCCATTGACAAGCAAGAATAAAGAAGCGGCCATCGAAGAATTGGTCAACAGCCTTGCCGCCGCCGGCCAGGTCAAAGACGCCGGTGTCGCACTGGAAGCGGTCCTGGAGCGGGAACAAACCCGCAGCACAGGCATCGGCTCCGGCATTGCCATTCCCCACGGCAAATGTACCGCCGTCAAGGAACTGGTCATGGCCGTCGGCATCGCCAAAGAACCGATTGAATTCGGCAGTATCGACAATAAGCCTGTCATTATTATGGTGCTTCTGGTATCGCCGCCGGACAAAACCGGCCCGCATATTCAGGCGCTGGCACGCATCAGCCGGTTGCTGCTGGATGAACAATTCAAGGCCAAGCTGGAAAAAGCCGGCTCGCCCGAAGAAGTCTATGAATTGATCAGCAGCAAAGAGACCGAATAAGCCCCCACAAACACCAACGGGTGATTTGACGAAAAAACCCTGTCCGCTTTGGCAGGGCAAGTTGTATTTTGCGCCGTCTTGGCTCAACTTTCTTCCGCTCACATTACCGGACGTACCCGCCGGCAGTCCCGCATTTGTTTTCGGTCTGTCCTGGAGGGTCACCCATTTTGTTATCTCCAATTTCACGCTATGGATATAGTATTGCAGGTTAATTTTGCCCCCTAAAATGACGATGAGTCGCAAGATGCAATGTGTTGCATTTAGGGAATACTATGAAACAAGCAGGGTACATTACGACCGGATGTCCGGCGGCAAGCGGCAGTCCGCACCGTCAGGGCAACTCAATGTCCGATAAGATGTTATATACAGGGCTGTTGTCTGTTCTTGCGACGATTCTTCTGGCCGGCGGCTGGTGGACCGGTAGCCAGCGGGCGGTAGGCAAGGATGTCGAGATGCGGATGCATTTTATTGGCAAGGCAAAGGCGGTTGCCGCCGCCATCACCCCGGAGTTGGTTAAAAAACTTACCTTCACGGCGGCAGACAAAGGCACGCCGGCTTTTGAGCAAATCCGAGAGCAGATGATTGCCGCGGGTAAAGGGTTTTCACAGCGAGGTATTTGCAGTGAGTTTCTGCGTGACGGCAAGATATTCTTCGGGCCGGAGACTTACCCGCAGGACGACCCGATGGCCACTCCGCCGGGAACGGAATATGAGCAGCCGCCGGCGGAAGACTTCCAAATTTTTAAAGACAAACATCCGGTTGCAAATGGACCTTACACGGACGAATATGGAACTTTCGTTTCGGCGATTGCACCCGTTGTTGACCCGCACACCGGCAAAGTCCTGATGGTAGTCAGCGTGGATTTTCTGGCCAGTGACTGGCAGTCACAGCTTAACGCCGTCCGCAGAGAGCCGATTCTTACCGCATTGGGACTGATTCTGATTCTCATAGGCGGTGCGGCAGTCATCCATCTTCGCAGCCGGCGGATGAAACAAGAAACACTGGAATTCAGGGCATGGATTGTTGCTCCGACCGCCTGTGCAGTTCTGGTCGGACTAATACTCTTCGGGACACACGAATATAAGGAGATGCGGGATGAATCCAGACAGGACATGCTCCGTATTACAGAACAGGTCGAGAGCGGATGGACTCAACGGATTGACTCGGCAGTTGAGCTTCTCAAGGCACAGATAGACCACATCGCCGTCAATCCGGCAATTCTGAAGGCATGGCAGGACAGGGACCTTTCGTCGCTTACAGCGCTGGTGCAGCCGGACTATGAACAGTTGAAGCAGGAATATCAAATAACACATTACTACTTTATAACACCCGACCGGATATGTTTTCTGCGAGCGCATCAGCCCGAGCGTTATGGCGACCGTATCGACCGCTTTACACTGGCGGCGGCAGAGAAGACGGATGAGGATGCATGGGGCCTGGAGCTGGGGCCGCTGGGAACCTTTACGCTTCGCTATGTACGGCCGTGGAAACAGGATGGCAAAACAATCGGCTACCTGGAGCTGGGTATGGAGATTGAGCATCTGATAAGAGAACTTGCCGAGAATATGGATGTCGATATACTGACTGCTATCCGCAAGCAATACACCACGCGGGATAAATTCGAGACTGGAAAAAAACCTTTGGCTATGCCGGGCAATGGGATGCCTATCCCAATTTCGCAGTAATCCATTATGCCATACCCGACCTTCCCAATGAGGTGGTTGACCGGCTTGAGCATGACCGCAAGACGGACTCAGCAGACAAGGCCTTTGACGCCAGTCAGGGCGAGAGAAGATTTTCCTGCGGGATTATCCATCTGCCCGACGCCGCGGGCCGCGATGCGGCTGACCTCGTCGTTATGCGGGATTTAACTCTCGAAACCCTTACGGCCCGAAATGATCTGTTACAGTCCCTGGGGTTGTTCATCGCGATGTTTGGCGGCGTGCTTATTCTGCTCTGTTCTGTAACGGGTACGGCCGAACAACAACTCGGTGCGGCCTTTGCAGTGATACAGAACAGCGGGGAACTTGCCCGCAAGCGATGTCAGGCCCTCGCATCTCTTGCGATTGACCCTGCTGTAATCGCGGGCGATTTGCAGGCAGCTAAACGGATTCTGACTGAAACGGCAGTCCATACGCTCCAAGTCCAACGCGCCAGCATCTGGCTGCTCTCGGAGGATGGAAGGCAAATTCGCTGCATCGAACTTTTTGAGGCCGGGACCCATCAGCACTCCGAGGGAATGATCTTACGCGCTGATGATTACCCGCGTTACTTTGAAGCGATCCGCACAAAGTCGCGCATCGCAGCCAGCGACGCCCAAAACGATCCTCGTACAAGCGAATTCACGTCGGGATACCTGGTTCCGCTTGGAATTACATCCATGCTTGACACCATCTTGTCTGTAGATAACGGATTACAGGGCGTCTTTTGTCTGGAACACATCGGACCCTTGCGCCAATGGCATCCCGACGACGAGTCATTTGCCGGCACTCTGGCTTCTCTGACAGAAAAGGTCTTCATCAATGCCACACACAAGCTGGCGGAAGAACGGCTGACTCAAGCGCTGGCCGATGCCGAAACGCTGAACCGACATCTCGAGGAAAGGACGGCTTATGCCAACAAAATGGCTGTCCAGGCCGAGGCGGCCAATATCGCCAAGAGCGAGTTTCTGGCCAATATGAGCCATGAAATCCGAACCCCTATGAATGGCGTCATCGGGATGACCGAACTGCTGCTGGAGACCGGGCTGACCGATGAGCAGCGTCAGTTTGCCCAGATCGTACGTTCCAGCGGCGAAGCCCTGATGGTTGTAATCAACGATATTCTCGATTTCTCCAAAATCGAGGCCGGCAAGCTCGAGATGGAGACGCTGGACTTTGATATTCGGGACTTGCTGGATGACTTTTCGGGTATTATGGCTGTTCGGGCGCAGGAAAAAGGATTGGAGTTTCTCTGTGCGGCCAACCCGGATGTCCCCTCCTATCTGCGGGGCGACCCGGGACGACTGCGGCAAATCCTGACCAACCTGACGGGCAACGCGGTCAAGTTCACAGAGCAGGGGGAAGTTTCGGTAAGCGTTGCTGTCATGGCAAAAACCGACAGCGATGTGATGCTGCGATTTTCGGTACAAGATACCGGTATCGGTATCCCCGCGGATAAGATAGGGTTGCTGTTTAACAAGTTCACCCAGGTGGACGCATCCATGACACGAAAATACGGCGGCACCGGACTGGGGCTGGCAATTTCAAAGCAGCTTGCCGAAAAAATGGGCGGACAAATCGGCGTCAACAGCCAGGAAGGCAAAGGCACAGAATTCTGGTTCACGGCACGCCTGGCGCTCCAGTCCGATAAGGATTGCGCCAAGAGAATATCGGCTCAACTCCGTAGCAAGCGTATCCTGGTTGTGGATGACAATGCGAGCAACCGCAAGATTCTTATAAGCCGGCTGACATCCTGGGGCGCATGTGTCGCCGAATCGCCGGATGCCGCCTTGGCCATCAAAATGATGCTTGAGGCACAGGAATCTCAAAATCCTTTCGATGCAGTCATTACCGATATGCAGATGCCGGACATGGATGGGCGAATGCTCGGACAGGCAATCAAAGCCGATGAGCGGCTCAAAGAGACCTGTCTGATCCTGATGACCTCGCTGAGCCAGCCGGGCAATCGCGATGAGCTGGCCGCGATCGGTTTTGCGGCCTGCCTGACCAAACCGGTCAGGACGCTGGATTTGTACACACATCTGACCGCGGCGATGGCCGGGGCTCCATCCGGGAAAGATTGTCCCGCAGCAGAACCTGCCCTATGATCTGGTGCTGGTGGGTTGTCAGATGTCTGGAATGGCAACGAAATAAAAAGGATGATAAAATATGCAAATAATTGGCAGATGTCCCCGGTTTTGCTCGCATGGGTATCAAAAACGAGGGCTGTAAATGGTAAGGGTCCATTTACAGCCCAATTTGAAAGTGACTCTGTCGGGTTTAATTTTTTATTGAATTTTCACAAAAACCGGATTGGTATAGGCAAATTGATATTTTCCGGAAATGCTGTCGTAGGCGGTAATTTCGACGCGATAGTAGCCGTCCTGCGTTACCTGGTCTTTAACTTCCAATTCAACTTCGGCAGTCATGGGATTGCTGGTTTGCAGAATCACGCCGTTTTTGATGATATCGATCTTGACGATGACTGCGGCCGGGCTTTGAGAGTCTGCCGACAAAGTCATTGTAACGGTGTCATCTCTGCGGGGTCGGTGTTTGGGTTTGCCAAGGCCGCCGCCGAGATCGTTATCCCTTGGATCGCAGATTTTTACGGTTTCGCCCATAATCTGGCCATCGACATCGAAGTACACCGACGGGCCTGTGGTTGCAAACAGATTTCCTCGGCGAATGGCGTGGAAAAGCTGACCCCGGTTAAACTGGGTTAAATAAACGCCGTTTTTAGCCTCGCCTACGTCAGAATCATCATTTTCCATACTGCCAATGACGGTGTTAGCGGTATTGTGGGCGTCACTGTTGGCTACGCCGTAAATCGGATGGTCAATTTGGCCATTGATATAGGCCATCAGCAGGTCATCCCAGGAATTGAGGTCGGCTGCCGGTGCAGCGCCTGCGTCGAGTAATTCCTGGGGGGTATTGGGGCCAAGCCACTGGGCGCCGCCGGAATTTTCGCCCATATCGCCAATCATGGATGTTCCCAAGTAGAGCGCCTGCTGGAGAGGCAGTTCAATCGTCGCAGGCTGGCCGGGTTGGCCGTAATAGGGATTGGGCATACTGACGGGCATCTGGAGATAGCGGCCTCCATAAACTGAAAAGCTGTTGAATAAAACGCCGAGGTTCCATGCATCCTGGGCATTAAAGCCGGCCATTTCTGCAAAATGAGCGACATCTTTGGTATGGCTGAGATTGATGACTTCGATATAGTCCACATTATATGAAAGCTGTGTTGTGCCTGTGGTATGGGCGTGCACAGCAATGCCGCCGTGTTCATGGATCCAGTCAGTCCATTGGGTGATGACTTCGGGATACATCGGGCCGGTGCCGAACGGATTCTGGGGCGATTCCCACAGTTCTTCAGGTGCGATGGTTTGTGTCGGGTCGCCGACAAACGGAACAGATACGCCCCAGGCCAGGACATGGTCGCGGCAGAACAGGCCTTCGCTGCCGGTCACTTCAAATGAAGGGATCATCATAAACCCTTTTTCGGACAAGTTTATGCAGGTCATAACGATATCCATCCACTCTGCCATATCCACGATTTGTTTGGTATGGTTGGTGACAAACACGGCGTTAAGGCCGCGGGCTTTGGCGACGGCTTTGATATCGGCAATCGAGCCGCTGCCGTCGGAGTGCGTGGTATGCATGTGTCCGTCAAAATAGACCAGCTCCATTTTCTTTTTGGCTTGAACGACGTTTGTGACGGCCGCCAGAATCAGTACCGCAGCCAGAAATCGACATGTTTTCATAAGTCCTTTCCTTTTTGTACGAGTCGTCTTATGATTTCTATAAACATACTTGCGACATTACTAAAGGATAACCGTGAGACTATAATTAGTGCGTTGTTAAAATTATAAGAGGAATTGGCCGGGGGGCGAAGTATTGGAATCGTCCCCAAAATGGATAAATAGAATTGCTTCCTGTGATTTGAATAGTGCCGTGCAGCCACTTGATATTCTGAAATTTTTAAAATTCAACCGAGGTATTGCAAGAGACTTATATCTCAAACTGACTGATTTTAGGCCGCGAGGAGTTTTTCCAGGCGGCGGATAACAGGTTTTTCATGACT